>NZ_CP127409.1:319674-639349 GCF_030291135.1 Rhodanobacter thiooxydans | reverse complement strand
TTTCCCCCTCCCCGGCGTGAAGGGAAGGCTGGAGTCAGGCCGTACAATGCGCGGATGCCCACGACCGACCCCACCATCCCCGAACACCTGCGCCGCATCCGCAGCTTCGTGCTGCGCGAAGGGCGCATGACACCGGCGCAGCAGCGTGCCTTCGACACGCTGTGGTCGCGCTACGGCATCGACTACCAGGGAGCCCCGCACGACTTCGCTGCGAACTTCGGTCGCGCGGCGCCGCTGGTGCTGGAGATCGGCTTCGGCAACGGCGAGGCACTGGCCTGGGCCAGCGAGCACGACCTGGCGCGCGACTTCCTCGGCGTCGAAGTGCACGGCCCCGGCGTGGGCCGGCTGATGAACGCGCTGGCCGCGCGCGATGCACGCAACGTGCGGCTGTACAAGCACGATGCGGTGGAAGTGCTGCAACACGAGATCGCCCCGGGCACGCTGACCGAAGCGCGCATCTGGTTCCCCGACCCGTGGCACAAGAAGCGCCACAACAAGCGCCGCCTGATCCAGCCCGAGTTCGTCGCCCTGCTCGCCTCGCGCATGGCTCCAAACGGCCTGCTGCACCTGGCCACCGACTGGCAGGCCTATGCCGAGCACATGCTGGAGGTGATGGAAGCGGCACCTGCATGGCGCAACGCCACCGGCCCTGGCGAATACGCCGAGAAGCCCGCATGGCGCATTGAGACGCACTTCGAAAGGCGCGGGTTGAAGCTGGGGCATGGGGTTTGGGATCTGCTTTACCGAAAAGCTTGACCCCACCCCAACCCTCCCCTACTTCGCAGGGGAGGGAGAAAAGCTACCCAGCTCGCCTGCTGCACTCCTCTCCCTGCTCCGCAGGGGAGAAGTAGAGCGGTGCCCCTCCCTGAGAAAAGCTGCCCGGCCCGACCGCTGTGCTCCCTCCCCTGCGAAGTAGGGGAGGGTCGTGGAGGGGTCAGGCTTTTGACCTTTCCTCCAGCACCCGAAAAACCTCCGCCAGTACATCCTGGGTGCGCAGCAGCACATCGTCGTTCCAGAAGCGCAGCACGCGGTAGCCTTCGCGTTCGAGCATCGCAGTGCGCCGCCCGTCGTACGCCAACGCATCAAGATGCTGCCCGCCATCCAGTTCGATCACCAGGCGCGCCGGCATGCAGACGAAATCCACGATGTAGCCAGCCAGCGGATACTGCCGGCGGAATTTGTGGCCGGCCAGTTGCTCACGGCACAGGAAGTACCACAGGCGGCGCTTGGCATCGGTGCTTTTGTTGCGGAGTTGGCGGGCGCGGATCCATTTGAGCTGCACGGCGAGTCCTTCGCTGAGCTGGGGCGAAAAGCGTAACCCCCTCCCGACCTCCCCCTGCAAGCAGGGGGAGGAGCAAAGCGCTGTACTCCCTCCCCTGCTCGCCCCGCAAGGGGACTTCCTTCGGTCGCAGGGGAGGGCTGGGGTGGGGTCGCTCTTCGCTCACGGTTCACCAGCAGCCGCATCGCCCCGCTTATACTCACGCTCATCCGCCCAGGGACGAATCGACAGCAGCGTGAAGCTTCCACTGCCCCGCCACATCCACCGTAATCCGCTGCCCCGCCGGGACGTCAGCTAGTGGCACTCTCGCTCACCCCCGAAATGATCCTGGTGCTCGGGCTGGTGGGCTTCACCATGCTGATGCTGGTGCTGGAGTGGATCCGCGCCGACATGGTGGCGTTGCTGGTAGTGGTGGTGATCGGGTTGACCGGGCTGATTCCGTCCGATCGCGTGTTCAACGGTTTCGCCGGCAACGCGGTGATCGCGATCATCGCGATCATGATCATGGGCGAGGGGCTGGACCGCGCCGGCGTGCTCAACCTCACCGCGAACTTCGTGATGCGCATGGCGCGCGGCGTGGAATCGCGCCTGGGCGTGGTGATCAACCTGGTCGCCAGCCTGTTCAGCGCGGTGATCCCCAGCCAGGCGCTGGCCGCGCTGATGATCCCGGTGTCGAGCCGGCTGGCGGCACGCACCGGCGTGCCGCTGTCGCGGCTGCTGCTGCCGATGGCGTTCTGCATCCTCACCGCCACCAACACCACGCTGATCGCGAACTCGCCGCTGATCGTGCTGAACGACCTGATCGCCAGCGCCAACGTGAACCTGCCGCCGGGCGCGCACACCATCCCGAAGTTCGGCCTGTTCAGCGTCACCCCGGTCGGCCTGACCCTGGCGCTGCTGGGCGTGGGCTATTTCTACTTCTTCGGCCGCAAGCTGCTGCCCGGGCACGAGGACGAGCGGCTGAAGGTGACGCCCGGGCGCACCGAGAGCTACTTCGCCGAGACCTACGGCATCGTCGGCGAGACCGCCGAGCTCACCGTCACCGCGGAAAGCCCGCTGGTCGGCATGAGCATCGGCGAGGTCGAACAGTTGCACGAGGCGCCGCTGATCCTGGCGATCAAGAGCGGCAACGACGCGCGCATGGCGCCGCCGGCCGACCATGTGATCTGGGTCGGCTCGGTGCTCGGCGTGCTCGGCCCGCGCGAGCAGCTGAACCAGTTCGCCAACAACCAGCTGTGCCGGCTGTCCACCCGCATGCGCCAGCTCGGCGAGCTGTTCAACCCTACCCGCGCCGGCATCTCCGAGGTGGTAATTCCACCGGTGTCGCGCTTCATCCGGCACACCGTGGGCGAGCTGCGCCTGCGCAAGCGCTTCGGCATCTCGGTGCTGGCGGTGAACCGTGGTGACCAGGTGTTCCGCGACGACGTGCGCTCGGTCAGCCTGCGCGCCGGTGACACCGTGGTGTTGCACAGCAACTGGCGCGACCTGTCGCTGGCCGCGGAAGACCGCGACCTGGTCGTCGTCACCGACATTCCGAAGGAGCAGCAGCGGCCGGGCAAGATCTGGCAGGCGGTGGGCTTCTTCGTGCTGGCGAAGTGCCTGGCGCTGTTCACCAACCTCGACCTGTCGGTGGCGATGATGACCGGCGCAATCGGCATGCTGCTGTCCGGCGTGCTGAACATGGACGAGGCGTACAAGGCGATCAACTGGAAAACGATCTTCGTGACGGCGTGCCTGATCCCGCTGGGCTGGTCGATGGACGCCACCGGCACCGCCGCGTGGATCGCCCAGGTGGTGCTGGATCACCTGGGGAGCGCGTCGCCGTGGCTGCTGCAGCTGTGCCTGGCCGTGCTCACGTTGCTGTTCTCGCAGGTGATGTCCAACGTCGGCGCCACCGTGATGATGGTGCCGATCGCAATCAGCGTGGCGGTGGCCACCGGCGGCAACCCGTCGGCGTACGCGCTGATCGTGGCGGTGTCCTCCTCCAACACCTTCCTGCTCAGCTCCGGCCACCCCGCGCTGATGATGGTCACCGGCCCCGGCGGCTACAAGGGCAAGGATTTCCTGCGTGTGGGCGCGCCGCTGACCCTGCTGGTGCTCGTCGCCACCTTGATCGCGATCAACCTGCTGTTCCGCTGAATGTACCCCGGGCAAGCGACAGCGGCACGCATCGCTGGTATTTTCGCCGCCGGACCTCGCGCCGCATGACGCACCGCCAACAGCAACAGGGGATACGCACTTGAACGAACCCAGGATTGCCATCGTCGGACTTGGCTACGTCGGGCTGCCGCTTGCGGTGGAGTTCGGCCGGCAGCTGGACACCATCGGCTTCGACACCAGCGCCAGCCGCGTCGACGAACTTCGCCAGGGCCGCGACCACACGCTGGAGACTTCCGCCGAAGAACTCGCCGCCGCAAGCCGGCTGCGCTTCACCACCGACGCTGCCGACCTCGCCGGCTGCAACGTGTTCATCGTCACCGTGCCCACTCCGGTGGACGAGGCGAACCGGCCGGACATGCGGCCGCTGGAAAGCGCCAGCGCCAGCATTGGCAGCGTGCTCAAGCGCGGCGACGTGGTGATCTACGAATCCACCGTCTACCCCGGCACCACCGAGGAAATCTGCGTGCCGGTGCTGGAGCGGGTTTCCGGGTTGCGCTTCAACCACGACTTCACCTGCGGCTACAGCCCGGAGCGGATCAACCCCGGCGACAAACTGCACCGGCTGCCCACGATCACCAAGATCACTTCCGGCTCCACCCCGGAGACGGCTGATTTCGTCGATGCGCTGTACCGTCGCATCATCACCGCCGGCACGCACAAGGCGTCCAGCATCAAGGTGGCCGAAGCGGCCAAGGTGATCGAGAACACCCAGCGCGACGTCAACATCGCGCTGGTCAACGAACTGGCGATGATCTTCAACACCATGGGCGTCGACACCCAGGACGTACTGGACGCCGCCGGCACCAAGTGGAATTTCCTGCCGTTCAGGCCCGGCCTGGTCGGCGGCCACTGCATCGGGGTGGACCCGTACTACCTCACGCACAAGGCCACCATCCTCGGCTACAACGCCGAGCTGATCCTCACCGCGCGCCGCATCAACAGCCGCATGGGCCTGCACGTGGCACATCGGGTGATGCGCCTGATGGCGAACAAGCGCATCCACGTGGTCGATTCGCGCATCCTGGTCCTGGGGTTGACCTTCAAGGAGAACTGCCCTGACCTGCGCAACACGCGCGTGGTGGAAATCGTGCGTGAACTCGAAACCGCACATGCCCGGGTGGACGTGTACGACCCTTGGGCCGCCCCCGACGAGGCCGAGGAAAAACTCGGCATCCGCCCGATCGATGCCCCGGCTGCCGGCAGTTACGACGCCATCGTGCTGGCCGTGGCGCACCAGGCCTTTCTCGACCTGGGTAGCGAGGGCATCCGCCGCTTCGGTCGCGAGCACTGCGCGGTGTTCGACATCAAGAGCCTGCTTCCGGTCGCCATGGTCGACGGCCGGCTGTAGCCCGGGTTCCGGCCACCAGTCGGATATGGCGCCCGATCAGGTGCCGTCCTGCGCCAGCCTCACCTCGCCCGCTTCGACCTGTACCGCCACCGCGCGCAGGTGTTCGCCGCGGCAAGGGCCGCCGATGCACAGGCCGTCGGCCCGGTTGAAGGCGGCGCCATGCACGCAGCAGGTCAGGGTGTCATTCTTCAGCAGGAACTTGCCGGGGGCGTAGTCGAGGCGGCGGCCGGCATGCGGGCAGACGTTGAGGTAGCCACGCACCTGCATGCCCTGGCGCAGCAGGATCAGGCTTTCCTCACCCTCGGGCAGGCGAGCATCGACCGCGGTGGCTCCGCCATCGGGGATGTCGTCCAGCCGGCACAGCGTCTGCCGGTCCAGCGATTCGACAGGGGTAAATGTATCCATCGGCACTTGTCTCGCGGGGCGGATGGCCCCATGGTTGTGGCGTAAGTCGTTGATTTTACCACACGGATTTTTAACACATGTACTTCACCCTGCCTTCCCTGCGTCGCCCCCGCCACCCGTTGGCCCGTGCCCTGTCGCTGCTGCTGGGCGTAGCGGTGCTGGGCGTGTTGCTGGTGTTCGGGCTGGTGGTGGCCGGCGTGCTGCTGGTCGGTGGCGTCGTGCTGCTGGTGGTGCGCCAGTGGAAGCAGGGGCGCGTACCGGTGAAGCCGAGGGCGTCCGGCGCGCAGCCGGCCGTGCTGGAAGGCGAGTTCGTGGTGATCCGCCAGGGGCGGCCCGTCGCGCATTGAGCAAGGCACAGGGGAACCGACGGATAATGCGCCGTCCCCCCACGATCCGCCCCCATGTCCGACACCCCTGCCACCCTCGCGGCCGAAGCGCCGCGCAGCCTGACTGATCCCCGCTTCCTGATACCGCTGGCGCTGCTCGCGCTGTACGTGATCTGGGGTTCGACCTACCTGGGCATTCGTTTCGCGCTGGAAAGCTGGCCACCGTTCCTGCTTGCCGGCGTGCGTTTCCTCGGCGCCGGCATGGCGCTGTACGGCTTCCTGCGCTGGCGCGGGATGGCGCCGCCGACACCGCTGCAATGGCGCAACGCGGCGATCACCGGCCTGCTGCTGCTCGGCATGGGCAACGGCCTGGTGTGCTTTGCGGAAGAACGGGTGAATTCGGGCATCGCCGCGGTGGCGGTGGCCAGCATGCCGCTGTTCGCGGCGCTGTTTTCCGGCATGTATGGCGAGTGGCCACACCGGCGCGAGTCGATCGGCCTGGCCATCGGCTTCGCCGGCGTGATCGTGCTGAACCTGGGCAGCAGCCTGGCCGGCTCGTCGATCGGCGCGGCTGCCCTGCTGGTGGCCGCGGCCGCCTGGGCGTTCGGCTCGGTGTGGAGCCGGCGCCAGGCGATGCCGCCCGGCCCCATGAACACCGCCGCGCAGATGATCTGCGGCAGCATCGCCCTGCTCGGCTTCGCCCTGCTCAGCGGCGAACGGCTGCCGATGCACCCCAGCCTGCGTTCCAGCCTGGCGATCGTCTACCTGGCGGTGTTCGGCTCGATCATCGCGTTCAGCGCGTACCTGTACGTGCTCAAGCACGCGCGCCCGGCGCTGGCCACCAGCTACGCCTATGTGAACCCGCCGGTGGCAGTGCTGTTCGGCGTGCTGCTGGCCGGCGAGCATGTCGGGCCGTTCGACCTCGCCGGCATGGCGATCATCCTGGCCGGCGTGGCGGTGATCACGCTGGCGAAGCAGAGGCGGTAGATCAAGAGCGTTACCCCCACCTGACCTCCCCCTGCCTGGCAGGGGGAGGGATCGACCGTGCGGTCTCAGTCCCTCCACGGTAACGGAGGGGCGCACAGCCTTGCTCCCTCCCCTGCTTGCAGGGGAGGGTTGGGGTGGGGTTGCTCTTCAGCCGAAACCAGGATTAAAAGCGTTACCCCCTTCCAACTTCCCCCTGCCTTGCAGGGGGAAGGGCGAACGAGGCGTCGCCTGCGGCGACGCGACTTCGTTTCATTGAAGCAAGGAGATCGACCATCGTCGCCTTGCCTGCGCGGCCACCGCGGCGCGACGATGTTGCAACTCACCGGCGGAGAGCAGCATGAACGCGAGGCAGGACGGATGGATGGCGCGTGCGGCGTTGCGCAGCGCGGCGTGGGCGGAGCGCTGGTTTCCGGATGCGTGGGTGTTTGCTGCGCTGGGCGTGGTGGTGGTCGCTTTGGCCGCTTTCAGTTTCGGCGCCACGCCGACGGCGACGGTCGCCGCGTTCGGCGACGGCTTCTGGAGCCTGATCCCGTTCACCATGCAGATGGCCTTCGTGGTGATCGGCGGCTACGTGCTGGCCACCGCACCGGTGGTGGCGCGCTTCATCGACGTGCTGGCGCGCGCGCCGCGCACCGGCCGCGGCGCGATCGTCTACATCGCGCTGGTCAGCATGCTGGCCTCGCTGCTCAGCTGGGGCTTCTCGCTGGTGTTTGGCGGGCTGCTGGTGCGTGCGCTGGCGCGGCGCGGGGACCTGCGCATGGATTACCGCGCGGCCGGCGCGGCGGCGTATCTCGGCCTGGGCGCGATCTGGGCGATGGGCCTGTCCTCGTCGGCGGCGCAGTTGCAGGCAAACCCGGCCAGCATGCCGCCGGGGCTGCTGGCGATCACCGGCGTGCTGCCTTTCAGCCAGACCATCTTCCTGTGGCAGTCGATCATGCTGACCGGCGTGCTGATTGTGGTGTCGCTGCTGATCTGCTGGTACACCGCGCCGTCGGACGCGAACGCGCGTACTTCAAAGGATTTCGACGTGGGCGAAACCTCGACCCCGGCGCTGCCGCCGCGCACGCGCCCGGGCGAATGGCTGGAATACAGCCCGCTGCTGTCGATGGCGATCGGCCTGCTGGGTCTGGGCTGGCTCGGTCACGAGTTCGCCAGCAAACCGGCGGTCACCGCGATCGCCAACCTCAACACCTACAACTTCCTGTTCCTCACCCTGGGCATCCTGCTGCACTGGCGCCCGCGCAGCTTCCTCGACGCAGTGGGCCGCGCGGTGCCGAGCACGTCCGGCGTGCTGATCCAGTTTCCGCTGTACGGCGGCATCGCCGCGCTGCTCACCCACGTGCCCGGCGCTGACGGCGCCACGCTGGCCCACCGTTTGTCGAACCTGTTCGTGCACGTCGCCGGCACCGAGAGCTTCCCCGCGGTGATGGGCGCGTACTCGGCGATCCTCGGCTTCTTCGTGCCCTCCGGCGGCGGCAAGTGGCTGGTCGAGGCGCCGTACGTGATGCAGGCGGCGAACGACCTGCACGTGCACCTGGGCTGGGCGGTGCAGGTGTACAACGCGGCCGAGGCGCTGCCGAACCTGATCAACCCGTTCTGGATGCTGCCGCTGCTCGGCGTGCTCGGGCTGAAGGCGCGCGACGTGGTGGGTTACACCTTCATGCAGCTGGTGGTGCACGTGCCGCTGGTGCTGGGCATGTTGTGGCTGTTGGGCATGACGCTGACTTACGTGCCGCCGGTGATGCCGTGAAACACCCATCCGAGCGCAGTACGGGAACGCCTTAGTACCCCGCCACGACGGCACCGGGGAGCGCCGGCAGCATGGTCTCCATGCATCACCGCGACCACGCATCGGCGTCCCTCGTCTGTCACTCTGCTCCGACCGCACCCGGTCAGGCTTTGTTACGCTTGCGGCCATGAACTACGCCATCGCCACGCCAGCCATCCCCAGTCTGCCGATCATCGGTTCCGACCAGCGCTTCCCGATCCGCCGGGTGTTCTGCATCGGCCGCAACTACGCCGAGCACGCGCGCGAGATGGGCGCCACAGTGGACCGGGCCGCGCCGATGTTCTTCTGCAAGCCGGCCGACGCGGTGGTCGCCGATGGCGCCGACGTGCCCTATCCGCAGGCCACCGCCGACCTGCACCACGAGGTGGAGATGGTGGTGGCGCTGGGCGCCGGCGGCCGCGACCTCACCCCGGATGCAGCCGCCGCCCTGGTCTGGGGTTATGCCGTGGGGCTGGACCTGACCCGTCGCGACCTGCAGGCGCAGGCCAAGGCGAAGGGCCACCCATGGGATGTGGCCAAGGGCTTCGACCACTCCGCCCCGGTTTCCGCGCTGCGCCGGGCGGGTGAGGTGGCAGTGGACGGACAAACCGCGCTGCGGCTCAGCGTGAACGGCGAACTGCGCCAGCAGAGCACGCTGGGCGAGATGGTGCACGATGTGCCGCACATCCTGGCCGCGCTGTCCACGCTGTTCGAGCTGAAAGCCGGCGACCTGGTCTTCACCGGCACCCCGGCCGGCGTGGCCGCGCTGCAGCGTGGCGACCGTTTCCACGCCGAGCTGGTGGGCGTGGCGGAGCTGGACGGACACATCATCTGAGAGCCCGTTCATGATCCGGGACTTCCACGCGACCTTCATCTGTGCGCGCCTACGTTGTCGCGTTAGAGTTGCATAGCCATCCGGCCCAACCCGAGGGGAGTAGACGCAGCATGAGCATGATCAGCGAGTTCAAGGCCTTTGCCATGCGTGGCAACGTCATCGACCTGGCCGTCGGCGTGGTCATCGGTGGCGCGTTCGGCAAGATCGTCACTTCCTTGGTCGACCAGATCATCATGCCGCCGATCGGCTGGCTCACCGGCGGCATCGACTTCTCCACCATGAAGTGGGTGCTCAAACCCGGCGACGACAGCGACCCGAAGCACAAGATCGCCGAAGTGGCGATCCAGTACGGCGCCTTCATCAACACGCTGATCCAGTTCCTGATCATCGCCTTCGCGATCTTCATGGTGGTCAAGGCGATCAACCAGCTCAGCCGCAAGCAGGAAGCGGCACCCGCCGCGCCGCCGGCCGACGTGGCGTTGCTCACCGAAATCCGCGACCTGCTGAAGAACAAGCCGTAACCGAACGGCGATTACCGGCTTCGCAGGGCATGCAATGCCCGCCCTGCGAAGCCGCACTCCGCCACCCATGACTTCTGGCCTAAGCGGCAACCGGCAGCCACGCCATAATCGGGGTTTCCCACGCGGAGTCCCCCGATGCGCCGTCTTCCCCTCACCCTGCTCGCCGCCGGCCTGCTGGCCAGCGGCATCGCCAGCGCCGCCACCACCACGATTCCCGCCGCGGCCGTAAAGACGGCCGAACAGCTGCGCGACCAGGCGCTGCACGACGACACCGCGTACAAGGTCACCGCCTCGCTGACCACCGAGGTCGGCGCGCGCCTGGCCGGCAGCGAGGCCGATCGGCGCGCGGTCGACTGGGCCGTGGCCAAGTTCAAGGAGCTCGGCTACGACAAGGTCTACACCGAGCCGGTGACCTATCCGCTGTGGGTGCGCCGCAGCGAGCACGCCGCGATCGTGGCGCCGTTCCCGCAGCCGCTGACGCTGACCGCGCTGGGTTATTCGGCCGGCACGCCGAAGGGCGGGCTGAGCGCTGAGGTGGTGAAGTTCGACACGCTGGATGCGCTGAAGGCAGCCGACCCCGCCAGCATCAAGGGGCGGATCGTCTACGTCGACTACCGCATGGAGCGCGCGAAGGACGGCCACGGCTACGGCATGGGTTCGGCCGTGCGCACGATGGGCGCGGTGATCGCCGCGGAAAAGGGCGCCGCCGCCTACCTGCTGCGCTCGGCCGGCACTGACGCGCACGAGCGCGCGCCGCACACCGGCGTCACCGGCTTCCGCGACCCGGCCAAGGCGATCCCCGCCGCCGCGTTGGCCAACCCCGACGCCGACCAGCTCACCCGCGTGCTCGCCTACGGCAAGCCGGTCACGCTGAAGCTCGACCTCGACTGCGGCATCACCGGCGAGTACACCGGTGCCAACGTGATCGGCGAGATCACCGGCCGCAAGTATCCGAAGCAAGTGGTCGCCATCGGCGGCCACCTCGACTCGTGGGACCTGGGCACCGGCGCGATCGACGACGGCGCCGGCGTGGCCATCGCGATGGCCGCCGGCAAGCTGATCCGCGACCTGCCGCAGCGGCCGGACCGCACGATCCGGGTGATCGCCTTCGCCAACGAGGAGATGGGCCTGTGGGGCGGCCGCGCCTACGCCGACAAGCACGGCGCCGAGGTGGCGAAGTTCCAGCTCGGCACCGAGTCCGACTTCGGCGCCGGCCCGATCTGGCGCATGAGCGCCAGCGTGAAGCCCGCGGCGCGCGACGCGATCGGCCAGATCGCCAAGGTGCTGGAGCCGGTCGGCGTGGCCTACGACGCCACGCGCCCCGGCGGCGGCGGTTCGGACCTGTCGCAGATGCACGCCAAGGGCATGGCCGCGCTGTCGCTGACCCAGGACGGCACGAAGTACTTCGACTGGCACCACACCCCGAACGACACGCTGGACAAGATCGACCCGAAGGAACTGGCGCAGAACGTGGCGGTGTACGCAGCGTTCTCCTACATGGCCGCCCAGGCCAGCGGCGACTTCGGCTCCGCACCTGGTGCGTTCGCGAAGGACGGCGCCGGCGAGTAAAAGCTGGGCTCCCTCCCCTGCCCGCAGGGGAGGGAGCATGGCCAGGTTACTTCGCGTAGTACGCCCCCGAGGCCACCAGCGGCTCGGGCACGCAGAACGTCTTCGACATCACCGTGATCGCGATCGGCACCAGCACTTCCTTCTCCACGCCACCCGCCTCGGCGCACGAGGTGCCCGGCGGCAGCTAGTAGTGGATGATGCGCACGGTGTATTGCGGGCAGACGTCCGAACAGGGGTGCTCGGCCATCACCGGCACGCCGCGGTAGCGGCCCACCTCGACCGTGGTGTGCATCAGCGCGGCCTTGTCCCACGGCTTGCCGGCCCAGGCCTGCAGCGCGGCGGCGTCCATCGACACGGGGGTGCCGGCATGGACACAGGCGGCCACGCTGGCGGCGGCGAATACGGTGGCGATCGTGCCCAGGCTGCGCATGTCCGCTCCCTCGATGACGGAGCGGCCAGCCTAGTCGCGGGCGGCCGGACGCCGCAAGCTAGCGCGCCGGCGACGTCCGGCCCGTGCGCCGGAAACGCTGCTGCAGCTGGTCCATCCACAGGTAGATCACCGGCGTCAGGTACAACGTGAGCACCTGCGAGAACAGCAGGCCGCCGACCACCGCCAGGCCCAGCGAGCGACGCACTTCGGCGCCCGCGCCGATGCCCAGCGCAATCGGCAGGGTGCCGGCCATCGCCGCCATGGTGGTCATCATGATCGGGCGGAAGCGCACGCGGCAGGCATCGGCGATCGCCTGCGCCGGCGCCATGCCTTCCTCGCGCTGCCGCTCCAGCGCGAAGTCGATCAGCATGATCGCGTTCTTCTTGACGATGCCGATCAGCATCACGATGCCGACGAAGGCGAACAGGTCCAGCGAGGCGTGGAAGATCACCAGGGTCAGCAGCGCGCCGACCGCGGCCGCCGGCAGGCCGGACAGGATGGTCAGTGGATGGATGAAGCTCTCGTACAGGATGCCCAGCACCAGGTAGATCACGAACACTGCCAGCAGCAACAGCATGCCCATGCCCTGCAGGGATTGCTGGAACGCCTGCGCGGTGCCCTGCACGCTGCCGCTGATGGTGGCCGGCAGGCCCAGCTTGCCCAGCGCGCCGTCGATGCTGGCCACCGCGTCGCTGAGGGACACGCCAGGCGCCAGGTTGAACGACACCGTCACCGCCGGCAGCTGGCCCTGGTGGTTCACCGTCAGCGCCTGCGGCTCGCGGGCGAAACTCGCCACCGCGCTCAGCGGGACCAGGCTGCCGCGGTTCGAGGTGACGTACAGCTGCGACAGCACCGCCGGGTCGTTCTGCAGCCTGCGTTCGACCTGCAGGATCACCCAGTACTGGGTGGACGAACCGTAGATGGTGGAAACCTGGTTCTCGCCGAAGCCGATGCCCAGCGCGGTCTGCACCTGCGCCATGGTCAACCCCAGCGGCGCCAGCTTGGCGCGGTCGACCTTGACCACGATCGACGGGCTATTGAGATCCAGGTCGTTGGTGACGTCCTCGAAACCCGGCAGCGCGGCAAACGCGCGGGTCACCTTGCCGCTCCACTCGTACAACTGGTCGAGGTTCACCGACTGCAGCGTGTACTGGTATTGCGCCTTGGATTGCCGCCCGCCGATCTGGATCGCCGGCGCGTTCTGGATGTAGCTGCGGATGCCCGCCACCGTCGCCAGCTTCGGCCGCAATTCCTGGATGATGCCGTCCGGACCGAGCTTGCGCTGGTGCGCCGGCTTCAGCAGCAGCAGGATCGAACCGTTGTTGATCGTGCTGCGCGCGCCGCCCGCGCCCACGGTGGACATGTAGCCGGCGATGTTCGGATCCTTCGCCACGATGTCGACCAGTTGCTGCTGGCGCGCCAGCATGCCCTCGAACGACACGTCCTCCGGTCCTTCCGTGTTGATGCGCAACTGGCCGCTGTCGCCAGCCGGGATGAAATCCTTCGGCGCGACATAGAACAGCAGCGCGGTGGCCAGCAGGCTCACGCCGAAAGCGGCCAGCACCAGCCGCGGGCGCTCCATGCACCAGCGCAGGCTGTCCGCGTAACCACGCTGCACGGCGCTGAAGCCGCGGTCGAAGCCGGCGATCAGCCAGTTTTTCCTGTCATGGTCGTGCGCCTTGACGAAGCGGCTGCACAGCATCGGCGTCAGCGTGATCGCGACGATGCCGGAAATCAGGATCGCTACGCTGATCACCACTGCGAACTCGTGGAACAGCCGGCCCACGATGCCGCCCATGAACATCACCGGGATGAACACCGCGATCAGCGACAGCGTCATCGAGAAGATGGTGAAGCCGACCTCGCCGGCGCCCTGTAGTGCCGCCTCGTACGGCGGCACGCCCGCCTCCATGTGGCGCACGATGTTCTCCAGCATCACGATCGCGTCGTCCACCACGAAGCCGACCGCCAGGGTCAGTGCCAGCAGCGAGAGATTGTCCAGGCTGTAACCCAGCGCGTACATCACGCCGAACGTGCCCAGCACCGAGATCGGCAGCGCCACCGCCGGAATCAGCGTGGCCGACAGGTTGCCGAGGAACAGGTAGATCACGAACACCACCAGCGCACCGGCCAGCAGCAGGGTGAACTGCACGTCGTCGACCGAGTCGCGGATCGACTGCGAGCGGTCGTACAGCGTGTCCAGCGTGATCGACGGCGGCAGCCCGGCGCGGAAGCTGGGCAGCACCGCCTTGATCCGGTCCACCGTGGCCACCGTGTTCGCGCCGGGCTGGCGCTGGATCGCCAGCACGATCGCCTGCTTGCCGTTGTACGAGCTGACGCGCTGGTCGTCCTGCACGCTGTCGCGCGCCGTGCCGATGTCGCCCACGTGCACCGGCGCGCCGTTGCGGTACGCCACCACTACGTCGTTGTAGGCGGCCGCGCGCAGCAGCTGGCCGTCGCTGCGGATCGGCAGCTGCTGGCGCTTGCCGTACAGCGAGCCGGTGGACTGGTTGACGTTGGCGTCGGCGATCGCGTTCTGCACCTGGTCGATGCCGATGCCGCTGGCTGCCAGCCGGTCCGGGTCCACGCTGATCCGCACCGCGTATTTCTGCGAGCCGTACACGTTCACCTGCGCCACGCCGTCGATCATCGACAACTGCTGCGCCAGCTCGGTCTCGGCGTACTCGTCGACCTGGGTCAGCGGCATCGTCGACGAACTCATCGCCAGGTACAGGATCGCCGCGTCGGCCGGGTTGACCTTGCGGAAGGTGGGCGGCGTGGTCATTTCCTTCGGCAGCTGGCGTAGCGCCGAGGAGATCGCCGCCTGCACGTCCTGCGCTGCCGCGTCGATGTTGCGGTCCAGCTCGAAGCTCAGCGTGATCGAGGTGGAGCCCAGCGCGCTGGTCGAGCTCATCGAGCTGATCCCGGCGATGGTCGACAGCCGCCCTTCCAGCGGCGTGGCCACCGCCGACGCCATCGTTTCCGGCGAGGCGCCCGGGAGATTCGCGCTGATGCTGATGGTGGGGAAGTCGACGTTCGGCAGCTCGTTCACCGGCAGCTGCGGATAGGCGACGATGCCGAACACCAGCAGCGCCGTCATCAACAGCGTGGTCATCACCGGGCGGCGGATGCAGAGCTCGGGAATGTTCATCGGCTCAGCCCCGCTTGACGGTGGCGGCGCTGCCGTCGACCAGCAGCATCTGGCCTTCGGTCACCACCTGTTCGCCGGCTTTCAGGCCCTTGTCGATGACGGTGCGCCCGGCGCTGGTCGGGCCGGGGGTGACGTAGCGCTGCTGCACCTTGCCGTCGGCACCGAGCACGAACACGAAGCTGCCGCTGCTGGAACTCTGCAGCGCATGCACCGGCACGCTGACCACGCCGGCCAGGCGCGTGGTGGGCAGGCTTACCTGCACGAACTGGCCGGGCGTGAGCCGGTGTTCGGCGTTGTCGAAGCGTGCCTTCAGCACGATGGTGCCAGTCGTGGCGTCGACCGCGTTGTCGATGAATTCCAGCGTGCCGGCCAGCGGCGTGCCGTGGTCGCCGGAGACGGTCACCTGCACGACGATCGCACCGCTGGCCTGCGCGACGCGCACGGCGGGCAGGCTGTCCTCGGGGATGTTGAACGCCACGCGCACCGGCTCGACCTGGTTGAGCACCACGATGTCGGTGCTGTCGGCGCTGATCTGCGCGCCGGGCCACACCAGCGGCGCGCCGGCGATGCCGTCGAACGGGGCGACGATGCGCGCGTAGTCGAGCTGGGTCTGCGCCAGTTCCTGCGCGGCGCGGTCGCTCTGCAAGGTGGCGCGGGCCACCGCCAGGTTGGCCTGGTACAGGTCGTAGTCCGCCTTCGAGACGAAACCCCTGGCCAGCATGTCGGCATAGCGCCGCTGGTCGGCCTGCGCCTTCTGCAACAGCGCCTGGTCGCGCGCCACGCTGCCGCGCGCCTGGTCCAGCTGCGCCTGCAGCAGGCGCGGGTCGATCTGCGCCAGCACGCTGCCCTTGCGCACCAGCGCACCGGGCGTGAACGACAGCGACTGCAGCTGGCCGGAGACCCGCGCGCGCAGGCTCACCGTCGACCACGCCTCGACCCGGCCGACCAGCTTCAACGACAGTTCGACGTCGCCCCGGATGGCGCTGGCCACCTCCACCGGCACCGCTGCCGGCGTCCTGACGGCCTTGCTGCTGTCGCCGGAGCCGCGCCGAAAGTGCATGGCAAGCGCGATCGCCAGCAGGACGGCCACCACAAGGACGATTTTTTTCCAGGACATGCGCGGGGACTTCTCGATCTTCGCGCCACGCGCGGTGGCGATGGCGGGGTTCTTGCGCGGTCGGGGAACCGCAGGGCCGGTGACCATGCACCAAGCTCGTTACAACGTGTGTGACGGCGTCAGGTTGACCCCCGCAAGACACGCCAGGCATCCACTATGCCGCGGATTCCGCGGTGCACGACCCCAACCTATGGCACTGGCCAGTGCCGCCGCAGGTGCGCATCACGGCGTGCCGTCACCCTGCTCCAGCGCCAGCAGGTTGTCCTTGATCCGGCCGATCACCGCCAGTGCCTGCTGTAGCTCGTCGTGGTCGATGCCACGGGTGGCATCCTTGCGCAGTTCGCGCGCGATGATCTCCATGTCACCGACGATCACCCGCGCCTGCTCGGTGACGTACAGCCGCCAGGCGCGCCGGTCCTTCGGGTCCGGCCGGCGCTCGACGAAGCCGGCCGCCTGCAGCCGGTCGATCACCCGGCCCACCGCGATCGGCTCCATTTCCAGGAACTCGGCCAGCTCGGTTTGCCGCAGGCCTTCGCGGTGGTACAACACCTTGGTCGCACGCCATTGCGCGCGGGTCAGCCCGAATTTCACCGCGCGCCGGTCGAAGTGCTTGCGGAACAGCAAGGTCACGTCGCTGAGCAGGTAGCCGAAGGAAAGGTCTTCCGTTTTCGCCATGATCCGTTGCCGCTCCGCCGCGCCAATGCCTGCCCGAAGCATAAGGTAAGCCGCCGATCCATGCCCATCGAAGTCATTCATGCCGACATCACCCGCCTGGCGCCGGACGCCATCGTCAACGCGGCCAGCCCCGGCCTGCTCGGCGGCGGTGGCGTGGACGGCGCGATCCACCGCGCCGCCGGGCCGGCGCTGCTCAAGGCCTGCCGCGCGCTGCCCGAAACCGTCCCCGGCGTACGCTGCCCCACCGGCGAGGCGCGCATCACGCCCGGCTTCGCGCTGCCCGCGCGCTGGGTGATCCACACGGTCGGTCCGGTCTGGCACGGCGGCGACGAGGGCGAAGCCGAATTGCTGGCGCGTTGCCACCGCAACGCGCTGCGCCTGCTGCGCGAACGGGCGCTGCGCACGATCGCGTTTCCGGCGATCAGCTGCGGCATCTACGGCTACCCCGCCGCGCAGGCCGCCGCGGTGGCGGTGGCCACATTGCGCGACGCGCTGGCTGCTGCGGACGACGACATCGAGGTGACGCTGTGCTGCTTCAGCGACGCCATGCGCGCGGTGTTTCAGCAGGCGCTGGCGCCATAGGCGGACACGGCCCCGACCAGGCGCGGCAGTGCCCCGCAGCGCAAGCCGCTCAATGCAGCTTGAACGGATACAGCGGCGGCAACCCGGAGTCCTCGCTGGCTGCCGCGGCACGCCAGGCAAAGCCGCGCTTGAACGCCTCGGCCAGGTTCGTGCCGGCATCCGGCGCCGGCGCGCCGGCGTAACGACGCTGCTGCAGCGCGTCGATGGCGGCGCGTTGCGCGGCATCGTCGAGCGCTGCGGCCAGCTCGCCCAGATGCTGGATCGCCGGCCGCTCCGCCCGCGCCCAGGCCAGCAGGCTGTGTACCTGCGCGGCCGGGTCGCCACCGCGTGCCGCGGCGAGGAAGGCCAGCTGGCTGTTGCGCGCCGAGGTGCGCGCTGCGGCCGGCGGTGTCGCCGACGGAACGCGGCGACGGCGCCGCCACAACCACCAGGTCAGCGCGCTGAGCAGCCACAGGCCGAGGCTGGCCAGCGCAATCCAGCGCCAGGGCGTGGATGCCGGCGCGGCGGCAAGGCCAGGTGATGCAGCCACCTCGTCATGCACCTGCGCCGTTGCGGCGGGTGCCGGCGTGGCCGCCGCACCGATCGCCGGCAGCACGCTGACGCTGTGCGCGGGGATCTGCGCCACTTCCATCTTGTCGGTCAGCACGTTCCACCACTTCAGCGTGGTGGCGGGAATGGTCAGCGTGCCGGCGCGTTCGGGCACGATCGCGAACGACTGCTGGCGCCGACCGATGATCCACTGGCCGTCCTGGCGGTTGCCGGTGACCGGCTTGTCCGGGTACACCGTGGCGCCGTCCAGCGGCGGCAGGCTCAGCGCCGGCAGCGCCTCGTACGACAGGCCGGTGGCTTCAAGGGTCATGGTCAGGTTCAGTGGCTGGCCGACCCGCGGCGACGCATCCCGCGCGGTGGGCCAGCCGTCCAGACTCAGGCTCAGCTGGCGTGCCGGCAACCACGCGCTGCCGCCCCAGTCGGCCGGCGCCGGTTTCACCTCGATGGTCTGCGCGGGCGCGCTGGCGCTGACCGGCACGGTGGCGCCAAAAAAGCTGTTGGGGTCGCGCGGATCGGCGGCCTCGCCCTGGAAATCCACCGGAGGGATCTCGATCTGCCCGGCGTGCTGCGGGATCAGCGCGTAGCGTTGTTCCAGCACGTGATAGGTACGACCACCACGCTCCGCGTCGTAGTTCAGGCCCTTGCCGAGCGCGCTGACTTCCACGCCGTCGGCCTGCGGCGGTGACGGCGCGTCGCCGCCGATGCGGTTGGCGTAGTACAGGCGCACCACGTAGGTCAGTTGCTGGCCGACGTAGCCGTGCGCCGGCTCGACCTGCGATTCCATGAAGACGTCGCGCTGGGTGGCAGCGGCGGCGGCCGGGTCCGGCGCGGTCACGGTGAGCTGCAGCGGCGCGGTGCGGCCGCCGGCCACGCTCAGCGCGGGGATCTGCAGCACGCCGACGTGGCGCGGCCGCAGCGCCACGCCGAAGGTCAGTTCCGAGCTGGCCTTGCCGTTGATGATGCTGAGGCTGTTGTTCTGCGAGGTGCCGAGCAGCTGGAAATCCTGGTTCAGCGCGCGCAGATCGGGTGCGACGACGCCGCCGGTGTCGCCCTGCACGCGCACGTTGAGCGTCACCGTCTCGCCCAGTTGCACGTGGTCGCGGTCCAGCGTGGCGGTCACCGCGGCCGCACTGGCCAGCGCCGGAATCGACGCCAGCATCAACAGGCAGCTGCACACGACATGTCGGAACTTCACGGCTGTTGATCCTCGCTCGGCGCGCCGCCGTGGCGCTGCTGGTATTCCAGTTCGAACTTGCGCCGCAGCAGCGCGCCGGGATCATCCGGCACGCGCTGCAGGGCGTGGCGCAGGTCGGCCGGCAACTTCGCCTGCGGGTCGTCCTTGGCCAGCGCGCCGAGCTGGTGCCCGGCCTTGCTGTCGCCCGGTTTCGCCAACGCGGCGTCCATCTGCTGCTTCAACGCCTGTCGCGCCTGTTCCGCTTGCGCCTTCTGCTCGGCCTGCTGCTGCGCGGTCTGCGGTTTGGGTTGACCGGCGACGCCCTGCTCGGACTTGCCCTGCTGCGATGCGTTGTTGCCGGACGGATCCTGCTGCGACTTGCCGTCCTGGCCCGGCTGGCCGGACGGCTCGGCGTTCTTCGATGTGGATGACTGATCCTTCGCATCCTGCTTGCCGCTCCTGCCCTGCTCGCCTTGCGACGACTGATTCTGCTTGCCGCCGTGGCCCTCATGCTCCTTCTGGTCCGACGGCTGTTGTTGCTGCCGGCGCAGCCAGTCCTCGACCGCCTGGCGGTTCGCCTTCGCGTCGGCGTTGGCCGGGTCGAGCTTCAGCGCATGGTCGTAGGCTGCGAGCGCCTGCTGGTACTCGCCCTGCTTCGCCAGCGTGTTGCCCAGGTTGTACGCCGCGTCGCTGCCGGGCGCCTGCGGCAGCGCCTGCGCCGCGGCGGCGTAGTCGCCGGCGCGGTACGCCGCCACACCACGCCAGGCCGGATCGCGCGCGAGCTGTTGCGCCCGCTTCGCGTCGCCCGCGTGCAAGGCTTGCGCGGCCTGCTGGTCGGGGCGCTGCCACAGGTCGCGCCAGCTCGTCGCCGCGGCCGTGCCCGGCCACAGCGGCAACACGACCAGCGGCAGCAACAGCAGCCAGCCGCGGCGGAACGCCAGCGCCACCAGCGGCAGCAAGGGTAACAGCAGCCAGGCGCCGCGATCCTGCCACTGATCGCCGACCTGCCCTTCCGCCAAGGTTGTTTTCGCGCTGCGCAGTTGCGCATGCAGCGCGTCGACGTCGCGCTGGTCCGCACTCATCGCCACGTAGCGACCGCCGCCGGCCGCGGCCAGCGCGGCAAGTGCCGCATCATCGCGGCGGGCCAGCAGCATGCCGCCCTGCGCGTCGCGCAGGAAGCCGCCGTCGGGCAGCGGCACCGGCCCACCCTGCGGCGTGCCCACGCCCAGCACCGACACCCGTACCCCGGCTGCCTGCGCCTTGCGCGCGGCGGCCTCGGCCGCGGCATCAGCCTGGTCGGTGATCAGCACCAGCGAACCGCCGCCGGCCTTGCCGCCCTGGATCAGGGCCACGCCGCGCTCGATCGCCGCCGCCGCGTTGTCGCCATCCACCGGCATGGTGTCCGGCGCCATCGCCGCAAGCAGGTCGTCGAGGCTGTGCGCATCGGCGGTTAGCGGCGCCACCACGAAGGCCTCGCCGGCGTAGCCGATCAGCGCGTTCAGGCCGTCCTGGTTGGCGTGCAGCAGATCGCGCGCCTTGTAGCGCGCGCGATCGAGCCGGCTCGGCGTCACGTCGCGCGCCAGCATGCGCTGCGACAGCGAGATCGCCACCACCTGCGCCGCGCGGCTCGCATACAGCGGCTGCTCGACACGGCTCCAGGTCGGCCCGGCCAGGGCCAGCGCGCAGAGTGTCCAGCCCAGCGCGAACAGCCACAGCGGCAGGCTGCGATTGCCGGCGCGCCCACGCAGCAGATGCGGCAGCAATTCGGCATCGACCAGCCGCGACAGTTCCACCTGCGCCACGTTGCGGCGCACGCCGAACCAGCCCAGCAGCGGCAACAGCAGCAGCGCGGCCAGCCACCACGGCCGCAGGAAATGGAATTGCTGCAGCAGTTCGCTCATGCCGGCAACTCCCGTGCACGGGCGAAGCGGCGCGGCACGATCACCAGCAACAGCAGCGCCATCGCGGCCAGCAACGGCCAGCGGAACAGTTCACGCCGCGGCCGCAGGCTGGGGCCGTGCTGCGGCATCGGTTCCAGTGCGTCGATCGCGCGGTAGGCCTCGGCCAGCTCGCCGCTGTCGGTGGCGCGGAAGAAGCGCCCACCGGTCTCGTTGGCGATGTCGGTGAGCATGTCCGCATCCAGGTCGGCCGAGGGATTGACCAGCTGGCTGCCAAAGAAACCGGGGATGCGCATGCGCGTGGCGCCGATGCCGATGGTGTAGATGCGCACGCCGGCGGCTTTCGCCGCGCGTGCCGCGTCGCGCGGCGCGATGCTGCCGGCGTTGTTGACGCCGTCGGTGAGCAGCACCAGCACGCGCGCCTGCTCGGGCAGCGCGGCCAGCCGCTTCACCGCCACCGCGATGGCGTCGCCGATCGCCGTCTCGGTGCCGGCCAGCCCCACCGCCGCGCCCTGCAGTTGCGCGCGCACCGCGCTGAGGTCGTAGGTCAGCGGTGTCACCAGGAAGGCCTGGCTGCCGAACAGGATCAGCCCCATCTCGTCGCCGCTGCGGCGGCTGATGAAATCGCCAGCGATTGCCTCGACCGCGCCGAAGCGGCTGACGTCCTGGCCAGCCAGCTGCATGTCGCCGGTACGCATGCTGCCGGACAGGTCCACCGCCAGCATCAATGCACGGCCGCTGCGCTGCTGCGCCTGCGCCGGCCCCACCCATTGCGGCCGCGCCGCCGCAGTCAGCAGGCACAGCCAGGCCAGCGCCAGCAGCCACGGCGTGGCGCCGTACGCGCGGCTGCCGGCGACCGTCGCCAGTCGCACGCCCGGCTGCGGCAGATGCAGCGCCTGTCCCGGCGCGGCCGGGCGCAGCCAGCGCCGCAGCAGCCACGGCAGCGGCAGCAGCACGATCACCCAGGGCCAGGCGAACTCAGGCATCGACGCGCTCCGTCGCGGCCGGCTTCCACGCCGCGGGCTTCAGCGCCAGCTGCAGCCAGCGGCGCACGGCGGCGATCGCGGCCGCGTGATCGAACGCGGTCGGCGGCCGATAGATCTGTTGGTCCAGCGCCAGCAATCGTTCCAGCGTAGCGGCGTCGACCGGCACCCGCGCCAGCGTTCGCCGCCAGGCGTCGCCGCGTTGCTGCACCGCCAGCGCATCGTGCCGGCGCGCCACCCGGCGCAGCAGCTGGTGCAACTCACCCGCCAGCACTGCTGCATCGCCGTCGCGCTGGTGCTGCTGCGCCAGCCGATCGAGTTCCCGCAGCACCTGCCGGCGCTGATGCAGCGCGCGGCGGTAACGACGCCACCACCCGATGCCAGCCAGCAGCAATGCCAGCGCCAGTACGGCGAGCAGCCACCAGCCCGGTGCCGGCGGCCACCACGACGGCTCGGGCGGCAGGTGGATGTCGCGCAGCTGCGGACCGGGCGACGGTGCGGGCGGCAGCGTCATCGTGCCGACCTCCGTCCACCGAGCAGACCGCTGGCCGCATCGAAGGCATCGGCGGCGGTGTCGATGCTGTTCCAGCGCAGGCCCAGCGCCTGCGCCAGCTCGCCCAGTCGAGCCGGACCGGCACCCAGCGCGCGCTGGAAATCGTTGCGCTGACGTTCGGACTGCAACAGCACTTCGCAGCGTTCGCCGGCATGCTCCAGCGGATAGCGTCCCGGCGGGGCCGGCGCCCGTTCCAGCGCATCTGCCACCACCAGCACGCTGACCCCGGCATGGCGGCCCAGGTCGAGCAGGCGCTGCCGCGCCGATGCGTCGCAGCTGAAGCCGTCACTGACCAGCAGCACGCGACTGGCGCCGTGCAGCACGCGACTGGCGCGGGCCAGCGCCTCGGACAACGGCTCGACCCGTTCGGATACCGGCTGCGCGTCCCACTCGGCCAGCGCGCCGCACACCGCCAGCGCACCGCGCGGCCCGGCCTGCGGACGCAGCAGTTGTTCGGCGTGACCGAACGCCATCATGCCGACCCGCTCGCCGGCACGCACCGCGTACCATGCAGCGGCGGCGGCGGCACGCGCCGCCTGCACCGACTTGAAGCGCACCCGCGTGCCGAAACGCATGCTGGCATGGGTGTCGAGCAAGATCAGCAGGCAGCCTTCGCGGTCTTCCTGGAACAGCTTGGTGTGCAGCTTGCCGCTGCGCGCGGTGAGCCGCCAGTCGAGCCGGCGCACGTCGTCGCCCGCCTGGTAGACGCGCGACTCGGCGTAGTCCATGCCACGGCCGTATAGACGGCTGGACTGCTGGCCGCTGCGTGCGGCACGGCTGAGCAGCGGCGCCAGGCGCACGCGGCCGACCCGTGCGCGCAGCGCGATCAGTTCGGCCAGCGCGACCTGACTTCGGCCATCGCCGTCCGTACGATGTGGCGCGACGGCGTTCACGGCAGCGGCACGAGATCCAGCAAGCGGTCGATCACCTGGTCCGGCCGCACGCCCTCGGCCTCCGCCTCGTAGCTGAGCAGCACGCGATGGCGCAGCACTTCGTGGGCGATCGCGTGCACGTCTTCCGGCAATACGTAATCGCGGCCGGCCAGCCACGCCTGCGCGCGCGCGCAGCGGTCCAGCGCGATGGTGGCGCGCGGGCTGCCACCCCAGGCGATCCAGCGCTTCAGCTCCGGCCCGTAGCGGCCGGCATCGCGGGTGGCCAGCACCAGCTGGGTCAGGTATGCCTCCAGCGCCGGCGCCATGTGCACCGCCATCGCCGCATCGCGCGCGGCGAATACGTCGGCCTGGCTGAGCAACGCCGGCGGCGCGGCAACCGGGTGGGCACGACGACTGGCCTGCTCGCGCGCCAGCTTGAGGATGGCCAGTTCGGCGACTGCATCGGGATAGCCGATCGTCACGTGCATCAGGAAACGGTCGAGCTGGGCTTCCGGCAGGGTGAACGTGCCTTCCTGCTCGATCGGGTTCTGCGTCGCCATCACCATGAACAGCTCGGGCAGCTGCCAGGTGCGGCGGCCGACAGTGATCTGCTGCTCGGCCATCGCCTCCAGCAGTGCGGACTGCACCTTGGCCGGCGCGCGGTTGATCTCGTCGGCCAGGACGATGTTGTGGAACAGCGGGCCGCGTTCGAACTCGAAGCTGCCGGACTGCGGGCGGAACACGTCGGTACCGGTGAGATCCGCCGGCAGCAGGTCGGGGGTGAACTGCACGCGGTGGAAGTCCGCCTCGATGCGCGCCGCCAGCGCTTTCACCGCCGTGGTCTTGGCCAGGCCCGGTGCGCCCTCGACCAGCAGGTGGCCATCCGCCAGCAAGGCCACCAGCAGGCAGTCGATCAGGTGCGGCTGGCCGATGATGCATTGCTGCAGGTCGTCGCGCAGTCGCGTGAATGACTGCTGCAGGCGGTTTGGCGGCGTGGTTTCAGGCATGTCCATGGGCGGGTTCCGTTCTTGACGTGACAGCAGCGCGACCCGGGCGCTGCGGCACCGGATGGCGTGCTACAGACCATCGGCTAGCCAGGAAGTTTAACCGGCCATCGGTGATTTCCCGGCACGCATAAAAAAAGAGGCGGCCGAAGCCGCCTCTTTTCACTGCAAGCTTGCGCGATTACTGCAAGGTATCGCTGAGGATGCGTGGCGTCACGAAGATCAGCAGCTCGGCCTTGGTGTTGGTCCGCGAGGTCTTGCGGAACAGCACGCCGACGCCGGGGATGTCTCCCAGGCCGGGCACCTTGGTCATGGTGTTGGCCTTGTTGATCTCGTAGATGCCACCCAGCACCACGGTCTGCCCGTTGTCGACCAGCACCGAGGTGTTGATCTCGCGGGTGTCGATGGTCGGGATCTTGCCGCTTCCCGGGGCGTCCACGTAACCGGCCAGCGCATCCTTCTTGACGTTGATCGTCAGGTAGACGCGATTGTCGGCGGTGATCGTCGGGGTCACCTTCAGCTCCAGCACGGCGTCCTTGAACTGCACCGTGGCGGTACCGCTGCCGGCGCCGCTGCCGGCGCTGTTCTGGAACGTGACGTAGCCGATTTCCTGGCCCTGGCGGATCACCGCTTCCTGCTGGTTGGCGGTGATCACGCGCGGGCTGGAGATCACCTCGCCACGACCCTCGGTCTGCGCGGCGGAGAGTTCCAGGTCGATCGCGTAATTGGCGCCGAGGATGGCCAGGCCGAAGGTGCCGGCCGCCGGGGTGACCGGCAGGTTCACGTTGAGGCCGCCCGAGGTCACGTTGCCACCACCGAGGCCCGCGGTCAGGGCCGGCGTGGCTGCCGCGGCGTTCTGGAACTCGGTGTTGTTGACCCGGCCGTTGACACCGAACTTGGCGCCCAGCTCGCGGGTGAAATCGTCGCTGGCAACCACGATGCGCGACTCGATCAGCACCTGCTGCACCGGCTTGTCCAGCACGGCGATCAGCTCACGCAACTGCTTGATCTTCTCCGGCGTGTCGTTGAGCAGCAGCGTATTGGTGCGCGTATCGAACGACACGCTGCCACGCGGCGACAGGAAACCGCGCTGGGTATTGGCACCGCCACTGCTGCCGCCGCCACCCTGCATGCTGCCGCTGGTCAGCAGCTTGGCGATATCGGACGCCTTGCCGTAGCTGATCGGCACATAGTCGGTGACCAGTTCGGCGGTGTCCTGCGCCTTCAGCTTGGCGTCGGCGAGGTCCTGCTCGTACTTGGCCAGTTCGGCCTGCGGCGCGACCCACACCACGTTGCCATTGCGGCGCTTGTCCAGACTCTTGGCACGCAGGATCACGTCCAGCGCCTGATCCCATGGCACGTTGACCAGGCGCAGAGTGACGCTGCCACCGACGCTGTCGGAGGCGACCAGGTTGAGGCCGGAGATGTCGGCGATCAGCTGCAGTGCCGAGCGCACCGGGATGTCCTGGAAGTTGAAGGTGACGCGCTTGCCGTTGTAGCTCGGCTCCTGGCCCAGCCTGGCCAGCTTGGCATCCTTGCTGGCGGTATCGACCTTCTTCGGCGCCACCTCGACCACGTACTGGTCGGCGGTCTGGTAGGCCGAGGTCTCGACATCACCCTTGACCGCGATTTCCATCCGCGCGCCACCGCCCATGCCGGCTCGGGTGACGATGGACTGCACCGGGGTGGCGAAGTCCAGCGTATCCAGGCGCTGGGCGAGGTTGGCCGGCAGGTTCGCGTGGTCGATGCTGACCAGCACCTTGTCGCCCTTGCGGGTCATGTCGGCATTCGCGCCGCTGCCGCTGAAGCTGATCAGCACGCGACCTTCGCCGTTCGGGCCGCGACGGAAGTCGATGTTGGAGATGGCCGGACCGGCCGACGACGACGGCAATGCCTTGGTCGGGTCGATCGTGGACGCGGTGGTCACCGACTGATCCGTGCTGCCGTTGTTGATGGTCAGCACCAGGCTGTTGCCTTCGACCCGCGAGCGGTAGCTCGACTCGCGCATCAGCTCGACCACCACGCGGGTGCGACCACCGGCCGCCACGGCGGATACGCCGGAAGTCGAGCCCTTGCCGATGTCCAGATGACGCGGGGCCGCGTTGTCGGTGTCGGCGAAGTCGACTGCAATGCGTGGCGGGTTGCCGGTGGTGAAGATCTTCGGCTGCGGCACCGGGCCATTGCCAAAGTCCATGTGCAGCTCGACGCTGCCGCCGGGCAGTGCGTCGTAGCTGATGTTCTTCAGCGTGGTGGTGGCTGCCATCGCAGCACTGGCCCAGGTGGCGCCGGCGATCAGCAGGCCCATCAACAAGTAACGGCTCGCATGGCGCATGACACGGCCCCGCACGGATTGGATTTGGTTGGTCATTGCATCAGCCCCTGTCTACCTATTTCGCGTCAAGCGCGATGCTGGCCGGACGTTCCATCCAGCCACCATTACCGTTGGATACCAGCTCGACCAGGTCGATATGGTCTTCGCTGATCGCAGTGATGTGCCCGTAGTTCTGACCCATGTACTCGTCGACATGGACACGATGGATCACACCACCCGGGTCCTTGACCAGCACTTCCATAGCCGCACCGGTACCGATCGTGCCGACCATCTTCAGGCTGTCCAGAGCAAACAGCTCCAGCGGCTGCTTGGCGCGATTGGCGTCCGGCCGCGGACCACTGGCGGCGGCGCTGTTGTCCAGCTCGGCCGTGCTCGGGCTGAACGGGTCACGCCGGTCCTGGTCGTCGTACTTGAATGTCTCGAAGGTCTTGATCACCGGCAGCGGCTGGATCGGCGCGCCCTTCTTGGCCTTTTCCTGGGCGACCCAGGTGCGCAGGTCGGACATGCCGCGGGTGCAGCCCGCCAGCACCAGCGCGATGCCCAGCATCAGCAGGAGGCGCACCATGCGGGCCGGTTTGATGGCAGTCAGCATGTTCATCATTTCGCCCCCCCCGCCTTCTTCTTGCCGGCGCCCGCGGTGGAGCTCTCTTCATCGTCCAGGTAACGGTAGGTCTTCACGGTACCCTGCAGCACGAGTTGGCCGTCCGAGCTACCGCCGCTCTTGCTGGGCGTCTTGGGGGTCAGCGAGACATCGTGCAAGGTCAGGATCACCACCCGCGGCAACGAGGCCACGCCGCTGATGAAGGCGCCGAACTGATGATAGGTACCGCTCATGCGCAGCGTGATCGGCTTCTCCGCATAGAAGTCCTTCGGTGTCTCCGGACCCGGCTGGAACAGCTCGGTCTCCAGACCCGCGGACTGCGCGGTCTGCGAGATGTCGATCAGCAGTTCGGGCATCTCGGTCTTGCTGGGCAGCTGGCGCAGCAGCTGGCGCAGCATGTCCTGCATCTCGTCGAGCTGCTGCTGCAGCGCCTCCAGGTTGACCGACTTGGCTTGCTTGGTGGAGAACTCCTGCTTGAGCTGGTTCTCCTTGCCGACCAGCGTATTCAGGCTGTCCTGCTGGTCACTGACGAAAAAGTACCAGCCGACCAGCAATACAAGGCCCAGCAGCAAGGCGGTGAAGAAAATCTTGACCGATTGCGGCCAGCCGCCGACGTTGTTGCGGTCCAGGTTCTGGATATCGTTCAGGAAACTCATGAGCCGGCACCTCCCGTGGCAGCTGGCGCACTCACCGGCCTGGTTCCCGGGGTGGCCGCCGTCGCCGGCTTCGCCGGAACCGCGGGCGCCGCCGAGGCCGCCGGGGCCGCGCTGGAACTGGTACCGGCTGGCAGCACCGGCATCTTGCCGTCGGTTTCGTCCGTCTTCGGCTTGCTCAGCAGCACGTTCAGGCCGAACTCGTACGGCATGCGGGTGCCGTTATGCGTGTTTTCGGTCTTGCGCAGATCGGCGTGGCCCATCCACGGCGAACCCTCGATGTTGCGCATGTACTCGGCGACACTGGCGTTGGATTGCGCCACACCGTCGAGCGACATCGACTGGCCACCCTGTTTCAGCCCGGTCAGCCGCGCGCTGGTGGGAATCGTCTTCACCAGTTCGTCGAACAGGTGCACCATCTGCGAGCGATCCGCCTGCAGTTGCTCGATGATCTGCTTGCGCGCGAGCAGGTGCTCGCGCACTTTTTCCAGATCCTTGATCTTGGCAATGCGCACGTCGAGCTGCTTGATCTCGGTCTGCAGGTAGGCGTTGCGATCGTTCTGGTTGTCGATGCGCTGATCCATCCAGAACACCCACAGCAGCAGCACACCCAGCCCCGCCACGAAGGCGGTGACGAGCTGCATGTAGAACTCGCGTTCGCGTTGCTTGCGCCGTGCGGCGCGCCATGGAAGTAGGTTGACGTGTGCCATCAGTCGAAGCTCCTCAAGGCGAGGCCGACCGCAATCATCAATGCGGGGGCGTCCTGCGCCAGCGACTGTGCCTGTACCCGTGGCGACAGCGACATGCGGGCCAGCGGATTGGCGACGACGCAGGGCACGCCGAGCTGCTCTTCCAGCATCGGACCCAACCCCTCGATCGAGGCGCAGCCACCGGCCAGCACCACCTGGTCGACCTTGCTGTATTCGCTGCCGGCAAAGAAGAACTGCAGCAGGCGGCTGATCTGCTGGATCAGCGATTCCTTGAACGGTTCCAGTGCCTCGGTCTCGTAGGACTCGGGCAGGCCGCCCTTGCGCTTGGCGCGGCCGGCTTCCTCGTAGGAGAGCCCGAAGCGGCGCATGATCTCGTCGGTCAGCTGCTTGCCGCCGAACACCTGCTCGCGCGAGTAGATCGTGCGCTGGTTGCGCAGCACCGACAGGGTGGTCATGGTGGCGCCGATGTCGACCACCGCCACCAGCGCGTCGCGTCCCACGTTGAGCTGGTCGGCGATCATCGCGAAGGCGTTCTCCATCGCGAACGCCTCGACGTCGATCACCGCGGCGGTAAGCCCGCCCAGGTCCAGCGCGGCCACGCGCATGTCGACGTTCTCGGTGCGCGAGGCTGCCAGCAACACGCTGTTCATGTCGGGGTTGTCGCGGACCGGACCGAGCACCTCGTAGTCGAGGCTGACTTCGTCGATCGGGTACGGGATGTACTGGTTCGCCTCGACCTGGATCTGGCCTTCCAGGTCGTCGTCGGAAAGATCCCCGGTCATCGGGATGATGCGCGTGATCACGGCCGACCCGGCCACCGCGGCGGCGGCGTGCTTGAGCTTGGAGCCCGAGCGGGCCAGCGCGCGACGGATCGCATCACCCACCGCCTCGACCTCGACGATGTTCTTCTCGACCACGGCATTCGGCGGCAACGGCTCGACCGCGTAATGCTCAACGCGGTAACGGCCGCCGGCCTGACTTAGCTGCAGCAGCTTGACGGCAGTCGAACTGATGTCGACACCAATCAGCGCCGGCTTCTTCGGTGTAAAGAGCCCCACGGTGTTTCCCCCTTGCCGCTGACGCCCGTAGCCAGAGTCCTGGCGGAGTACGCAGTGGCATTAAATCGAAAAAATAACGTATTGGCAACGGTCTACGGCAACTTTCTCAAGTAATTGGCGTGATGCCCGCCACATTTAAGGCAAACCCCCTATTGGCCCGACCCTTGCTTTGCGGACGGCTTCCGCATTTGGTCGACCGCTGCTCATGCCCGGAATACTCCTACATCTATACTCTGTCATGTTTTGACTCAGGTCTCGCTATCCCCACACCATGCAAATTTTCAAACGCTTGTTGCGCTGGGCTCTGATCCTGGCCTTTTCCGGGTTGTTCCTGGCAGTTGTCGCGGTGGGTGTGGCGTATTGGCTGCTGGCGCCGAGGCTGCCCTCGGTGGCCGAGCTGAAGAACTATCCGATGCAGGTGCCGCTGCGCGTGCTGAGCGCCGACGGCAAGCTGATCGCCAGTTTCGGCGAGACCCGGCGCATCCCGGTGGACATCGAAAAAGTGCCGGACCGCCTCAAGCACGCCGTGCTGTCGGCCGAGGATGCGGACTTCTACCACCACCCCGGAGTGGACTGGCACGGCATCGCGCGCGCCGGCTGGCATGTGCTGGTGACCGGCGGCGACAAGGGCCCCGGCGGCTCCACCATTACCCAGCAGGTCGCCCGCAACTTCTTCCTGAGCCCCGAGAAGCTCTATTCGCGCAAGCTCACCGAGATCTTCATCGCGCTGCGCATCGAGCACGAACTCAGCAAGGACCAGATCCTCGAGTTGTACCTCAACAAGATGTTCCTCGGCCATCGCTCGTACGGCGTGGCCGCGGCCGCCGAGTACTACTACGGCAAGACGCTGGACCAGCTGACCGTGGCCGAATGTGCACTGATCGCCTCGACCTTCCAGCTGCCGTCGGTGGTCAACCCGATCAACAGCCCGAAGCGCGCCATCGCCCGACGCAACTGGGTGCTGGGCGAAATGCTGCGCCACGACTACATCACCAAAGCCGTGTACGAGCAGGCGATTGCCGAACCGAACCACGCCTACCCGCACGAACAGCCGATCGAGGTGGACGCCCCCTACCTGGCCGAGATGGTGCGCCGGCAGGTGCTCGACCGCTTCGGCAACGACGCGCTGACCGAAGGTTACGTGGTCCGGACCACGCTGCAGAGCGGCCGCCAGCAGGCCGCCGTGGAAGCGCTGCGCGACGGGCTGGTCGCCTATGACCGCCGGCATGGCTGGCGCGGACCGGAAGCCCATCAGGACCTGCCGGCCGGCGCCGGCGAAGCGGATCTCGACGGCCTGCTGTCCGGTTACGTCAGCGTCTCCGGCATGCAGCCGGGCATCGTCACGGCCAGCGACGCGAAGCAGGCCACGGTTTACCTGTCCAGTCGCGAGAGCGTGATCCTCGACCTGGCCGCCGTCAGCTGGGCACGTCCGCACATCAATGACGACCGCGTCGGCGCCGCACCGAGCCGGGTCGACGGTGTGCTCAAGCGCGGCGACATCATCCGGCTGGCACGCGACGACAAGGGCGAGTGGCAGCTGGCGCAGATCCCCGCCGCGCAGGCGGCACTGGCCTCGATCGCGCCAGAGGACGGCTCGATCCAGGCGCTGGTGGGCGGCTTCAACTTCGTGCGCAGCAAGTTCAACCGGGCCGTGATGGCAGCGCGCCAGCCCGGCTCCAGCTTCAAGCCCTATCTGTACTCCGCCGCGTTCGACCGCGGCTTCACCCCGGCTTCGATCATCAACGACGCGCCGCTCGCCCTGCCCGACCCGTCGCGCCCGAACGGGATCTGGACACCGTCCAACGACGACGACAAGTTCGCCGGACCGATGCGCCTGCGCGAGGCGCTGGTGCAGTCCAAGAACCTGGTCTCGGTACGCCTGCTCGACGCCATCGGCGTGCGCTACGTGCGCGAATACGCCACCCGCTTCGGTTTCTCGCAGGATGCGATCCCGGCCAACCTGTCGATGGCGCTGGGCACCGCCTCGGTGTCGCCGATGGGCATGGCCCGCGGCTACGCGGTGTTCGCCAACGGCGGCTACCTGGTCACCCCGTACTTCATCCACGAGATCGACGACCGCAACGGCCAGCCGGTCTATGTGGCCAACCCCGCGCGCGCCTGCCGCAACTGCCAGGAGCGCCTGCTCGACACGCAGCCGCCCGGCCCGCCGCCGGCCGGGATGAACCCCGCGCCAGCCAACAGCCTGGCCAGCGCCTCGTCCGCGGCGCCAGCGGAGTCCAGCAGCGTCGACGGCGTCGGCGACGCGGTGCTGCCGGCCGACGCGCACGGCGATGGCGCGCACCCGCCGGTACTTGCACCGCACGTGATCGAGGCGCGCAACGACTACCTGGTGACCTCGCTGATGAAGGACGTGATCCTGCGCGGCACCGGCTCGGCCGCACGCGCACTGGGGCGCGACGACCTGGCCGGCAAGACCGGCTCCACCAACGATCACCGCGACGCCTGGTTCGTCGGCTTCGATGGCGAACTGTCGACCGCCGTGTGGGTGGGCTTCGACGACTACAGCTCGCTCGGCCGCGGCGAGTTTGGCGCCAAGGCCGCGCTGCCGATCTGGATGTCCTACATGGGCAGCGTGCTCAAGGGCCAGCCGTCGAGCACGTTGCCGATGCCGCCGGGAATCAGTACGGTACTGATCAATCGCTACAGCGGCCTGCCTGCGGCATCGGGCGATCCGGACGGCATCAACGAGATGTTCAAGGTGGAAGACATCGACCGGTTGCGCAGCCAGGCCGCCCAGCAGAAGGAGCAGGACCAGCAGCACGCCTACGACATCTTTTGAGCCTTCGACGCAGCTTCCGGCACAAGGAAGCTGCCGGTTACCGATCGATGAGGAGCGCGCCATGTCCCGAGGCGAACACCACCGCATCCATGCGCACGACCGCCTGCAGCGCAATCGCCTGCGCGTCGCCCAGGAAGCCGCGCGGCTGATGAGCGAACACGGCATCCGCGACTTCCACCATGCCAAGCTGAAGGCCGCCGAGCGGCTCGGCATCCTCGACACGCAGGCGCTGCCGCGCAACCTGGAGATCGAGCAGGCGCTGCGCGAGCACCAGCGCCTGTTCCTCGCCGACAGCCAGCCGCAGCTGCTGCGCCAGCGCCGCGAGGCGGCGGTCGAGGCGATGCGTTTCCTCGCCGCGTTCGAGCCGCGCCTGGTCGGCAGCGTGCTCGAAGGCACGGCCGACGCGCACTCGGCGGTCTGCCTGCACGTGTTCAGCGACGATCCGGAAGCAGTCGCGCTGTACCTGCGCGAGCACGGCGTGCCGATCGAGGCCCAGGTGCGCCGGCTGCGCTACGGCCGCGACGACCAGCCCGAGTACCCGGTGCTGCTGTTCGCCGCCGACGAACTGCCGTTCGACCTCACCGTGCTGCCCCACGACGCGCTGCGCCAGGCCCCGCTGGACCGCGCCGACGACCGGCCGATGCGGCGCGCCTCGCTGGCCCAGGTGGAAATGCTGCTCGACGAGGACGCTGGGGAGACGTTCGAGCAACGGCTGGGCGCGGCGTTGCGCTGAGCCCGGGATATATCTTCCCACACAAAAAAAGCCCCGGCCAAGGCCGGGGCTTTTTCATCAGCGTGCGGCGGTCAGCGCTTCGCGGTCGCCACGTAGTCGCGCACGCCGGCGCCGGTATAGACCTGGCGCGGGCGGCCGATGCGCGATCCGGGTGTTTCGTGCTGCTCGATCCAGTGCGCGATCCAGCCGGCGGTGCGCGCGATGGCGAACATCACGGTGAACATCTCGGTCGGGATGCCCAGCGCCTTGTAGATGATGCCGGAGTAGAAGTCGACGTTCGGGTACAGCTTGCGCTCGACGAAATACTCGTCCTTCAGCGCCGCCTCTTCCAGCTTCATCGCCACGTCCAGCAGCGGGTCGTTGACGCCCAGCTCGGCCAACACCTTGTGGCACATCTCGCGGATGATCTTCGCGCGCGGGTCGAAGTTCTTGTACACGCGGTGGCCGAAGCCCATCAGGCGGAAGCTGTCGTTCTTGTCCTTCGCGCGCAGGATCGCCGACTCGACGTTGTCCGGCGTGCCGATCTCCTGCAGCTGCTTGAGCACCGCCTCGTTGGCGCCGCCATGCGCAGGACCCCACAGCGCGGTGATGCCGGCGGCGATCGACGCATACGGGTTCGCGCCGGTGGAGCCGACCAGGCGCACGGTCGAGGTGGAGGCGTTCTGCTCGTGGTCGGCGTGCAGGATGAACAGCAGGTCCAGCGCCTTGGCCGCGACCGGGTTCATCTGCAGCGGCTCGCTCGGCACCTCGAACATCATGTGCAGGAAGCGGTCGACGTATTCCAGGTTGTTGCGCGGATAGCGCATCGGCCAGCCGATCGAATAGCGGTAGCAGGCGGCGGCGATGGTCGGCATCTTGGCGATCAGGCGGATCGCGGCGAGCTTGCGGTCGGCCGGATCATCGACGTTGAGGTCATCGTGGTAGAACGCCGACAGCGAGGCCACCGCGGCGGCCAGCATCGCCATCGGATGCGCGTCGTGGTGGAAGCCCTGGAAGAAGTTCTTCAGCGACTCATGCAGCATCGTGTGATGCGCGACGTCGTGCTCGAAGGTGGCGAACTCGGCCGGCTTCGGCAGCTCGCCGTTGAGCAGCAGGTAGGCCACTTCGAGGAAACTGGAGTGTTCCGCCAGCTGCTCGATCGGATAGCCGCGGTACAGCAGCACGCCCTGGTCGCCGTCGATATAGGTGATCGCGCTCCTGGTGCTGGCGGTCGAGCCGTAGCCGGGGTCGAAAGTGTAGTGGCCGGTGTCCTTGTACAGCGTGGCGATGTCGATGCACGCCGGGCCGAGCGTGCCGCTGACCAGCGGCAGTTCGCTGCTGCGGTTGCTCGACTCATCCACCAGCTTGACGGTCTTGGGATCGGACACGGAAACCTCCTTACATGTGGGTCGTCGCCGCCGGCAACCGCCATGGCGGCGCCGTCCGGCGAGGGAATGTCGGCACTGCACGCCGGGGAAAGCACGCGGTGCGACGGACGCGGTGGCGTCAGTTCACTGACCATTATCGCACAAGGTCCCGTTTGCATTCGATGGCGAATGGTCGAATGGCAGACGCAAAAAGACACGGGGCAGGCCTGTGCCTGCCCCGTGTCCTGGATTGGTTCTGCGCGTCCGGCGCCAGGCGCCGACCGTTGCCGTCGATTATTCCTTGACGGAACCCGCATAGCGGCGACGGAACTTGTCGACGCGACCGCCGACGTCCAGCGTCTTCTGCTTGCCGGTGTAGAACGGGTGCGAATGGCTGGAGATATCCACCTTGATCAGCGGGTACTCATTGCCGTCTTCCCACTTGATGGTTTCCTTGCTGGACATGGTCGACTTGGTCAGGAACGCGAAGTCGGACGACAGGTCCTGGAACACCACCGGGATGTAGTTCGGATGGATATCAGGCTTCATGACTGGCTCTAAAGCGGTGGTGAAAAGAGCGGCATTGTAACGAGGAACCGGCGGCCCCTGCAAGTCCGCGCTCAATCCGGTACACCCAGCGCACGCCGCACCATCGCGGCGAAGCGGGACTGGTCCACTTCCAGCACGATGTTCGCCTGGGCCGGCCGGCCCAGACGGCCCTTCCAGTCGACCACGGTGGCGCCGCGGGTCAGGCGACCGTCCAGTTCCACCGCCACCGCCAGGGTCTCGCGTCGGGTCACGATGGACGGATCCAGCGCTACTGCCATCGCCAACGCGTCGGCGGCGACCAGCCCGTGGCGATCATGCTTCGCATTGTAGCGGCGCGCGGTGGCCACGATCCTGCCGAAGAAATCCGCGCGCCGGTCGCCGGCTGCCAGCCAGCGATCGAATTCGGCATCATCGAATGCGTGCCGCAGGGTGGCTTCCCAGTCGACCAGGTCGAATGCTGGGAACGCCTCGAACACCACGTGCGCCGCCTCCGGATCGAAACCGATGTTGAATTCGGCCGGCACCTTGCCGGTATTGCCGTGGCCGGTGACCGCGCCGCCCATCACCACGAGTCGCGCCACCCGCTCGGGCAAGCGGGGATCGAGCCGCAGCGCCAGCGCCAGGTTGGTCAGCGGCCCCAGCGCCACCAGGGTCAGCTCGCCCGGCCGCTCGCGGGTCAGCCTGAGCAGGGCCAGCGCGGCCGGTTCGTCGGCCAACGGCGCAGCCGGCTCGGCAAAGCCGACGTCGCCGAAACCGTCCTGGCCGTGCACGAACGCGGCGTCCTCGTCCGCCGCACGCACCAGCGGCACGGCGCAGCCGGCGAACACCGGCGTCACCGCACCGGCCAGGTCGACCAGGGTGCGCGCGTTGCGCACGGTATGGCCCAGGCCCACGTTGCCGGCGGCGATGCTGAGGCCGGCGATGTCGGCGTGGGCGTAGGCCATCAGGATGGCCAGGGCGTCATCGACGCCGGGGTCGGTATCGATCAGGAGTTGCGGCTTGCTCATGGATGAATGATTTCAAGAATTGAAAAGTGCGGCCAGGGATGGCCGCCCGTTTGATCTTTGCGATCAGGGATGATCGCAAAAATTACGCATGCGCGTAGCGCGCCGCGGCGCCGATCCAGCGCTCGATCAGCTGCGTGGTCTGCCGCGGGTGTTCGGCCAGCATGTGTTCGCCGACCTGCTGCACCGCCGGCAGCAGGTGCGCGTCGCGGGTGAGGTCGGCGATGCGGAAGCTGAGCTGGCCGGTCTGGCGGGTACCCAGCACCTCGCCCGGACCGCGCAGTTCCAGATCCTTCTCGGCGATGCGGAAACCGTCGCTGGTGTCGCGCATCACCTGCAGCCGCTCGCGCGCCAGCTGGCCCAGCGGCGGCTGGTACAGCAGCACACAGTTGGAGGCGACCGCGCCGCGGCCGACCCGCCCGCGCAGCTGGTGCAGCTGGGCCAGCCCCAGCCGCTCGCTGTTCTCGATCACCATCAGGCTGGCGTTGGGCACGTCCACGCCGACCTCGATCACCGTGGTCGCCACCAGCACGGCCAGTTCGCCGGCCTTGAATGCGTCCATCACCGCCTGCTTTTCCTTCGGCTTCATGCGGCCGTGGATCAGGCCGACCCTGAAGCCGGCTAGCGCCGCGGAGAGTTCCGCGTGCGCCACTTCGGCCGCCTGCGCGCGCAGCTGCTCGGATTCCTCGATCAGGGTGCATACCCAGTACACCTGCCGCCCTTCGCCGCAGGCGGCGTGGATGCGCTCGATCACCTCGATCCGCCGCGCATTCGAGATCGCGATGGTCTGCACCGGCGTGCGCCCGGGCGGCAGTTCGTCGATCGAGGAGACGTCGAGGTCGGCGTACGCACTCATCGCCAGCGTGCGCGGGATCGGCGTGGCGGTCAGCACCAGTTGGTGCGGCACCAGCTCGCCATCCCTGCCCTTGTCGCGCAGGGCCAGCCGTTGCTGCACGCCGAAGCGGTGCTGCTCGTCGACGATCACCAGGCCGAGCCGCGCGAATGCCACGCCCTCCTGCATCAGCGCATGCGTGCCCACCACCACCGGCGCACCCTCGGCGACCCGCGCCAGCGCCTGCTGGCGTGCCTTGCCGGTGACCTTGCCGGCCAGCCATTCCACCTCGATGCCGAGCGGCTGCAGCCAATGCCGGAAATTGTGCAGGTGCTGCTCGGCCAGCAGCTCGGTCGGCGCCATCAGCGCAACCTGATGTCCCGATTCCACCGCCGCCAGTGCCGCCAGCGCGGCGACCACGGTCTTGCCGCTGCCGACGTCGCCCTGCACCAGCCGCAGCATTGGCCGTGGCTGTGCCAGGTCGCGCGCGACTTCCTCGCCGACGCGTTGCTGCGCGGCGGTCAACCGGAACGGCAGCCCGGCCAGCAGCCGCCTGCGCAGCTCGCCGGTGTCACCCAGCTTTGGTGCACGCCGCTGCCGCACCGCCGCGCGCATGCGCCTCAGGCTGAGGTGCTGGGTCAGCAGTTCCTCGAACGCCAGCCGCTGCTGCGCCGGGTGCCGGCCCAGCATGAGCTGGCCCAGGTGCGCGTCCGGCGGCGGCCGGTGCACGTACAGCAGCGCGTCACGCAGCGAGGTGAGTCCGTGCTTCGCGCACAGCGCGGGCGGGATCAGTTCCAGTTGTGCAGCCGGCGGCAGCAGCGCCAGCGCCTTGTCGATCACCCCGGCCAGCCGTTTCGGACCCAACCCTTCGGTGGTCGGATAGACCGGGCTGAGCAACTCGTCGACCGCAGCCTCCGCATCCCCGCTCAGTCGCTGGTAGTTCGGGTGCACCATCTCCAGGCCCTGCGCGCCATGGCGTACTTCGCCGTAGCAGAGCAGCCGCGTGCCCGGCAGCAATTGTTCTGCCTGCGCCCGGTTGAAGTGGAAGAAGCGCAGCAGCAAGGTCTGCCGGCTGGTGTCGCCGATCGCCACCTTCAGCTGCGGGCGATAGCGGAAGCCGCGCTCGACCGCCTCGACCACGCCGTCGACCTGCGCCCGCTCCCCCACCCGCAGGTCGGCGATCGCGGTGATCCGGGTCCTGTCCTCGTAGCGCAGCGGCAGGTGGAACCACAGGCCCTGCACCCGCTCCAGCCCGAGCCGGGCCAGCGATGCGGCCAGCGCCGGGCCGACACCCGGCAGCGCGCCCACCGGCGTGATGCCCGGATCGGCGCCGACAACGGAAGCAGGACGGGCGGTGCGGGTGGCCATGACCTGCAAGCCTAACCGAGCACCGTCTCTTGTCGTAAGCCGGACGCCGACACTGGCTGTCGGCGCGGGGCGCCGACCGGACTCAGTCCAGGACCATCACCGCGTCGACCTCGACCTGCGCCGCCTTCGGCAGACCGGACACCTCGATGGTGGAGCGTGCCGGATACGGCTGCTGGAAGTACTCGGCCATCACCGCATTGACCGCGGCGAAGTTCGCCAGGTCGGTGACATAGATGCCCACGCGCACGATCTGTGCCAGCGAACCGCCGGCAGCCGCCGCCACGGCGGTGAGGTTGTCGAACACGCGCCGCGTCTGCGCCGTGATGTCGCCCTCGACCAGCGCGCCGGTGGCCGGATCCAGCGGAATCTGGCCGGAGAAGTACACGGTATGGCCGGCGCGCACGGCCTGCGAATACGGGCCGATCGCGGCGGGGGCTTTCTCGGTGGAGATGATGCTGCTGGACATGGGCTTGCCTCGGGTGGGAAAGGTGTTGATTGTAGGAGCGCACCGCGTGCGCGAAAACCGGCACGCAACCTGGCTGGCACTTTTCACGCGCGGGGCGCGCTCCTACAGCGGATAGCGATACGCGCCGCTGACCACGCCGGTGCGGCGCACGCGGCGGATCACGTCGGCCAGGTGCTTGCGGCTCTTCACTTCCATCGCGAACAGCAAGGTCGCGGCGGCGGAATCGCGCTCGACGTATTCCACGTTCTCGATGTTCGAGTCGGCGGCGGCGATCGCGGCAGCCACGGTGGCCAGCACGCCGGGGCGGTTGATCACCTCGATGCGCAGCTCGGCGCGGTAGTCGCCCTGCACGTCGCGGTCCCACTCGATCGCCACGCAGCGCTCGGGCGACTTGCGCAGCTCGACCACGTTCGGGCATTCCTCGCGATGCACCACGATGCCCTTGCCCGAGGACAGGTAGCCGATGATGTCATCGCCCGGCAGCGGATGGCAGCAGTTGGCGAAGCTGAGCACGCCGCGCTCGGCGCCGGTGATGCGGATCTTCTCGTGCGCGTGCGCCGACGCCTGCGGCTTGCCGGCTTTCCGCCCGCGCGACGCCAGCAGCTGGCTGGCGACCACGTCGGGCATGCGGTTGCCCAGCGCGATATCGGACAGCAGTTCCTCCAGCCGCTTCAGCTTGGAGGTTTCCAGGAAGCGGTCCAGCACCGCCGGCGGGATGCCGTCCAGGCTGCTGCCCTGCGCGTCCAGCGCGCGGTCGAGCATGCGGTGGCCGAAGTCCACCGCATCCTCGTGCTGCAGGTGTTTCAGGTACTGGCGGATCGCGGTGCGCGCCTTGCCGGTGACCACCACTTCCAGCCAGGCCGGGTTCGGCACCGCCGACGGCGCGGTGATGATCTCCACCAGCTGGCCCGACTCAAGTTTTGCGCGCAGCGGCAGCAGTTTCTTGTCGACGCGCGCGGCCACCGCGTGGTCACCTACGTCGGTGTGCACCGCGTAGGCGAAATCTAGCGCAGTGGCGTTGCGCGGTAGCGACAGGATGTCGCCGCGCGGGGTGAACAGATAGACCTCGTCAGGGAACAGGTCGATCTTGACGTTCTCGATGAACTCCGACGACGACACGGTGTTTGCCGAGCTGTCGACCAGCGACGACAGCCACTCGCGCGCCCGCGCCTGTGCGCTGTTGGCCGGGCCCGAGTCGGTCTTGTAGGCCCAGTGCGCGGCCACACCGCGCTCAGCCACCGAATCCATCTCGGCGGTGCGGATCTGCACCTCGATCGGCGCGCCGAACGGCCCCAGCAGCACGGTGTGCAGCGACTGGTAGCCGTTCGCCTTGGGGATCGCGATGAAATCCTTGAAGCGGCGATCGACCGGCTTGTACAGCGCGTGCACCACGCCCAGCGCCATGTAGCAGCTCATCGCGCTGTCGACGACCACGCGGAAGCCGTAGACGTCCATCAATTGCGCGAAGCTCTTGTGGTCGCCGTGCATCTTCGAATAGATGCTCCACGGCGACTTGATCCGGCCGACCACGCGGGCCGGCAGGTGGTCGGCGGCCAGCCGCGTAGACAGCGCCGCCTCGATCTTGCCCATCGCCTCGCGCCGGTTGCCCAGCGCGGCGCGGATGCGCTCGCTGATCACCCGGTAGCGGTCCGGATACAGCGCGCGGAAGCCCAGGTCCTGCAGCTCCGCCTTGAACTTGTTCATGCCCAGGCGCTGCGCGATCGGCGCGTAGATCTCCAGCGTCTCGCGCGCGATGCGGCGGCGCGACGGCGCGTCCTTGGCGCCCAGCGTGCGCATGTTGTGCAGGCGGTCGGCCAGCTTGATCAGGATCACGCGGATGTCGCGCGCCATCGCCAGCAGCATCTTGCGGAAGCTTTCCGCGTCGGCTTCCTGGCGCGTGCCGAAACGCATCTTGTCCAGCTTGGTGACGCCGTCGACCAGTTCAGCCACCACCTCGCCGAACTCGACGGCCAGCGTCTCGCGGCTGAGTTCGGTGTCTTCCAGGGTGTCGTGCAGGATCGCCGCGATGATCGTCTCGGCATCCAGCCCGAGTTCGGCCAGGATGCCGGCCACCGCCACCGGGTGGGTGATGTACGGCTCGCCACTCTTGCGCTCCTGGCCGGCGTGCGCCTGCGCGCCGATCTGGAACGCGCGCAGCACGCGATCAACCTGCACGTCGGGCAGGTAGGCAATACGTTCTTTCAGGGCCAACGCGTACGGCGGCAGCGCGGACAGGTCGACCGTGGCGGGGTGAGTGGCCGCAGTCATTCGCTGCCGGCGCCTGCTCAGGCGCCTACCTCGCGCCAGCCACGGCCAGCGGCTGCCATGTGCACGCACGCCGTCACACCGGCTGCACCGGTGCGACGGAGACGCGTGCTACAGCAGCCGCCGTCCATCAGTCGTCGCCGCCCTTGGACAGGTCGTCGTCGACCTCGGCCGCGGCCCACTCCAGCGCCTCGCGCTCGGCGCGCTCGCGCTCGGCCTTGTCGATCTGGTCGATCGTGGCCTGGTCGATGCGGCGGGCGGCGATCTCGCGCAGGGCCAGCACGGTCGGCTTGTCATGATCGGGGTTGACGGCCGGCTCGGCGCCCTTTTCCAGCTGGCGCGCGCGCTTGGTCGCCATCAATACCAGCTCGAAACGGTTGTCGACCACCTCGAGGCAGTCCTCCACGGTAATACGTGCCATGCGAATTCCTTAGGGAATAGTGACTTATATGGCCTGACAGTGTAGAGGAGCGGGTGCTTTGCTGGCAATGCACGCGACGCGTATCATGGCGGGCTGGCCTCGGACCGGCATGCGCTCGATGGAAGCAAGCCGAAAGCCGTGCACGATATAAAACCAGACAGTACACTTACTGCACCCCTGACGCGAACCCCCGCACCGATGCCCTCCCCGCTTCGATTTTCCAAGTTGAGCCGCTGGTTGCCCGTGCTCGCGATCACGTTGCTGGCCGGCTGCACCATTGCCAAGCCGCGCACCGACGACCCGCTGGAGAAATACAACCGCGGCGCCTACAAATTCAACGACGCGGTGGACCAGGCGGTGATCCGCCCGGTCGCGCTGGGCTACCGCAAGGTGACCAACCCGCCGGTACGCCGCTCGTTCAGCGACTTCTTCACCAATATCCGCATGCCGGTCACGGTCGCCAACGACCTGCTGCAGGCGCGCCCGAAGCAGGCACTGCAGAGTACCGGCCGCTTCCTGGTGAACCTGACCCTGGGCATCGGCGGCTTCTTCGACCCGGCCAGCCAGCTCGGCCTGCCGATCGAAGACAACGACTTCGGCATCACCCTGGCGCGCTGGGGCGCCCCGGAAGGCGACTTCCTGATGCTGCCGTTCTTCGGACCCAGCACGGCGCGCGACATCTGGCGCCTGCCGGTCGACAGCTACTTCTTCGATCCGTTGACCCTGTACGCGAACAACCACCACTACAACGGCCTGCAATACCTGCCGCAGGCGATCTATCTGGTGACCTTGCGTTCGCGCGCGATCGACGCGGAGGGCTTCCTGCAATCCGCCTACGATCCCTACGTGTTCATCCGCGATGCCTACCGCCAGCAGCGCCTGTACAAGATCTACGACGGCAACCCGCCGGTCGAGATCATCCAGCAGATGCAGGGCCTGGACGAGAAGAACTTCGACCCCGAAGAGCTGCTGGACCAGCAGCACCAGTGGGAAAACAAGCATCCGGACCAAGCCACCAAGCAGCCATAGGCGGTACCGGACACCGATACGAAGAAGGGGCCGCAAGGCCCCTTCTTCGTTGCCGCCTTCCGCAAGCGATCAGGCGATCAGGCGATCGACCTCGCATACCTGCGCCAGCGCCTGCATGCCGGCCGGCATATGCACGACCTGCAACGCCTGTCCACGTCGGGCAGCCTCCGCCGCAACCGCCAGCACGCAGGCGAGCCCGGCGCTGTCACTGTGGCGCACGCCGGCCAGGTCAAGATGCGACACGGAGCCGCCAGTCAGCGCGGACTGGATCGCCTGCAACGCCGCTGCCGCGGTGTCGAAGCTCAGCTCGCCGCGCACGCCCAGGGTGCCGGGCGTGCCGGTGTCCAGCTGGAACCCGTGTGCGGTCGCATCCGTCACGACTTGTCCTTGTTGTCCTTGGCCATCGTGTCCAGCGCCTTGGAGCCCTGGGTCTCGAGGTTGGTGATCAACTGGTCGATGCCGACCTTGCGAATCTCCGCGTCCACCTGGTTGCGGTAATTGGTGACGTAGGAAATGCCCTCGATGATCACGTCGTAAGCCTTCCAGTCGCCGCCGCGGCCCTTGCGGAACGCATAGTCGATCGACACCAGCTTGCCGTCGTCCAGCACCACCTGGGTGCGCACCACGGTGCGTTTGTCGTTGAGGTCGCCCTTGAACGGCAACACCTTCACGCGGCCGCGGGTGTAGTTGAGCAGGCCCTCGGCGTAACGATGCGTGATCGAGTTGTAGAACGCCCGGGCGAAGCGCTCGCGCTGCGCCGGCGAAGTCTCGCGGGCATGCTGGCCGAGCACCAGGATCGAGGCGTAGTCGATGTCGAAGTGCGGCAGGAACACCTCGTCGATGACGCTGATCAGCTTTTCCTGGTTCTTCTTCAGCTCGTCGCGATGCCCCTCGATCGCCGTGGCCAGCTGGTCGGCGATGGCCTGCACGATCTCGACCGGGGCCTGCTGTGCCGCCGCCGGGGCAGCGGCCGGGGCGGTCGCCTGGGCGAACGCCGGAGCGGCGGCGATGGTGCCGAATGCGATGGCGGTGGCAAGAGCCAGTCTGCGCAACATGGGAAACTCCTTCAGCAAAACCGGCTCGGCGAACCGGTGGGGATGGCGGGCTATTTGCTGCCGTTGCCGGCATCTTTCTTGTCACTGGGCGAACCGTTGACCAGGAACTTGCCGATCAGATCCTCCAGCTGCATCGCGGACTGGGTCAGGATCATCTCGTCGCCGTTCTTGAGCACTTCGGGCGAACCACCCGGCTGGATCGCAACATACTGGCTGCCGATCAAACCGCTGGTGAACACCGCCGCGGCCGAATCGTCGGGAATCGCGTCGTAGCGCTTGTCGATCGACAGCACCACCTGGGCGTTCAACTTGACCGGATCGGCGTGCACCGACTGCACGCTGCCGATGACCACGCCGGCCATCTTCACCGGCGCACCGGCCGAGAGCGTGCCGACATTGGTGAAGCTCGCCTTCACCGTGTAGCTGCCGCCGACATTGTCGACCACGCCGCCGGCACCGAAGAACTTGCCCAGCATCTCCTCCAGCGGCTGGGTGGACTTGGTCCGTGCCAGCGTGCCGCCGGCGGCCACGAACTGCTTCGCGCTGCCGTACTCAATGCCCACGTACTGGTCGCCGAGCAGGCCACTGGTGAAGATCGTCGCCACCGAATCCTGCGGGATGTGGTCGTAGTTCTTGTCGATCGACAGCTTCACGTCCGCTACGTCGTGGCCCGGCTGCAGCGTGATCGCCTGCACCTGGCCGACCCGCACGCCGGCGATCTTCACCGGTGCGCGCTCCTTCAGCTGGCCGATGTTGGTGAACTGCGCCTCGACGGCGTAGCTGTCGCCCTGGCGCACGTTGGCCACCGAACTGGTCTGCGTCGCCAGATAGGCCAGCGCAGCGAAGCCGAGCACGATGAACAGGCCGGTGCCGACGGCATAGGAACTTCTCGGTTGGCTCACGGCAGAATCCTCGGAGAACGGTGGGTCATGGCAGTCACATCAAGAAAGCAGTGAGGACGAAGTCCAGCGCCAGGATGGCGATCGACGAGGCGACCACGGTGCGCGTGGTGGCGTAGGCCACGCCCTCGCTGGTGGGCGGCGTGGTGAAGCCCTGGAACACCGCGATCAGCGATACCACCGCGCCGAACGCCAGGCTCTTCAACAGCACGCCGTTGACGATGTCGGTGTGGATGTCGACCTGGGCGGTCATGTTCGACCAGAACGTGCCGTTGTCGATGCCCAGCCAGGTCACGCCGACCAGGTGGCCGCCGAAGATCGCCATCGCGCAGAACACGCAGCACAGCAGCGGCATGGCGATCAGCCCGGCCAGGAAACGCGGCGTGGCGACGTAGGCGATCGGGTCGACCGCCATCATCTCCATCGCGGAAATCTGGTCGGTGGCGCGCATCAGGCCGATCTCGGCGGTGATCGCGGTGCCGGCACGGCCGGCGAACAGCAGCGCAGTGACCACCGGCCCCAGCTCGCGGTACACCGACAGCGCCACCACCATGCCGCTGGCCGAGGTGCCGCCGAAGATCGACAGCACATGGTACAGCTGCAGCATCAGCACCATGCCGACGAACAGGCCGCAGACCATGATGATGGTCAGGCTCATCGCGCCGACGAACCACAGCTGGCGGACCGTCTCGCGCGCATGGCGGAAGCTGCGCGGGATCGCCGCCAGCAGGGTCAGCAGGAACAGCCCGCAGGCACCGATCTGGGCCAGCGACTGGCTCACCACGTTGTTGTGCTGCGGCGCGCGTGCGTTCATTTCGCCGCTCCGGCAAAGCCCAGCTCGGTCGCGTAGTCGCCAGCCGGGTAGCGGAACGGGATCGGCCCGTCCGCCTCGCCGCCGAAGAACTGTCGCGTCCACGGCGAGCCGTCGTCGGCGATCGTTTTCGGGTCGCCCTGCGCCACCACCTTGCCGTTGGACAGCAACATCACGTGGTCGGCGATCTGTTGCACCGCGGCCAGCTCGTGCGAGACCAGCACGCTGGTGATGCCAAGGGTCTGGTTCAAGGTACGGATCAATTTCAGCACCTGGTTCAGCGCTACCGGATCGAGCCCCACGAACGGCTCGTCGTAGAGGATCAGCTGCGGGTCGAACACGATCGCCCGCGCCAGTGCCACCCGCCGCGCCATGCCACCGGACAGCTCGTTCGGCATCAGCCGCGCGGCACCGCGCAGGCCGACCGCCTGCAGCTTCATCAGCACCAGGTCGCGGATCAGCACCTCCGGCAGTTTCGTGTGCTGGCGCAGCGGGAACGCCACGTTCTCGAACACGTCGAAATCGGTCAGCAGCGCGGAATTCTGGAACAGGTAACCCACGCCTTCGCGCAGCTTGTACAGCTCCTCGCGCGACAGCCTGGCCACGTTGCGGCCGTCGACGTGGATGCTGCCGGCGTCGGCGTACATCTGCCCGGTGATGTGTTTGAGCAGGGTGGTCTTGCCGGTGCCGCTGGGGCCCATGATCGAGGTGATCCTGCCGCGCGGGATGTCCAGGTCCAGCGCGTCGAAGATGGTCTTGCCGCTGAGCACCGTGGTCAGGCCGCGGATGCGCACCAGGGTGGTGTCGTCAGGCGTGGCGTGAGCGGTTTCGTTCATGGGCGGCACATGCGGGGAGGTAAGCGGACAAGGTAGCCGAAGCGTCGTGCCAAGACCATGTGCAGGCGCCCCGGCTCAACCGGCCTCGTCGGCCAGTAGTTCGGCGATCAGCGCCTCGTGCCGCCGCCACTGCAGTGCGCTGCGCAGGCGCACCGCCCGCACGATCGCCTGCAGCCCGGCCAGCGCCTCGTCGAATACGTCGTTGACCAGGATGTAGTCGAACTCGTGCGCATGGGCGATCTCGCCGCGCGAATTGCGCAGCCGGCGCTCGATCACCTCGGCGCTGTCCGAACCTCGACCGCGCAGGCGCCGTTCGAGTTCCGCCCGCGATGGCGGCAGGATGAACACGCTGACGCAGTCGGGTTTGCTGCGGCGGATCTGCTGGGCGCCCTGCCAGTCGATCTCCAGCAGCACGTCGCGCCCCTGCCCCAGCAGCTCCTGCACGGTGGTGCGCGAGGTGCCGTAGAGGTTGCCGTGCACCTCGGCGTGTTCCAGGAAGATGCCCTCGGCGATCTCGCGCTCGAACTCGGCGCGCTCGACGAAGTAGTAGTGCCGCCCGTACGTCTCGCCGACCCGCGGCGGCCGCGTGGTGTGCGACACCGACAGCGAGATCGCGCTCTCGCGCTCGAGCAGCGCGTTGACCAGGGTGGACTTGCCGGCGCCGGAGGGCGCGGCGACCACGAACAGGGTGCCCTCGATCGGCCTGCCGCTGGCATCGAGCATGCTCATTCGATGTTCTGCACCTGTTCGCGCATCTGCTCGATCAACACCTTCAGCTCCACTGCCGCGTTGGTGCTGCGCGCGTCGACCGACTTGGAGCCCAGCGTGTTCGCCTCGCGGTTGAACTCCTGCATCAGGAAATCCAGGCGCCGGCCGACCGGTTCCTTCAGGCCCAGCACGCGGCGCGTCTCGCCGATGTGCGTGCTGAGCCGGTCCAGTTCCTCGTCCACGTCGGTGCGGGTGATCTGCAGCACCAGTTCCTGCTCCAGCCGGCCTGGCTCGACCGGCTGCTTCAGGTCGGCCAGCCGCGTTTCCAGCCGGGTGCGCAGCGCGCTGCGGATCTCCGGCATCCAGCCGCGCACGTCGGCCACCACGCGTTCGATCGCGTCCAGCTTGTCGCGCAGGATTTCGCCCAGCTTCGCGCCCTCGCGCTCGCGGGTGGCGGTGAGCGCGTCCAGCGCGCGGTCGAGCACGTCGAACAGCGCGGCCTGCTGCGCCTCCGGATCGACCTCGGCCTGCTGCATCACGCCGGGAAAGCGCAACAGCTCGGTGAACTGCACCTGCATTCCCGGAAACCGCGCGATCATGTCCAGATTCAACTCGGACAGACGCGTCAGCAGCGCGTTGTTGATCTGCAGCAATTCGCCGCGCGCATCGCCGGTGCGGCGCACGGTGAGGTCCAGCTTGCCGCGCGACAGCTTCGCCGCCACCCGCTCGCGCAGCTGCGATTCGAACACCCGCAGGTCGTCCGGCAGGCGCGGGCTCAGCTCAAGGTAACGATGGTTGACCGTGCGCAGCTCGCAGCCGAGGGTGCCGGCGGGGCCGGTGGTTTCGGCACTGGCGTAAGCCGTCATGCTGCGGATCATCGGATGCCGTCCGGACGTGGAGAAAGGACGCAATGGTAAACTCTCCCGTCCCGCCTTGCCCAATCCGGCCAGGCGACCCCAGGACCTGCCCCATGAATTCCCCACATGAATGACATCCGCCGCCCCAGTGGCCGCACCAGCGACCAGCTGCGTCCGGTCAGCATCGAACGCCACTACACCCGCCACGCCGAAGGCTCGGTGCTGGTGAGCTTCGGCGACACCCGCGTGCTGTGCACCGCCAGCATCGAGGATCGCGCGCCGGCCTGGCTGCGCGGCAAGGGCGAGGGCTGGATCACCGCCGAATACGGCATGCTGCCGCGCGCCACCAACACCCGCACCCAGCGCGAAGCCGCACGCGGCGGTCAGGGCGGCCGCACCATGGAGATCCAGCGGCTGATCGGCCGCAGCCTGCGCGCCTGCGTCAACCGCCAGGCGCTGGGCGAGCGCGTGATCACGCTGGACTGCGACGTGCTGCAGGCCGACGGCGGCACCCGCACCGCGGCGATCACCGGCGCCTACGTGGCCCTGGTCGACGCGGTGAACCTGCTGATGAAGCGCGAGAACCTCAAGCGCAACCCGATCGTCGGCGCGGTCGCCGCGGTCTCGGTGGGCATCTACAAGGGCGTACCGGTGCTCGACCTCGACTATGCCGAGGATTCGGATTGCGACACCGACATGAACGTGGTGATGAACGACGGCGGCGGCTTCATCGAGGTGCAGGGCACCGCCGAAGGCCACGCGTTCCGCCGTGGCGAGATGGACACGATGCTGGCGCTGGCCGAAAAAGGCATCGGCGACCTGGTCGCGGCGCAGCGCGCAGCGCTGGCCCGATAACGCAGGACGGGCAGTGCCCCCTGCGCCGCATTTGCCAAAGATCTGGAATGAATCCATGACGCAACGCCTTGTGCTGGCCAGCAGCAACCCCGGCAAGCTGAAAGAGTTCAACGCGCTGCTCGCCGACAGCGGTTTCGAGGTGGTCACGCAAGCGAGTCTGGGCATCGCCGACGCCGAGGAAACCGGCCTCAGCTTCGTCGAGAACGCGCTGCTCAAGGCGCGCCACGCCGCCCGCGCCAGCGGCCTGCCCGCGCTGGCCGACGATTCCGGCCTGTGCGTGGATCACCTGCACGGCGCGCCTGGCCTGTACTCGGCGCGCTACGCCGGCCGCCACGGCGACAACGCCGCCAACAACACGAAGCTGTTGCGCGAGCTGGACGGCCTGCCGACGGAACAGCGCGGCGCGTTCTTCATCTGCGTGCTGGCGCTGCTGCAACACGCCGACGACCCCGCACCGCTGATCGCCGAAGGCCGCTGGCACGGCCGCGTGCTCGACGCGCCGCGCGGCGCGCAGGGTTTCGGCTATGACCCGCTGTTCCTGCCGCACGGCCAGACCCTCGGCGCCGCCGAGCTGGAGCCGACGCTGAAGAATCGGCTCAGCCACCGTGGCCAGGCGCTGGTGAAACTGCACGACCGGCTGCGCGAACTGCGCCACGCATGAGCCTGATCGCGCCGCCGCTGTCGCTGTACATTCACATGCCGTGGTGCGTGAAGAAGTGCCCGTACTGCGATTTCAACTCCCACGGCCTGCGCAGCGAGCCGCCACCCTACGCCGACTATATCGACCACCTGCTGGTCGACCTCGACGCCGATCGCGCCGACTTCGCGCCGGCCCTCGAAGGCCGCCCCATCATCAGTGTGTTCTTCGGCGGCGGTACGCCCAGCCTGTTCGCGCCGGAACTGATCGCGCGCCTGCTCGACGGCGTGCGTGGGCGGCTGCCGCTGGCCGATGACGCCGAGATCACCCTGGAGACAAATCCCGGCACGGTCGAGCATGGCCGTTTCGACGGTTACCTGGCCGCCGGCGTCAACCGCATCTCGTTCGGCGTGCAGAGTTTCGACGACGACAAGCTGCGCCGGCTCGGCCGCATCCATTCCGCCGGCGAGGCCGAGGCCGCGGTGAAGTCGGCGCAGGACGCCGGCTACGAAAACATCAACCTCGACCTGATGTACGCGCTGCCGAAGCAGGAGCTGGACGGCGCGCTGGCCGATGTCGAACGCGCAGTGGCGCTGGCGCCGACCCACATCTCGCACTACCAGCTGACGCTGGAGCCGAACACCGCGTTCGCCGCCAACCCGCCGCCGCTGCCGGACGACGACCACGCCTGGGCGATGCAGGAAGCCTGCGAGGCGCGCCTGGCCGAAGCCGGCTACGGCCAGTACGAAATCTCCGCCTACGCCCGGCCCGGTCGGCGCTGCGTGCATAACCTCAACTACTGGCAGTTCGGCGATTACCTCGGCATCGGCGCCGGCGCGCACGGCAAGCTCAGCGACGCGGCCAGCGGCGAAATCCATCGGCGCTGGAAGACCCGCGGGCCCCGCGCCTACATGGACGCCACCGGCGGCCCCGCCCGGATCGGCGGCGACAGCGTGGTCGGCGCCAGCGAACTGCCGTTCGAGTACATGCTCAACACGCTGCGCCTGGTCGACGGCGTGCCGATGGCCGCATTCGCCGCACGCACCGGCCTGCCGCCGGAATGCATCGCCGCCGCGCTGGCGGTGGCGCGCGGCCGCGGCTGGCTGCACGACGATCCGCAACGGCTGCACACCACCGCGCTGGGCCAGCGATTCCTCAACGACGTGATCGCTGCTTTTCTCGACTGAAAGGCACCCGGCACCCGGATGGCATAGCCGCCGCAACCGGCATAGACTTGCCACTCCGGGGGAATTACCAAGGTTCATGCATGGATGTCGGGCACGATCGACGTCACTCATCCGCGTCGCACCACGGCGGCCGCATCGGCAGCGCGCGCTGGCCGGCGCGTGCGCAACGCCTGCTGGAGGCCAGCTACGGCCTGTGCGTGGAAGGCCTGCAAGAACCCCTGCGCCGCTGCCTGAGCGAATTCGAGAAGCAGCTTTTTGCGCTGGCCGAGCGCGCGCACCAGGCCGCCGAGCAGCAGGACTGCTTCGCCAGCCGGCAACGTGTGCTGCAGGGTCGCACCACCTTCGCGCAGCGTTTCATGGAACATCTCGGCAGCACGCTCAACGAGGTCGACAGCACCAGCGCCAGCACCAGGCCGACCACGGCCGCCACCGGCGTCAAGCCTTGGCAAACACTGGCATTGGTCGACCCCGGCGAGCAGGAAGTGTCGATGGCCCTGGAACAGCTGGGCGCCCGCGGCGAGGTGCGCCACGGCAGCGTGCTGTACGAACTGGGCCACCGGCTGGCGGTGCTGATCGGCGCACCGCCACTGGAAGGCCAGGCGCTGCCGCTGGGGCCTTATGCGATAGCACAGGCATGCCATGCGGCCGGCGCCGAGCTGGAACTACCGCTGAAACATCAGCTGCTGCTGCTGCAGCATTTCGACCAGTGGGTGATCCAGGCGCTGGCGCCGTTGTACGACATCATCAACGCCCACCTGCAGGGCGACGGCATCCTGCCGCAGTTGCGCAGCATCCCGGTCCCGCGGCACATTGGCAAACGGGCACGCCCCCTCGCCGGCAGCGGTTCTGCCACGGCTGGCGAGCCGGCACCGGCAGCCGGCACGACGCAAGGCCATGGCACGGCGCAAGGCACCGGCTCCGGCGCGCCGATCGAGGTGCTGGAATCCCTGCGCGACCTGCTGGCGCGGCAACGTGCCAGCCAGAGCGGCGTCAGCGGCCAGGCGGTCGGCCGTGCCGCCAGCGAGCAGGAACTGGCCTCCGCACTGGGCGCGCTACAGCTGCACCTGGCCCAGGTCACCGACCAGGCCGGCCGCGAGCTGCGCAGCGCGGCACGGCTGCGTGAGGAACTGCTGGCCCAGCTCAACGCCGGCAAACCCGGCGACGCGCCGCGCACCCAGCTCAGCGACGAGCAGGGCGACAAGGTGGAACTGGTCGCACGGCTGTTCGAGCAGCTTGGCCAACAGATGCAACAAGGCGGCAGCGCCCACCACCTGCTCAGCGACCTGCAACTGCCGGTGCTGCGCATGGCGGTGGCCGACCGCGGCTTCTTCGAGAAGCGCGAACATCCAGCACGCCGGCTGCTCGACACGGTGACCGCGGCGGCGAACGACTGGCTCGACGGCAGCGACGACGAAAGCAACCGCCCGCTGGCAACCAAGCTCGAGCAACTGGTCAGCCGCGCCAGCCAGGAGCCGCCCAGCGCCGGCCTGTACACCACGCTGCTGGCCGACATCGAGCACCACCTGGCCCTGCTCACGCGCAAGGCACAGGCGGCCGAACGGCGCCATGTGGAAGCGGCGCAGGGACGCGAGCGGCTGGATCAGGCGCGCCATCGCGCCGGCGAGCTGATGACCGAACGCTTCACGCAATCGCCACCGCGCGGCCTGCTGCGCGCCCTGCTCGACCGTGCCTGGTCCGACGTGCTGGCGCTGACCTTGTTGCGGCACGGCGAGGACAGCGAAGCGTTCCGCGCGCAACTGGCGATCACCGACCAGCTGCTCGGCCGCCTGCCGGTGGACGACCGTCTGCAACTGCAGGCGGAGGTGGAAGCCGGCCTGCAGCAGATCGGCATGCACGTCGAGGAGGCGGTGCAGGTGGCGCAGCGGCTGCTCGGCGCGGGCCGGCCCGGCCCGGCCGTGGAACTGCCCAGCGCTACCGACCTTGCGCTGCGCCTGAAGCAGCACCAGCGGCTGGGCGAACAGCAGGCCAGCCATGAAGCAGGCGCCGGCCCCGCACCAGCTGCCGCACCGGCGGTCGCGGCGCCCGACCCGCGCGAGCAGCGCATTGAGCAGCACCTGCGCGAGCTGCCGTTCGGCAGCTGGTTCGAGTTCGTCGATCCGGACACCGGGCAAATCGTCCGGCGCAAGCTGGCCTGGCACTCGCCGATGTCCGGGCGCTGCCTGCTGGTCAGCCGGCGCGGCCAGCGCGGCGAGGAGATGAGCCTGGCGCAACTGGCCCACGAGATCGCCAGCGGCCGCGTGTGCGAGGTGCCGGCGCAGCCGGAGAGCCTGCTCGACCGCGCCTGGCGCAGCCTCACCGGTAACCTGCGTCAGGCGGCCGAGCCGCGCCGCTCCACCCCACCGGGAGCCGCCCACCGATGAGCAGCAGCGACCAGCGCCGTGCCGAACGCAAGCGCGCCACCATCAACGCCGTCGTCACCGACGCGATCAGCGGCCTGCCGATCGGCCATCTGGGCAACCTGTCGACCACCGGCATGCTGCTGATCAGCGCGCAGGCACCGCGCAGCGAGGCGCTGTACCAGGTCAGCATGACCCTGCCCGGTTCGGAGCGGATGCTGGCCCAGTCGCAGCCGATCGAAGTCGGCATCCAGGAACAGTGGCACGAATCCGCTGCCAGTTCGGGGCAGATCTGGGCCGGCTACCGCATCGTGGCGATCACCGACGCCGACGCCGCCCGGATCGAGAGCTGGCTGGCGCAAGCCTGAGCCAGCCAGTTCACGAAGGGCGCTTGCCCGGGCGCCATCATTCCCGCGGTTTTCAACAGCCGCACGGCTGGTCAGGCAGGGTTGACGAAACCCGGGGATCGAACCTCTAGGCAAGTGTCATGGCTCCGGCACTCCACTGGCAGCCACCGCGCCCGCGCGTCATCATGGGCGGCGTCCTTCCCTCCCCAGTTCATCACCGGCGGTCCCCGCCCTGCATGCCGCCGCGCACGCAGTGATTCGGCCGACCGGCACCGCAGGAGTCCCCATGCACGACCAACTCGCCCGGCTGTATCCACACCACCTGGCCAGCGTGCGCGAACGCGCCGACAAGGCGCTCGCGCTGGGCGGCTTCGACCACCTGCTGGTCGCCGCCGGCACGCCGCCGCGCAAGTTCCTCGACGACCAGGACTACCCGTTCATCGCCCATCCGCATTTCAGGCACTGGCTGCCGCTGACCGATGCGCCGGGCAGCTGGATCGCGTACACCCCGGGAACCAAGCCGAAGCTGATCTTCGTGCAGCCGCGCGATTACTGGCATGTGGTGCCCGAGGCGCCGCACGGCTACTGGGTCGAACATTTCGACATCGTGATCGTGCGCAGCGCGGCGGAAGCCGTCGCGCAGCTGCCCGCCGGCAAGCGTGCGGTGATCGCTGCTGCCTGCCCCGCCGTCGATGGCGTCGAGGCAAACAATCCGCCGACCGTGCTCGATTACCTGCACTGGCATCGTTCGTACAAGACGCCCTACGAACTGGCACTGATGCGTGAAGCCAGCCGCATCGGCACGCGCGCCCACCGCGCCGCCGCGGCCGCGTTCCGCGCCGGCGAGAGCGAGTTCGGCATCCACCTGGCCTACCTGGCCGCCGCGAAACAGATCGACGCCGAACTGCCCTACGCCAGCATCGTGGCGCTGAACGAACACGGCGCGGTGCTGCACTACACGCACTTCGACCGCGCGCCGCCGGCGCACCACCGCTCGTTCCTGATCGACGCCGGCGCCAGCGCCGCCGGCTACGCCAGCGACATCACGCGCACCTACGCCACGCCGCAGGCCGCCGAGTTCCAGGCACTGATCGACAGCGTAGACGCCGCCCAGCAGGGTTTCGTGGCGAAAGTGCGCGCCGGGCAGAGCTACCCCGAGCTGCACATCCACGCCCACCACGTGCTGGCCGGCGTGCTGCGCGAGCACGGCTTCATCCGCATGAGCGCGGAAAGCGCGGTCGAGTCCGGCGTCAGCAGCGCGTTCTTCCCGCACGGCCTGGGCCATCCGATCGGCCTGCAGGTGCACGACGTCGCCGGCTTCCAGCAGAGCGAACGCGGCGGCAGCATTGCGCGTCCAGACGGCCATCCGTACCTGCGCATGACCCGCGTGCTGGAAGCAGACATGGTGGTGACGATCGAACCCGGCCTGTATTTCATCGACATGCTGCTGGCCGAACTGCGCGACAAACCGGTCGCCGCCGACATCGACTGGGCCAGGGTCGACCACTTCCGCCAATACGGCGGCATCCGCATCGAGGACGACGTGGTGTGCACCGACGGCGCGCCGGAAAACCTCACGCGGGACGCGTTCGGCATGCTGTAACTCACTGCTGCGACATTCGTCCACATGGCCGAAACATCCCTGCGGCGTATGCTGACGGGCAGATAATGCACGGATTCGGCGCATGTCCAGTTCTCCGGTTTCCAGCACTTCCGCCGGGACCTTCGATAAGCCGCCGCGGCCACTGCGGCGGCTGACGCTTGAGCTGTTCGGTATCGTCGCGCTGAAGATCGCGGCGCTCACGCTGATCTGGTGGGTGGTGTTCGCGCCGCAGCCGAAACCCGACGTCAGCCCGGCTGCGATCGCACAGCGGCTGGCCCCCACCGCCCACGCGCCATCGGAAATCCAGCCATGATGCTGATCGACGCCGACGTCGTCACGCTGTCGCGCCTGCAGTTTGCGCTGACTGCGCTGTATCACTTCCTGTTCGTGCCACTGACGCTGGGGCTGGTGTGGATGCTGGCGATCATGGAGAGCGTCTATGTGATGACCGGGCGCGAGGTGTGGAAGCGCATGGTGCAGTTCTGGGGCGTGCTGTTCGGCATCAATTTCGCGATGGGCGTGGCCACCGGGGTGACCATGGAATTCCAGTTCGGCATGAACTGGGCGTACTACTCGCATTACGTCGGCGACATCTTCGGCGCGCCGCTGGCAATCGAGGGACTGATGGCGTTCTTCCTCGAAGCCACCCTGGTCGGCGTGTTCTTCATGGGCTGGGATCGCATCTCGCGGATCAAGCACCTGCTGGTGACGTGGTTCCTCGCGCTGGGCACCAGCCTGTCGGCGCTGTGGATCCTGGTGGCGAACGCGTGGATGCAGCATCCGGTCGGTTCCGCGTTCAACCCGGACACGATGCGCATGGAAGTGACCTCGTTCTCCGAGGTGTTCTTCAATCCGGTGGCGCAGGAGAAGTTCGTGCACACGGTGAGCGCCGGCTACGTGCTGGGGGCGATGTTCGTGCTGTCGATCAGCGCCTGGTACCTGCTGCGCGGACGCAACGTGGATTTCGCCAGGCGCTCGATGACGGTGGCGGCGAGCTTCGGGCTGGCGGCGGCGTTGTCGGTGGTGGTGCTGGGCGACGCCTCCGGCTACACCGTGTCGCTGAACCAGAAGATGAAGATGGCGGCGATCGAGGCGATGTGGCACACCGAGCCGGCACCGGCCTCGTTCACCCTGCTCGGCATCCCGGACGTACAGCAGCGCACCACCCACTTCGCGGTGAAGATTCCCTGGGTGATGGGTCTGATCGGCACCCGTTCGCTCGACGAAACGATGCCCGGTATCGCCGAACTGGTGGATGCCGCCAAGGGTCGCATCGGCAACGGCATCCAGGCCTACGACGCGATGCTGATGCTGCGCCAGGACAAGGACAACGTGCAGGCCAGGGCCACGCTGGCCGCGCACGACAAGGACCTGGGTTATGCGCTGCTGCTGAAGAAGTACGTGGACGATCCGCGCCAGGCAACGCCGGCGGACATCCAGAAGGCTGCCGACAGCACCATTCCGAACGTGCCGGTGCTGTTCTGGGCATTCCGCATCATGGTCGGCTGCGGCTTCTATTTCATCGCACTGTTTGCGTTCTCGTTCTGGAAGGCCAGCACGCGCACGCTGGACAGCCGTCGCTGGTACCTGCGCCTGGCGCTGTGGAGCCTGCCGCTGCCGTGGGTCGCGATTGAACTGGGCTGGATCGTGGCCGAGTACGGCCGCCAGCCGTGGGCGATCGACGGCGTGCTGCCGACGGCGCTGGGCGTATCGTCGGTGAGCGCCGGCCAGGTGCTGACTTCGCTCGGCGGTTTCGTGTTTTTCTACACCGCGTTGGCGATCGTCGACGTGTTCCTGATGCTGAAGTTTGTGCGCAAGGGGCCGGACGGGCTGGGCATCTGGCCGCCGGCGCTTGCCGCCATCCCATCCGGCCAGCACTGAGGACATCGCCATGCTCGACTACGCCACGCTGCGGATGATCTGGTGGGCCTTGCTCGGCACGCTGCTGATCGGCTTCGCGATCATGGATGGCTTCGACTTCGGCGTCGCCGGCCTGCTCAAGGTGCTGGGACGCGACAACGACGAACGCAAGGTGCTGCTGGAAGGCATCGAGCCCACCTGGGAGGGCAACCAGGTGTGGTTCATCCTGGCCGGCGGCGCCACCTTCGCGGCGTGGCCGATGCTCTACGCGGTGTCGTTTTCCGGCATGTACATGGCGATTGCGCTGGTGTTGCTGGCGCTGATCCTGCGTCCGGTCGGCTTCAACTTCCGCGGCAAGATCCACGACCCGCGCTGGGCCTCGTTGTGGGACTGGGTGCTGGCCGGCTCCGGGCTGGCGGTGATGCTGCTGGCCGGCGTCGCGTTCGGCAACCTGTTCCTCGGCCTGCCGTTCCGCTTCGACGACGACCTGCGCATGAGCTGGCACGGCGGCTTCCTCGACCTGCTGCATCCGTTCGCGTTGCTGTGCGGCCTGGTCTCGCTGGGCATGCTGCTGGCGCACGGCGCCTGCTTCGCCGCGCTGAAGGCCGACCACGCCATCGCCGTGCGCGCGGTGGCAATCGCGCGTTGGGCGACCCTGGTGTTTGCCGTGCTGTACGTGCTGGCCGGCGTGTGGCTGGCCTGGGGCATCCCCGGCTACGCGATCGTCGGCCCGGTGCTCGCTGATGGCGTTTCCAATCCGTTGTACAAGCAGGTCGCCCATGGCAGCAGCTGGTTTGCCGGCTACATGCAATATCCGTGGTTCTGGGCCGCACCGCTGCTGGCGCTGGCCTCGGCGGTCGGCGTGCAGGCGCTGGTCGGCCGGCGCAGCGTGGCCGGCTTCATCGCCAGCAGCCTGATGGTCGGCAGCACGATCGCCTCGGCCGGCTTCGCGCTGTTCCCGTTCCTGCTGCCGTCCAGCCTCGACCCGCGTTCCAGCCTTACCGTGTGGGACGCCTCGTCGAGTCGCGGCACGCTGCAGCTGATGCTGCTGGCCACCCTCATGCTGCTGCCGATCGTCATCCTCTACACCAGTTGGGTATACCGGGTGATGCGCGGACGAGTCACGCTGGAGCAGGTGCGCAAGGCGCACGGCGGTTATTGAAGGGAGTGCGGACCGATGTGGTATTTCTCATGGATCCTCGGGCTGGGCTTGGCCTGCACCTTCGCGATCCTCAACGCGATGTGGTACGAAGTACACGCCACCGACGAGGCGAACCGGCTGCGTGACGACTCGGCATTGCCGGACGAACTGACCTAGGAGCCTGTCGGGCTCCTAGCGTCCGGCCAGCAACGCCTCGATCGCCTCGGCCTCTTTCGGCACGGCGGCGGTCAGCACCTCGTTGCCGTCGCGGGTCACCGCCACGTCGTCCTCGATGCGGATGCCGATGCCGCGCCAGCGCTCGGCCACCGAGCGGTCGTCCGGCGGCACGTACAAACCCGGCTCCACCGTCAGCACCATGTCCGGTTCGAGCAGGCGCGATTCGCCGTCGACCCGGTAATCGCCCACGTCGTGCACGTCCAGCCCCAGCCAGTGGCCGGTCTTGGCCGGAAAATAGCGCCGGTAGCTGCCGTCGGCGATCGCCGTGTCGGCATCGCCCTTGAGCAGGCCCAGTTCGCACAGGCCTTCGGCCAGCACGCGCACCGCCGCCGTGTGCGCGGCGCCGAACGGCCGCCCCGGACGCACCTCGTCGATCGCCGCCAGCTGCGCGGCCAGCACCACTTCGTACAGCGCGCGCTGCTCGCGGCTGTAACGGCCGTTGACCGGGAACGTGCGGCTGATGTCGGACGCATAGCAGTCCAGTTCGGCGCCGGCGTCGATCAGCAGCAGCTCGCCGTCGCGCAACGCCGCGCGGTTGCTCTGGTAGTGCATCACGCAGGCATTCGCGCCGCCGGCGACGGTCGGCGAAAATGCCGGCACCGCGCCGCGGCTGCGCACCACGCGCAACAGCTCGGCTTCCACCTCATATTCGTGGCGACCGGGCGCGGCGATCCGCATGGCGGCCAGGTGCGCGTCCACCGCGATCGACGCGGACGCGCGCATCAGCTTCAGCTCGGCACGCGACTTGTACAGGCGCAGATCGTGCAGCAGGTGGCCGAGCGCCACGAATTCCTTCGGCACCACACCGCCGCCGCGCAACTGGCGCAGGCGGCGCATCCAGCCGAGCAGTTGCGCGTCGAACTCCGGCTCACGGCCAAAATGGCAGTACACCCGGCCGCGACCCTCGATCATGCCGGGCAGGATGTCATCGATGTCCTCGATCGGAAACGCGTCGTCCATGCCGTAGGCGGCCACCGCCTGCTCGGTGCCGATCGACTGGCCGTGCCAGCGTTCACGCTCGGGATCGTGTTCGCGGCAGAACAGCACCACCTCGCCGTGCCGGCGCCCCGGCAACAGCGCCAGCACCGCGTCGGATTCGGGGAAGCCGGCCAGGTAATGGAAGTCCGAATCCTGCCGGTACGGCCACGCCGCGTCGGCATTGCGCATGCGCTCGGGCGCGGCGGCGACCAGCAGCACCGCATCCTCGCCAGCCATCTGCATCAACTGGCGCCGGCGCCGCGCGAATTCGTCCGGACCGATCGCCAGCGCGGCCAGTTTCGGCGCGCTCGGGATCAATGCACGGTGCCGCTGGCAGACGGGTCGGGCGCGGCGCACTCGGTGTACAGCAGCATCGCGGCGACGCGCACGAACTCCTGCACCTCGATCAGCGCATCCTCGTCTTCGTCCTCGCTGCCGAAATCGAACGACGAGGCGGCGATCGTACCGAGATCGCGCAGCACCTCCTGCGCCTCGTCCGACAACTGCGCATGCGCCGCGGTGCCGGCTAGGCCGAAGCCGCCGAGGAAGCCGCGGCACCAGTCAACCATCGCCTCGGCGCGCTGCTCCAGTGGACGGTCGTCCTCCGGCAGCAGCGGCTCGAAGCCTAGCTCGGGGTCGGCCAGCTCGGTTTCGCTCTGCCGGGCCAACCGGGCCAGCAAGGCCAGGTCGTCCGCATTGGCGTCGGTCGCCTCGCCATCGAGCTGCAGCGCGGCCAGCACCGAGCTGCCGCGCAGCGAGCCGCCGCCGGCCAGGTAGCCGCACAGCGAGCCATGCAGTTCGCTGGCCTCGGTGCCCAGGCGCAGGCGCCTGACCAGCGCGTCGATGTCGTCGTGACCCACAAGTCCGGGTGCCGTCATGGCGTTGCTCCTGCTGGGAATGGCCGCCAGTTTAATGCAGCCCGGCCCCACCTCCGCGCCGGCTGATTTCCGCCGGCGTCCTGTTATAGTTTCGGGCATGAGTACGCCCGATCCCCTCCAGCCCGATCCGGTCCATCAGGAGTTGGCCTCCCTGGCCCGGCAGCTTGACCGGCTGCTCGATACGGTGCGCCGCCTCACCGAGGAAAACCGCAGCCTGCGCCAGAGCCAGGAGCAACTGTCCGGCGAACGCGCCGGCCTGCTGGCCCGCAACGAGCAGGCCCGCAGCCGCGTCGAGGCGATGATCCAGCGGCTCAAATCGCTTGAAAGCAACGGCTGATAGAAACCATGTCCAGCAGTGAACCGGTCGCGCTGCGACTGATCGACCGAGAATTCCTGATCGCCTGCGCGCCGGAAGAGCGCGACGGCCTGCTCGAGGCTGCCGGCTTTCTCGACCGCAAGATGCGCGAGCTGCGCGCGAACGCGAAGGCGCCCAGCTTCGAGCGGCTGGCGGTACTCGCCGCGATCAGCGTGGCGCACGAATTCCTCAGCCTGCGCAAGCAGCACGACAACCAGGAACAGCGTCTCAGCGACGGCCTCGCCGCGCTGCGAAGCAAGCTTGATGCCGTTCTCGACAGCGAGCCAGTCAAGCGCTGAAAAAGCTTGCCTGCATGAACCCGGGCTGGCCGCGGACAGTGGCGCATTCGGGATCAAGCGCCTAAAATCGCTCTCGGCGTTTTCTGCGATGTGCGCCAGCACACTCTTACATTTGCCTTGTTCCTAAATACGGCCCCGGGTCGGCTTCACATCGGCTGTTGTGCATGTCCGCCACGTGCGGAAAGCCTTGAGGCCATGTAGCTCTCCCACCTGATCCATCGTGGATCAAGGTCGTTCGGTGGGCAGCGGCATCGCGGTTGACGCCACTCATTCCCCCGCCCCGTTCGTCCCGCGACGAACGGGGCGAACTACGACGGAGCTGCGCGAAACGTGGACGCCCCCGCCCGACGACGCGAGCTTCGCCAGCGCCTGGCCGACCAGCGCCGCGCATTGCCGCCCGCCGAGCGCATCGCCGCCGCGCAGGGCCTGCGCCGCAACCTCGAACAACTCCCCGAATACCTCACCGACGCACGCGTGGCCGGCTACTGGGCCAGCCATGGCGAGCTGCCGCTGAACCTGGCGATCGCGCCGCTGGCCGGCCGCGGCCAGCAGTTCCTGCTGCCGGTGATCGGCCGCGACAAACTCCTGCGCTTCGCCCCCTGGCAATCCGGCGACGACGTGCAGCCGAACCGCTACGGCATCCCCGAACCGGTCGCGCCGAGCGAACTGCTGGAACCGTTCCAGCTCGACCTGGTATTCGTGCCGCTGCTCGGTTTCGACCGTCGCGGCAACCGGCTCGGCCATGGCGGCGGCTACTACGACCGCAGCTTCGCCTTCCTCAACGAACAGGTGCGCCCGACCGAGCCGCTGCTGGTCGGCATCGGTTACGCGTTCCAGGAATTGCCGCAGGTCGAAGAGGAAACGTGGGACGTGCCGCTCGACTTCATCGCCACCGAGCGCGAGCTGATCGACTGTCACCCGGAAGCAAACGCATGAACCACTGGCTGATGAAGTCCGAGCCGGACACGTTCTCGATCGACGACCTCAAGCGCAAGAAGCGTGAAGCCTGGGACGGCGTGCGCAACTACCAGGCACGCAACTACATGCGCGACGGCATGCGCGTGGGCGACCCGGTGTTCTTCTACCACTCCAACTGCGCCGTGCCCGGCATTGTCGGCATCGCCGAGGTGGCCACAGATGCGTACCCCGATCCCAGCCAGTTCGATCCCAAGAGCAAGTACTTCGACCCCAGCAGTTCGCGCGACAACCCGCGCTGGATGCTGGTGGACGTGAAGTTCGTGAAGAAGCTCAAGCGCACGATCAGCCTGGACGAACTGAAAAACGACGCTGCCCTCGCCGACATGCCGCTGTTGCGCAAGGGCAACCGGCTGTCGGTGATGCCGGTCGACGCGACATACTGGAAACACATCCTCGCGCTGGAATGAGCGCGAACCGACCACCCTCCACCGGAATCCACCGATGAGCAACGCCAACGAAAAACGCCAGGCCGGCGAAGCCGCGATCCGCTACGTCGAGGACGGCGCCATCGTCGGCGTCGGCACCGGCTCCACCGTGGCGTTCTTCATCGACGCGCTGGCCGACCTGAAGCACCGCATCCAGGGCGCGGTGTCCAGCTCGGAGCAGTCCACCGCGCAGCTGAAGAAGCTGGGCATCCCGGTGCTCGACCTCAACGCCGCCGGTCCGCTAACGATCTACATCGACGGTGCCGACGAGTGCGATCCGCACAAGCGGCTGATCAAGGGCGGCGGTGCGGCGCTGACGCGCGAGAAGATCGTGGCGGCAGCCAGCGAGAAGTTCGTCTGCATCATCGACTCCAGCAAACAGGTCAAGCTGCTCGGCAAGTTCCCGGTGCCGATCGAAGTGATCCCGATGGCGCGTAGCCTGGTCGGCCGCGAAATCATCAAGCGCGGCGGCCAGCCGGTATGGCGCGACGGCGTGGTTACCGACAACGGCAACTGGATCATCGACGTGCACGGCTGGCAGATCGTCGACCCGGCCGCGCTGGAGAGCGAACTCAACCAGTTGCCCGGCATCGTCACCGTCGGCCTGTTCGCGCGCCGACCGGCCGACGTGGTGCTGGTTGGCGATCGCGAGATGTGAAGTGCCGGTACCGCGCGGCATGAGTGCCGCGCCGGCCATGCAACGTGCCAGCCTGGGCTGGCCATTGATCTCCACCGTCGCATCCTGCTGATGCGAGAACGCCTGAATCTGCGGGCGTAATGCGCCCGCGGGTGTTTACGCCGCTGGCGCTGCCTTGTTCGACTTGCCCAGCTTGATGTGCCGGCCCTTGAAACGCGCCTCGCGCAGGCGCTGGGCGTGGGACGCCAGGATATCCCCACGGGTGACGATGCCCACCAGCTTGCGCGGATCGCTCTTGCTCACCACGGCCAGCCGCCCGACGTTTTCGGCAACCATGTGGTCGGCGGCCTCGCGCAGCGAGTGGGTTTCATCGACCGCAATCGGTGCCTGCGTGATCAGTTCACTCAACGCCAGCGTGTAATGCCATTGCGGGTCGAGCAGGGTACGTCGGGGCAGCATGCCTTTCACGTGACCCTTCTCGTCGATGACCGGATAGCTCCGGTGCTGGGTGTCGGCGGAGTCCTCGGCCAGCCAGCGCCGTACCTCCGCCAGCGTCTGGGTGGTCTGCAAGGTCACCACATTGCGCGAACACACTGTGCCCACGCTCACCTGCTCCAGGTAATCGGCCGCATATTCGGACGGCACTTTCACGCCACGGCGGGCGATCTTCTCGGTCATGATCGTGTTGTGCATGAGCAGGGCCGAGATCAGGTAGGCCGCGGTGCAGCCTCCCAGCAAGGGCAACAGGCACGCGGGCTGACGCGTGGTTTCAAAGGCAAACACCACCGCGGTCAGCAGGGCACGCGAGGAGCCGGCAAAAATGGCCGCCATGCCCACCAGCGCCGCGATACGCGGATCGACGTTGAGGCCCGGGACCAGATGATTGATGCCGATACCGATCACCGCGCCCAGCGATCCACCGATCATGAACAACGGAGCCAGCGTACCGCCGGAGGTACCACTGCCCAGCGCGATGACCCAGGAAACAAACTTCAACGCGCCAAAGCTGAGCAGCACGGTGAGGCCGAAGTGACCCTGTACCAGCGCATCGATGTTGTCGTAGCCCACGCCCAGGGTCCGCGGCTCGATCCAGCCCACCACACCTGCAACGAGTGCGCCGAGCGCCGGCCACCACATCCAGTGGATCGGCAGCTTCTCGAACATATCCTCGACCCCGTACACGGCCTTGGTCACCCACACCGAGGCAAAGCCGACCAGGCCACCGATCAGCACGAAGCTGATCAAGGCCCAGCCACCCGGCTGCAGCACTTCAGGCATCGGAAATACCGGCGCCGAACCGTAGGTGGCGTAGCGGACGCCAACGGCCGTCACCGCAGCCAGAGCCACCGGAATCAGCGAGCGCGGGCGCAGTTCGAACAACAGCAATTCCACCGCCAGCACCAGCGACGCCACCGGCGCCCCGAATACCGCGGCCATGCCGGCAGCCGCACCCGCCGCCAGCAACACCTTGCGCTCGTTCGCGGTGACCCGCAGCAGCTGGCCGATCAGCGAACCCATGGCGCCGCCGGTGGAGATGATCGGCCCCTCGGCACCGAACGGGCCGCCGGTACCAATGGCAAACGCCGACGACAGCGGCTTCAACCAGGTGATCCGCGCCGGGATGTTGGATTCATTGGTGAGGATCTGCTCCATCGCCTCGGGAATGCCGTGCCCCTGGATCGCCCGCGAGCCCCAGCGTGCCATGACGCCCGCAAGCAGGCCGCCAATGACCGGAATCAGGATGACCCATGCACCCAGCTGGTTATCGGCCGGCGACAGCACGAACGAGCCCGTATGCGCATGCGGGCCGATCACGTCCGACACCCGACCGTAGAAGCACAGATCGGTGATCAGGTTGATCGTCAGCATCAACAGTTGCGCGACATAAGCCGCCACGACACCCAGAATCACCGCCAGTACGCTGATCAGCAGGATGCGGCGCGTGACCAGGGTGGATTTGCGCGGCATCCGCGCGGCATCCAGTGAAAGGCCCAGTGCGGGCGCAATCGGCAGTGCATCCGTACTGCCTACCGTACGCACATCGGTATGCTCCACGGGGGTGTCAGTGGCTGGCGTCATGAAATCATCGCAGAGGTGAAACCGGAAATTTTACTCTGGTGCACCGCAAAACCGAAGGGGCGAAGTCCATGAATTTGCACGCAATATCTTGCTGTTCTGCGGCAGCACTTCGGCTCGAAAGCGGTGACGCCCTGTCCCCGACCGCACCCTTGGTAGAACGAAAAAGCCCGCCGTAAGGCGGGCTTCTCGACCGGATCACCACGCATCACTGCGGGTATCGGCATCTGGATTTGGCAGCCCCGGATGGATTCGAACCACCGAATGCCTGAGTCAGAGTCAGGTGCCTTACCGCTTGGCGACGGGGCTATGAAGCTTGGTTTAGCGCTTGGAGAACTGCGTGGCGCGACGTGCCTTGTGCAGACCGACCTTCTTCCGCTCGACCTCGCGGGCGTCGCGGGTCACGAAGCCGGCCTTGCGCAGTGGCGACTTCAGGCTTTCATCGTACTCGATCAGCGCGCGGGCGATGCCCAGGCGGATCGCGCCGGCCTGGCCGGTGATGCCACCGCCGGCGACCGTCACCTTGATGTCGAACTTGCCGGTGCTCTCGGTCAGTTCGAGCGGCTGGCGCACGATCATGCACGAGGTCTCGCGACCGAAGAACTGCTCGAGCGACTTGCCGTTGACTTCAATGGCGCCGCTGCCCTTGCGCAGGAACACGCGGGCGGCGGAGGTCTTGCGGCGGCCGGTGCCGTAATTCTGCTGGATTGCCATGCTCATTTCCTTAGATCTCCAGCGCCTGCGGCTGCTGTGCGGTATGCGGATGCTCGGCACCGCCGTAGACCTTGAGCTTGCGATACATCTCGCGGCCCAGCGGGTTCTTCGGCAGCATGCCCTTGACGGCGATCTCGATCACGCGCTCCGGGTAGGTCGCCAGCAGGTCCTTCAGACTGGTGGTCTTCAGGTTGCCGACGTAGCCGGTGAACCGGTGGTACTTCTTGTCGTCCAGCTTGGCACCGGTGACGGCCACCTTCTGCGCGTTGATCACCACGATATAATCGCCGGTATCGCAGTGCGGGGTGTATTCCGGCTTGTGCTTGCCGCGCAGACGACGGGCGATTTCGGTCGACAGGCGACCGAGCGTCTTGTTCGTGGCATCGACCACGAACCAGTCGCGCTTGACGTTGTCGGCATTGGCGCTAAACGTTTTCATTTCAGAATACCTGTCTGCCGCCGTGAGGCGGTACGCATGATCCGGGAAAGCATGCTTCGGTGGAACAAAGGCGCGAGATGATAGCGGAGCCGTCATCCATGGCGCAAGCCCACCGGTCGGCGAGCTGTGAGCTGGCAATGATAGCATGATCACCAGGCTGCTTGAAAAGTCCCCCTGTGGGCTGGCCGTATCGCCGAACTGGCCGACCAGTGCGTGCAGCGCGGACTTTGCCTGCCGGCCGGTTCCTCCCTGACCTTGCTGGCCGAACAATCGCAACGGGAAACCCCATGAACGTGCGCACATTGAGCCCCTTCGACCGCCTGCTCGCCGGCTGCGAACGCGCGCTGGAAGCGATCGCCGGCACGCCCCGCGCCCATCGTCCCTCGCCCGCTGCCGGCCTCGCCGAGGCGGAGTTCGACGAGGCCGAGCGCCGCCATGCCGCCGGCTTGATGCGCATCAACCATACCGGCGAGGTCTGCGCGCAGGCGCTGTACTTCGGCCAGGCCGCACTGGCGCGCAACGCCGACAACCGCCAGCACCTGCTGCATGCCGCGGTCGAGGAAACCGATCACCTGGCCTGGTGCGCCGAGCGCCTGAGCCAGCTGGGCAGCCGCCCCAGCCTGCTCAACCCGCTGTGGTACGCCGGCAGCTACGCGATCGGCGCCGCCGCCGCGCTGGCCGGCGACCCGGTCAGCCTCGGCTTCGTGGTGGAAACCGAGCGCCAGGTGGAAGCGCACCTGGCCGAACACCTGGAAAAGCTGCCCGTGCAGGACCAGCGTTCGCGCGCCGTGCTGACACAGATGCAGTCGGACGAGATCCGCCACGCGCAGGCCGCAAGGCAACGAGGCGGCATCCAGCTGCCGTTCCCGCTGCCGCAGCTGATGCACGCCAGCTCGATGGTAATGAAGACGGTGGCTTATCGCGTGTAGGTTCGACCGCCTGCGGGAGCGATTTCGGCCCCGGTGGCTCTTTAACTACCGTCTTGAGTGAAGGCTTTTGCGCTCCTGCGAGAGTCCGTGGCTTCCCTGACAGGAGCAGGGCCGAGATTTGACAAAAAATTGCGGCCCGGTGACCGGGCCGCACGCGGGATGAAGCACTTGCCCGCTCTTTTCGACTATTGACCGCTCTGATAAAGCGAGAGGTAGCGGCCGGCTGCAACGGCATAGGCGGCACGAGTGACCATGAGGCTCGGATCGAAGTAGGCGTGCAGGGTTGGCTGCAGATCGTACGGACCCTGGGTCACCGCGAAGCGCGCATTGATTACACCGCGGTCCAGCGCCAGTTGCACATAACCACGCAGGTTCGCCGGAATCGCGGCGGCATCGTCGAGCGGGATGCGCCGGCCATCGTAAAACGCTGTGAGGGTGCCAGTGAACGAACGCGCTTCATCCTGTAGCGCCAGGCTCTGCACCAGAGAGTAGGCGAGGCTGACCCGAGTGACACCGTCGTTCGGCCGAAACGCGCCGGTCGACTGCAGGGTCATCACGCCATCCTGATCCTGACCGAGATTGCGCAGGGCGCCGCCGCGGGCGATGGCCGACTCGGCAAAGGCATACGCGCTGTTGCTGATACCAAGATCAGTGAAGCTCGGGGTGCCGGAGAACGGCAGATACTGGCGCACGCTGGTGCCCATCAGCAGATACTGCGCCAGCTCGCTGCGCTTGAGCACCTGGTCGGGGCGGAACTGCCCATTCGCATAGCCATCGACGAGACGGTTGGCGACGGCAAACTGGATCGCCTGCCTGGCTGGATGGTCGGCGATGTCGTTGAGGCCGGTGTAACCGCCACTATTGAGGAAACTGACCTCGCCGGTCACGGTGCCTGGTGCTGCGTAGCCGTTGGTGACATGGGCTGGATCCACGTTGGTACCGGAGATCGAGCCGATGCCGCGTACGGTGACCCGCCATACGCCCGGCTTGGCCGGCGCGCCGGTAGTCACCGTATCGCCGATTACCGGCAGCGCGATCGACGAACCGTAACGCACGCCGTCCGGATCGATCAGGACGAGCGCCAGCGTGTTGGCGTCGATGGTGGCGCGCGCGCTGACCCAGGCGGCTTCCGGCCCGACGACGAAGGACTGTTCGCCCACCGGCCCGATCGGGGCAAAGTCCACCGAGAACGGTACCGGCGGGGCACCTGCGACGAGCAGCTCACTGCTGTTGAACACGTTCAATGCATTGACGGTCGCACCAAAGCCGGTGCGCACGCCAGCGGCCTCGGCCACCGCGGTATAGGCATTGATGTGGCCGGCACCAGCTTCCCACGGCAACCGGCCGGTCATGTTGGTCGCGGTGCGCCTGATGATGTCGCTGACATTTGCCGGGGTCAGCTTCGGATTTGCCTCGAGCATCAGCGCGACAATGCCAGCCACATGCGGGGTGGCCATCGAGGTACCGCTCATCACGGTATAGAACGGCAGGTAAGCCGGATCGATGGTCTCGGCATCCTGTTCCGCGGCCAGCGCCGGAAGCGTGCCCGTGCTGTCGCGAGTGGAGATGATGTCCACACCGGGTGCGACGATGGTCGGCTGGTTGACGTAGGTCCACTGCACGCCATCGGGCATCTTGAACGTGCCCGTTTCGCCGCGCTTGCCACGCGAGGAAAAATCGGTCAGCACGCCGTTCTTTTCGCTGGCGCCGACCGAGATCACCCACGGTGCCTGCGCATAGGGATTGTGGGTGTCCTCGCCCGGGCCGTCGTTGCCCGCGGCGAACACGCTGACAATGCCGCGTTTGTACAGCTCGTAACTGGCGATATTGACCGGGTTCAGCGGATCGAACTTGCCCGAGCTGCCCCAGGAGTTGCTGGTCACGCGGATCGGGTTGGCGAAGCTGAACTGGTTGGTGGCGGCATAATCGAGCCCACCGACCGCATCGAGGATGAACAACACCGCGCCGGAACCATAGCCGACCAGGTCGGCACCGGGCGCCACGCCGCGGTACAGGCCATTCGAACGCGCGCCGGTGCCGCCGATGATGCCGGCGCAGTGGGTGCCATGGCCCGAACCCCAGTCGGTATTGATCACACCCTCGGTGTAGGTGATCGGCAGCATCGAGTCGTACGCTGCCAGATTCGTCGCGCCCTGCGTGTTCTGCACCACGTGCGGGCCGTACTGCAGGTCCATGTGGCTGCCGTCGACGCCGGAATCGTTCACCACCACGCTCACGCCCTTGCCGCTGTATGGGATCGCGCGGTGGTAGTCGGCCGGGTTCCCGACCGTGCGCGCGGCACCGGAGAGACCATTCGCCTCCTGGTCCAGGTATTGCAGTGGCGCATTGAAATAGATCGAGACCACATCGTTGCGCTGCGCCAGCGCGCGGATCTCGGCCGGGGTCGCCAGCGCGCCGGCGATCGGCAGCGTGCGCATGGTAACGCCCTTGCTGATGCCGAGCGTCCTGAGCGCGGCGACCTGGTCGGCGGTGACCGGGCCGGATTGCTGATAGCTGATGACGACCTGCAACTGGTCCGTCGGTGCGGCAACGCCCATCTTCGACAACAGTTGCGGATCGAGCTGGGCATCGGCCAACGCAACGCCGCTGGCGAGCAGGCCAGCTGCCACTGCGCAGAGGCGAAAGGTCCTGCGCTTGACGGTTGAAACAGACATGGACGACATGATGATGGCTCCGGAGATTCGCCCGCCGGAATGGGGCGCCAGCGGAGTATTCACACCGATGCTGCGGTTCTCCCATCCGGAGTTGCATCCATCCGCGGCAGGGGAAATCACCTACGCCCCGCCTTCCGGCATAACGACTCATGCCGGGCCGAATCCACGCCGGGCCCACGTGCGGCGATCCAGGAACAGAATCTGCAGTTGCCGAATGTGCGCCCATGAGCGGGCCGCGCGCATTCCGTCCGGCCCCGGAGCCAAGCTACCGCGCCCACCCGCCACACCACACGCATCCGTACTGGGTGAAACCCCCTACTGGCACGGTCGGACCATATCCACTAGCTTCGGTTGAATCGCAAAATTTTCCGAGCGCCGGCCGGCCGCCGGCGCCGCATCCAGGAGTCCGCCATGCCGAAATCCACCCTCGCTGCCAAGTTGTTGCTCGGTTCTGTTCTCGGTCTGTGCGCCTCGCTGGTGTCGGCGCAGAACCTGCCGGTCACGGTGGCGGTTGCCGGCAACGTGGCAACGGTGCGGGTCGACCTGCCCACGCAGCAGACGCTGGCCGAAGTGATCCTGACCTTCGACGACAGCCTCGGCCTGAATGCAGGCAGCCTCGGCGTGAGCGCACAGCTGGTGGACGTGTCGGACCCGGCACTGCTGTCGCGACTGCCCGACGGCAGCTTGAACCGGCCGGATCCGTCGTTTCCGCTGATGGTCACGATCGAACCGCCGACACTCGGCGGGCTCAGCTTTCAGCGCACGGTGCGGGTCGAGGTGCATACGCATGCGCTGGCCTATGCGGCCGGCAGCCAGCTGCGTCTGTTCAAGGCGCCGCTGAACGGCAGTTTCCGCGACATCACCGACGAGATCGCGCCAGGCAGTGTGCGTGCGCGTGGCACCACCGGAGGCTTCTCGCAGTTCCTGGTGCTGACCGATCTGCGCCCTACCAGCCATGTGGTGGCCGACAAGTTCGCCCGGCTGCAGTCGCTGATCGCGCTGCTGCCGTTGTCCGAACGCGGGCCGTTGCAGATGAGCGCAGACACGGCGCAGAGTGCAATGGACCAGGGCCAGTACGGTGATGCGTTGGCCGCGCTCGACCAGCTTCGCGCGCGCGTGGCGGCTCGGGCCGGCACGGCCATCCCGTCGCAATGGCGGGCCACCCGCGACACCGATAACCAGGCCGGCGAACTGCTGGCCGCCACCGCCACGCTCTCGTTCAGCATCGCCTATCAGCGCGATTTCGGTCGCTGAGACACGCGCTGGCGTGAACCTGGGTTCCATGCACTCCATGGCGACCGCGGCGCTTCGCCACGATGGTGCGCACGAACGCCTGCACGCACAGATGCTGCACGCTAAGATGCCTGCATGCAGGCACGGCTGACCGCATTTGTCCCCGACAGCGCCGCCATCACCCGCTCCCTGAGCCCAGGTGAACGGCTACGGATCGGCCGTGGCGATGACTGCGAATTATTGCTGGCACACCCCTCGGTATCGCGCCTGCACGCCGAGCTCGTCGTGAGCGGCGACCGCTGGCGCCTGACCGACCTGCGCAGCAAGAACGGTAGCTTCGTCGAAGGTGCCCAGGTCGCCTCCACGCTGCTTGAATCCTCCTGCTGGCTGCGCTTCGGCGACGTGCACTGCGAATTCGCGGCGCTCGACGCTGCCGCGGTGGAGGCCGAAGCCCGGCGCTGGCATGAGCGCCACGGCGCCGCTACCGCGCATACCGTCCGACTCGACACGATCGCCCATGGCGGCGACCCCGAGGCCGCCCCCGGCCAGGCACTGCTCGAGGCCAGCCTGCGCGCGGTGGCGGAGCTCGCCGGCTGCAGCCGCGGCTTCCTGCTGATCGACGAGCACGGCCGCTACCGCGTCCGGGCGGCGCTCGCGCTCGACCCGGCGCAGATGGTCGGACGCGAATTCGCCGGCAGCCTTGGTGCGGTCACCCGCGCCATCGAACAGCGTCGCGCGATCGTGTTCAACGACATCGGCGGCGACGCATGGCCCGGCGCGCGCGCCTCGGTAGTCGAGGGCGGGCTGCGCACGCTGGTGTGCCTGCCGCTGCTCGACGGCGATCGCGTACTCGGCGCGATCTACGCCGACCGCCGCGAAGCGGGGCCGCCACTGACCACACTCGACCTGGAGCTGCTGGAGGCGTTCGCCGACCGCACCGCGCTGTGGCTCAGCGCACACCGTGCGAGCGACGCTCTGGCCGCGCGTTCGCCGGCACCGGTCGACTGGGACCGCATCCTCGCCGGACCGGTGGTGCAGACCGGATGAGCCAGCCCACCGCCACCGGCATCTACGCGCAAATGGATCTCGCGCCCGGCACGCTGCTTGCCGGGCGCTTTCGTATCGAGGCGCTGCTCGGCGTGGGCGGCATGGGCGTGGTCTACCGTGCCCATGACATCGCGCTCGACGTACCGGTGGCGATCAAGCTGTTGCGGCCGGAGCTGGCGACGCGACCGGATTCGTTCGAGCGCTTTCGCCAGGAGCTGCTGCTCGCGCGTCAGGTGTCGAGCCCGCATGTGGTGCGCATCCACGACCTCGCCCAGCACGACGGCCATTGGCTGATCAGCATGGACTACGTCGATGGGGAAGGACTGGACCACCGCATCGACCGCGGCCCGCTACCGCTCGAGGATGCGTTGCGGATCGCGCGGCAGATTGCGCTCGGCCTGCAGGCGGCCCATGCGCGTGAGGTGGTGCATCGCGACCTCAAGCCGGCCAATGTGCTGATCGACCGCGAGGGCAATGCCTACATCAGCGATTTTGGCGTCGCCCGCTCGCTCGCCAGCAATGGCCTCACCCACGCCGGCATGGGTGGCGTGGTCGGCACCCCCGATTATCTCTCGCCGGAGCAGGCGCGCGGTGACCCGGTCGACACGCGCAGCGATCTCTACGCGCTGGGCCTGATCCTGCACGAGATGTTGACCGGCATGCCCGCGTTCCAGAGCGCCACTGCCACGGAGGCGATCGCGCAGCGACTGGTGCGCTCGCCGCCACCGGTCACGCGCGAACGCCCCGACCTGCCAGGCTGGGTTGTGCGGCTTGCCGAACGGCTGCTGCGACCGCAGCCCGCGCATCGGCTGCAGGATGCAGCCGCGGTGATCGAGGCGATCGATCGCCGCGCGATGCCGCGCGATTTCCGCCCGCACCGGCGCGCATGGTTCGCGATGGCGACCTTGCTGGCCCTGGCCGGCGTCGGCGGCACGCTGTGGTGGACGGCCCGCGACAAGGGTGCCGCCAGCGCCGCGCCGCCGCTGCATCGTGTGCTGGTGTTGCCGCTGCGCGGTGCGGCGGTACCGGTGCCACGTCTGGTCGCGCTGGATGCCTATCTGCGCGCAACCATCTTCGCCCTGCCCGGCGTCGCCAGCGTCGATACCGAACGAACGCAACAGGCGCTGCGCCAGCTCGATGCGGCCGGCAGCGATCCCGATCCGGCCACGCTGCGCCGTCTCGTCGTCGCCGATCGCACGTTGTCCTCCGAACTGCGCCGACGCGAAGGCCATTGGTATGTGCACGCCGAGCTGCGTGAAGACCGCGCTCCGCCGCAGGCTCTCGACGGCCCGCCCGCGGCCGATGCCGTCGCCGCGTTCCGCGTGTGGCTGGCGCAACCGGCCCTGGGGCACGCACTGGGCACGGATACGGCCATGCCGGAGCTGCGCCTGCCCGCCGCGACTGCCACGCTCGACGCGTTCGGTACCGCCTTGCAGGCGCGTGAGGGCGACAAGTTCGCCGCGGCACTGGACGGTTTGCGCGCCATCACCAAGAGCGAACGCAACGATCCCGTGCTGTGGCTGGTCCAGCTCCGGCTGGCGCAGGCGATCGGCGAGCGCGACATCGCGCGCGATGCGATCGAACAGGGGCAACGCGCCGCCCATACGGCACCCGCACGGTTGCAGCGCGTGTTTACCGCGGAGCATGCGCTGCACGATGGCGATGTGCCCGGCGCGATCGCGCAATGGCGTGTGCAACTCGCGCAGACTCCCGACGATACCCTGGCCGATCTGCAGCTCGCGCGCGCCCAGGGCAGCGGCGGTGATTTCAGCGCGGCGATCGCCAGGCTGTCGCTGCTCACCGCACGCGACAGCGGCGATCCACGCGCCTGGTTCGAGCTGGGGAAGTTCTCGATCCTGCAGGGCGAAGCGAGACGCGCGGTCGACGACTATCTGGTGCGTGCGCTGGTGCTGTACAAGCGCAGCCGCAACCTCTACGGCGTGGCCGAGACGGTCAACGCGCTCGGCATCGGCTACGGCCGCCTCGGTCAGACCGTCAACGCCGAGGAGCAATACCGCAAGGCCGTGGCGCTGCAACGCGAGGTCGGCAATCGTCGCGGCGTGGCCACCAGCCTGCGCAATCTTGCCAACGTGCTGAGCCTGCGCGGTGCTTTCGACGAAGCGGGCAACGAGCTTGCGCAGGCCCGCGCGCTGAATGCCGAACTTGACGACCGCAAGGGCCTCGCCGCGGTCGACAACGAACTCGGCGTGCTCGCCGAGGAACGCGGCGACTATCGCGGCGCGCTCGAAGCCTACCGTCGCGCCCTGCAGGGCTGGCAGCAGGCCGGCGACGCGCACGGGCTGTCGCAGGCACTCAACGATATCGGCTTCGCCAACTATCAGCTCGGCCATTACGACGATGCGCAGAGCTACTGGCAGCGTGCCGCAGAAAGCGGCGCCGGGCTCGGCGACACCGGCCGCATCCGCACCGGGCAGAACCTGGGCCTGCTGGCTGCGGCGCGCGGCCGCTGGCAGGAGGCCGGCGAACTGCAGCAACGCGCGCTGGCCGAGGCCGAGAAACTGCAGATGCCCGAGGAGACCGCCGTGAGCCGGCGCAACCTGGCCGAACTCGCGCTGATGCAGGGTGACGTGGCCGGCTCGCTCGCCCAGGCCGACAAGGCGATCGCCCTGTTTCGCCAGCGCGAGGACCAGCGTGGCGAAGCCGACACGCGCCTGCTGCGCGTGCAGGCCCTGCTCGCCGCGGGCGCCGGCGCCGATGCGCAGCGCGAACTCAAGCCACTCGAAGCGGGCGATGCCGGCGCTTCCCGCGAACAGCGCGCGCGCGTCGAAATCGTGCGCGCGGAGCTGGCGCTGCATGCCGGCCAGACGCGCGAGGCGAGCGCGGCACTGGATCGTGCGCAGCCCTTGGCCGACGCCTCGGGCGTGCGCGAACTGCAATTGCGGGTGGCGCTGCTGCGTGCGCGCATCGACCCGCATGCCGACACCGGGCTGGATGCGGCGACTGCAGCGCTCGGCAACGCCGAATTGCGGCTGGACTGGCTGACCCTGGCGATGCAGCGTGCGCTTGCCGCGCACGATGCGGCCGCCGCGCTGCGCGCCTACCGCGAGGCGACCAGCCTGATGCGCGGCAGCGAGGTGCTCGATGCGGCGCAAATCCACACCCTTGGCGCACGCGCCCAGCGCCTGGCCGGCGATACCCCCGCTGCGACAGACGCCGAGCACGCTGCGACTGCAGCGCTGGCCAGCTTCCGCGGCAAACTGCCTGCCGATCTGCGCAACGCGACCGGTACATCCGTCCGGCGCATCGGAACGGACGAAACTACGCCATGACCCGCGATGCCCCCCCCCCGCCCGCCGAAGCCCAGCTGCGGTATCAGCAACTGCTGCAACGGCTCGAAGCGAACGAGCGTGAGTTCCACCGCCTGGGTCGCTCGGTGTTGCGTGTACAGGAGGATGAGCGGCGCCGGCTCGCGCGCGATCTGCACGATGGCATCGGCCAGAACCTGACTGCCCTCAAACACCGCCTCGCGCAGATCGGCGATGCCTTGCCGGCGGAACTCAAAGCGCTGCGCGCCAGCCTCGACGACGCGGTCACGCTGTGTTCCGACACCCTCGACGATACCCGTCAGCTCTCGCGCCTGCTGCGCCCGCCGATCCTCGACGACCTCGGTCTCGAACCGGCGCTGCGCTGGCTGGCGCGCAGCCTGGGCGAGGCTGCCGGCATCGCGATCGCAGTGGAGATCGAGCCAATGCCCAACCTCGATGGCGAACTGCAAACGCTGCTGTTCCGCATCACCCAGGAAGCGCTCAACAACGTGGTCAAGCATGCCGGCGCGCACAGCGTACTGGTGCACCTGGTCGAACGCGGCGGCCGCCTGCAGTTGCAGATCGTCGATGACGGCTGCGGTTTCGACCCGGAGCGCGCGCAGGCCGTCGGCGGCATTGGCCTGGGCGGCATCCGCGAACGCCTGCAACTGTTCGACGGCCAGCTCGAATTGCGCTCCGCCGCCGGCCACGGCACCCGCCTGCGCGCACTGGTGCCGCTCGACAGTCGCTGAGTGGCGCACACCGGCCCTGCGCTTGACGCGGTTGGAGATGGCATGCAGGGTATGTCGCATGCCGCCCATCCCGATCCGCGTCCTGCTCGTCGATGACCACACCCTGGTTCGTGAGAGCCTCGTGGGCATCCTGCAAAGCGACGGCGACATAGAGGTTATCGCGCAGGCCGCCGACGGCGTCGAAGCCGTCGACAAGGCGCTGGCCACGCGCCCGGACATCGTCATCACCGACCTGTCGATGCCGCGCCTGAACGGTGTCGAGGTGGTGCGCCAGCTGCGTCAGGCGCTGCCGGATACGCGCGTGCTGGTGCTGACCATGCACCAGGAGGATCAGTACGTGCTGCAGGCCGTACGCGTTGGTGCCAGCGGTTATCTGGTCAAGGACAGCGCCGCCGCGGAACTGCTCGCCGCGGTACGCAACCTGCATGCCGGACGGGGGCATTTCAGCCCACAAGCGGCGCGCGCGCTGGCCGAACAGCTGCAGCACCCCGAGCGCGTGCTGGATGATCGCTATGAGCTCCTGACCGCACGCGAACGGGAGGTGTTCCGCCTGATCGCCGAGGGACTGACCACCAAGGAAATCGCGCGCCAGCTGGCGATCAGCACCAAGACCGCGGAAAACCACCGTGCCCGCGTGCTGACCAAGATTGCCGTGCGCAACACCGCCGAGCTGGTGCGCTACGCATTGCGCCGGGGATTGCTCGATTAGGGATCCATTGCGCGGCGGCAGCTGCGCGCGCGACGCGACACCGGTTCAAGGGCCACCCGCGCCGTGCCATGATGACCGCCTTCGTGCTTTCCCGCGCACCGCGCGGCGCGCCAACGGTGCCACCGCATGCCCATGTCCACTACCACGAATGCCCCGGATGACTTTATCGAGGTGTATCCCGATGCGTTGCCGGCGGTACAGTGTGCTGCGCTGGTCGAGCGTTTCGCCGCGAGTGCCCGGACGCGCCCGGGGCGGGTTGGCGGCGGCGTGCTCCCCGAACTGAAGGACAGCCAGGATCTTGCCCTCAGCGACCAGGCCGACTGGCACGAGGCGGAAACGGCGCTCAATCAGGCGGTGTTCCGCGGGGTGCTTGCCTACCTGAGGCGATATCCGCATGCGCTGATCGCGCCGCTGATGCTCGAGGTTCCGGGCCCGGGCGGCACCCGCCACCGACTGACGTCCGAACGCCTGCAGACCATGGACGACGGCGCATTGTCGTCCCTGGTTGAAACGGTATTCCGGCCAGGGGCAATCAACCTGCAACGCTACAGCGCGGGACGCGGTGGCTACCCTTATTGGCATTGCGAGCTGTACCCACGCGACCCGCGCGCCGACACACTGCACCGCCACCTGCTGTGGACGATCTATCTCAATGACGGCTTTGCCGAGGGCGAGACCGAGTTTCTGTACCAGCAGCGCAAGATCGTACCGCGCACGGGTACGCTGCTGCTGGCGCCGGCTTCGTTCACGCATACACACCGCGGCAACCGCCCACAGGGCGGCGACAAGGTCATTGCGACGAGCTGGGTGCTGTTCCAGCGCGCCGAGCAGCTGTTCGGCGGTGCCTGAATACCGCTACCGCGCAGGACGGCGATGGCGGCGGCTCGCGGCCGCCGAGCAACCGGGCAACGAAAACCGTGTGCGGCCATGACTGTCATGCCCCGTGGAAACCCGGTCTCGGCTTCAGGGAAAAGCTCGCCGGGTAACTGCACGCACCCCCAGCACCGGCATGAGGGTAGTCAGCGCCCGGGCAGGCCTTCGGCGAACACCCGCCCGACGGCACCGAAGTCTCGACGCGCACCGGCGAACGAATGCTCGCGACCGCTGGACCATGCGCGTGGCCAGAACCGTTCCCGCAAAGGAAGTCCAAAAAAACCCGCCTCTCGGCGGGTTTTTCGTCACATCAGGTTGCGGCCGTGGAACAGTTCCTCGATCTCGCGGCGCAGCAGCGACTCGATGCGCTGGCGCTCCTTGAACGAGAGGTCGTCGGCGTGCGAGTCGAACAGGTACGTCTCCAGGTCGAAGTCCTTGATGTGCATCTTCGTGTGGAACATGTTCTCCTGGTACACGTTGACGTCGAACATCTCGTACTTCTGGCGGATGTGCTTGGCCAGGTAGTCCTGCACCGAATTGATCTTGTGGTCGATGAAGTGCTTCTTGCCCTTGATGTCGCGGGTGAAGCCGCGCACGCGGTAGTCGCACACCACGATGTCCGACTCGAAGCTGTCGATCAGGTAGTTCAGCGCCTTCAGCGGCGAGATCACGCCGCAGGTGGCCACGTCGATGTCCGCGCGGAACGTGGCGATGCCGTTGTGCGGATGCGTTTCCGGATAGGTATGGACGGTGATGTGGCTCTTGTCCATGTGCGCGACCACGGCACCGGAAATGGTGTCGCGGCCGAGTTTCTCGACCACCGGCTCCTCGGAGATCAGCATGGTCACCGAGGCGCCCTGCGGGTCGTAGTCCTGGCGTGCGATGTTGAGGATGTTCGCGCCGATGATCTCGGCCACGTCGGTGAGAATCTGGGTCAGCCGGTCGGCGTCGTACTGGTCATCGATGTACTCGATGTAGTTGCGGCGCTGGTCTTCCGACACCGCATAGCAGATGTCGTAGATGTTGAAGCTCAACGCCTTGGTCAGGTTGTTGAAACCCTGCAGGCGCAGACGGGGAAGTGGCTTGACCACGGGCAGCTCTCCATGACCGGACTTCGGCCATCAGCAGAGGCGGGTTAGCGACAAGGGTCCCCGCGATATGGTGTGAAGTACAGGCGCGCAGCCTGCACGACCCTTGCGTATCGCATGCGACAATCCTGCCGCATACGGAAGACCGCGAATTATGGGGCAAAAGAACGAGAAATTGAACCTGTCGCAAATCGTCAGGTTTGCCATAATGCCAAGCTTGCAGGGATGGTCCGCGGACAAGCAGTGCCGTGTGGCAATGGCCGCCGCTGTGACTTCAACCATCTGTGGGGGATAAACGTGGCGCAACTCAAGTACCAGCTCCAACAGGCTTTCGAACGTTCGCAGGCACCGCTTGGCTTCGCCCCGGACCCCGCCTCCATGGAGCGATTCCTGGCCCTGTGCCACCGCCGGCGCTACCCGGGCAAGACCGCGATCATCCGCCCCGGCGACCCGGCCAACACCTTGTATTACGTGGTCGAGGGCTCGCTGGCGGTATGCACCGAGGACGAGCAGGGTCGCGAACTGATCCTTGCCTACATCAGCCGCGGCCAGTTCATCGGCGAAATGGGCCTGTTCGTGGAGCAGGCCCAGCGCGAGTCGATGGTGCGCACGCGCACCCCGTGCGAGATGGCCGAGGTCAGCTACGAGCGCCTGTTCCAGCTGATGGAGGGTCCGCTGCGCGAGGAGTGCCCGAAGATCCTGTTCGCCATCGGCTCGCAGCTGACCAACCGCCTGCTGCGCACCTCGCGCCAGGTCAGCCGGATGGCGTTCATGGACGTCACCAACCGCATCTCGCGCACCCTGCTCGACCTGTGCCAGGAGCCGGATTCGATGACCCACCCGGACGGCACCCAGATCCGCATCTCGCGCCAGGAAGTGAGCCGCATCGTGGGCTGTTCGCGCGAAATGGTCGGCCGCGTGCTCAAGCAGCTGGAAGAGCAACGGATGATCGACGTCTCCGGCAAGACCATCGTGGTGCGTGGCACGCGCTGAGCCCTCGCGAGGCACCCCGCGCACCGTCTGAACCGGTTTTTTACGAAGACTGGTCGAGGATGGTGCCTCGCCATCGGCTGCGAGATGACGCTTGGATTACGGACAGTTCTTCATCTTTGCAGGTGTCGGCCTGCTCGCCCAACTGGTCGATGGCGCGCTGGGCATGGCCTACGGCCTGGTCTCGAACTCGATCCTGCTGGCGCTGGGCCTGCCGCCGGCGGTGGCCAGCGCCACCGTGCACACCGCCGAGGTGTTCACCACCGGCGTCTCCGGTGCGTCGCACGCCTGGTTCGGCAACGTGCGCTGGAGCCTGTTCTGGCAACTGGCCATTCCCGGCGCGATCGGCGGCATCCTTGGCGCGACCTTCCTGGCCAGCGTGCCGGGCGAGGCGATCCGGCCCTGGGTCAACGCCTACCTGCTGATCCTCGGCACGATGGTGCTGCTGCGCGCCTTCGGCAAGCGGCTGACCCGCCACCAGGTGCAGCACAGCGGCGTGCTGGGCTTCTTCGCCGGGCTGCTCGACGCGATCGGCGGCGGCGGCTGGGGGCCGCTGGCCACCAGCACCCTGATCGCGCGCGGTGGCGGCGTGCGCAGCACGATCGGCTCGGTCAACGCCGCCGAGTTCGTGGTGACGGTCTGCGTCTCCGCCACCCTGGTCTGGCACGTCGGCGTCGGCCACTGGCCGATCGTGCTCGGCCTGCTCACCGGCGGCGTGATCGCCGCGCCGTTCGCCGCTTGGCTGGTGCGCCACCTGCCCGAGCAGGCCGTGATGGCCGCCGTGGGCAGCCTGATCGTGCTGATCAGCCTGGGCCAACTGGCGCAGGCACTGCTGTAGGCGCGAGGGAAGTGATTCCCGTGCCGGAGGTTGCTGCGCAGGGCGGCACTACCCACCGCTCGCGCCGGGCAGAACCGGCGGCAGTGCCCGTGCTGCGAAACCACGAAACCGTAATCAGAACCACTCGACGCGGGTGACCGCGCGGCCCAGCGCCCTCTCCATCTTCTTGCACAGCGTGGGCGTGCCATTGACCAGTACTGCCTCGGCGGCCAGTTTCAGCATCGGCGCGTCGTACATCGAATCGCCATAGGCCAGCTGCCATGCCTCGACGCCGCGCTCGGCCAGCGACTGCACCTTGCGCCGCCCCACGTTGTGCCGCAGCAGGCGCATGCCGAGCCAGCCGGGACGCAGTTGCGAAGCGAGGACTTCCAGATCGGTCAATCCCAGTTGCTGCAGGATACCGCTGGCCAGGGTGTGCTCGCAGCCGGTCACCACGATCACCCGGTCGCCCTGCAACTGGTGTCGGCGCAGTGCCTGCAGGCCATCACGACAGAACTGCTTCGGCCGCCGCGCCAGGGTCGCGGCAAACGCGCCCGCAGCGGTCTGGTAACGCCGTTCATCCAGACCCAACAGGGCGATACGCACCAGCGTGTGCATCGGCCCGCGCCGCGAGAACGGACGCAGCAACAGCAGCAGCGGCGAACACAGCAGGGCCAGCGCGCAACGCCACGGTGAACGCCGGTAGCGCTCGCGCATGAACAGATAAAACGAATCGCCGCGGATCAGCACGCCATCGAAATCGAACAGCACCACGCGCGGCAATGCCGCATCCGTGCTTGCTGGCGCCAGCGCCCCCTGCTCCGGCATCACGGTCACGGGATCGAGAACAACCGCCGCAATTCGGCACCCGGGTCTTCGGCGCGCATGAACGCCTCGCCGACCAGGAACGCCTGGATGCCGCCCTCGCGCAGGCGCGCGACGTCTTCCGGCGTATGGATGCCCGATTCGGCCACCAGCACGCGGTCGTACTCGACCAGTTCCTGCAGGGCCAGCGAGGTCTCCAGCGAGGTCTCGAAGCTGCGCAGGTTGCGGTTGTTCACGCCGATCAGCGGCACCGGCAACGCCAGCGCGCGTTCCAGCTCATCTTCGTCATGCACCTCGCACAGCACGTCCAGGTCGAGCTCCGCCGCCAGCAGCGACAGCTGCAGCAGCACGTCGTCGTCCAGTGCCGAGACGATCAGCAGGATGCAGTCGGCGCCGATCGCGCGCGCCTCGTACACCTGGTAGGCGTCGATGATGAAGTCCTTGCGCAGTACCGGCAGCGAGCACGCCTCGCGCGCCTGCTGCAGGAACGCCTCGCTACCCTGGAAGAAGTCGCTGTCGGTCAGCACCGACAGGCAGGCCGCGCCGGCGGCCGCGTAGCTCTTCGCGATCCCTGCCGGGTCGAAATCCTTGCGGATCAGCCCCTTGCTGGGGCTGGCCTTCTTCACCTCGGCGATCACCGCCGGCAGGCCGGCGTCGATCTTTGCCTCGATCGCCGCGGCGAAACCGCGGGTGCCGGGCAGGTCCGCGATGCGCGCGATCAGTTCGGCCTCCGGCAGCCGTGCCCGGCGTTCGGCAACCTCTTCCGCCTTGCGGGCAAGAATGCGATTGAGGATGTCAGTCATGGCATCTCACTGATGGTGTAGGAGCGCATCCCATGCGCGACAAGAACCCCGGCACATCGGGGGCGGCAGCAGCTTCGCACACCGCGTGCGTTCTAGCGTGAACCGGCAAGGCGGCGGGTGGCCGCCACGAAGGCCTGCATTTTCGCATGCGCGGCGCCGCTGGCAATCGTGGCACGGGCGAGCTCGATGCCTTCGCCGATCGAGGCGGCCACGTCGGCCGTATACAACGCCGCGCCGGCGTTCAGGCAGACGATGTCGTGCGCCACGCCGTGGCGGCCCTGCAACACGTCCAGCAGCATCACCTTCGACTCGTCCGCATTTTCCACGCGCAGGTTGCGGCTGGACGCCATGGCCAGGCCGAAATCCTCCGGCTCCACCTCGTACTCGTGCACCACGCCGTCGCGCAATTCGCCGACCAGGGTCGCCGCGCCCAGCGAGATCTCGTCCAGCCCGTCGCGGCCCCACACCACCAGCGCGTGACGCGCGCCGAGCTGCTGCAGCACGCGCACCTGGATGCCGACCAGGTCGGGATGGAACACGCCCATCAGGATGTTCGGCGCGCCGGCCGGGTTGGTCAGCGGCCCCAGGATGTTGAACAGCGTGCGCACGCCCATTTCCCTGCGCACCGGCGCCACCACCTTCATCGCCGGGTGGTGGTTCGGCGCGAACATGAAGCCGATGCCGGTCTCGGCCATGCACGCGGCCACCTGCTTTGGTGCCAGCTCGATCGCCGCGCCCAGCGCCTCCAGCACGTCGGCGCTGCCGGACTTCGACGACACGCTGCGGCCACCGTGCTTGGCGATGTGCGCGCCGGCCGCCGCCGCCACGAACATCGACGTGGTGGAGATGTTGAAGCTGGAGGCGCCGTCGCCGCCGGTGCCGACGATGTCGACGAAGTGCTCGTGCGGCGGCGCGTCCACTTTCGCCGACAGCTCGCGCATCACCCGCGCCGCGCCGGTGATCTCGCCCACCGTTTCCTTCTTCACCCGCAGGCCGGTGATGATCGCCGCGGTCATCAGCGGGCTCACCTCGCCCGCCATGATCTGCCGCATCAGCGCGATCATCTCGTCGTGGAAGATCTCGCGGTGCTCGATCGTGCGCTGCAGCGCCTCTTGCGGCGTGATGGTGATCTCACGGGCGTGGCCGTTCATGCCGCCGCCCTCAGCGGCTGGCCCAGGAAATTGCGCAGCAGGTCGTGGCCGTGCTGGGTCAGGATCGATTCGGGATGGAACTGCACGCCCTCGACCGCCAGCGTCTTGTGGCGCAGGCCCATGATCTCGTCGATCGAGCCGTCCGGGTTCTCCGTCCACGCGGTGACTTCCAGGCAATCCGGCAGCGACGACTGCTCCACCACCAGCGAGTGGTAGCGCGTGGCCTCGAACGGATTCGGCAGGCCGGCGAACACGCCCTGCCCGCGATGGATCACCGGCGAGGTCTTGCCATGCATGATCCGCTTGGCGCGGATCACCTTGCCGCCGAATACCTGGCCGATCGCCTGGTGGCCCAGGCACACGCCGAACACCGGGATCTCGCCGGCCAGCTCGCGCAGCACGTCCAGCGACACGCCTGCATCGTCCGGCGTACCCGGCCCCGGCGAGATCATGATGTGCGAGGGCTTCAGCGCGCGGATGCCAGCCACGTCCAGCGCATCGTTGCGCACCACCTTGACCGCCTGCCCCAACTCGCCCAGGTACTGCACGAGGTTGTAGGTGAAGCTGTCGTAGTTGTCGATCATCAGCAGCATGGCGCGCCTTGCGGGACTTGGCGGCGCAACGCGCCGGGCACGACATTATAGCCGTGCCGTCCGCCCCGGTTCCGCCAGCGGCACCAGGCGCAGCCGCCAGGCCTTCGCTCAGGCGGTATCGCGCCGCGACTGCCGCGTCACCACGCTGGTGGCGGTGAGGTCCGCGGTGACGTTGCCCAGCGTGGCCAGTGCGTCGGGGATGGTGTCGACCGCCAGCATCAGGCCCAGCGGGGAAAGCGGCAAACCCATCGCCTGCGCCACCGGCAGGTTGGTGGCGATGAAGGTGACCTGGCCCGGCAGGCCAACCGAACCCAGGCTGATCACCACCGCCAGCAGTGCGCCAGCCAGCAGCTGCGCGGTACTGAGGTCGATGCCGTAGGCCCAGGCGATGAACACCGCCGAGGTGACGTACTGCACCGGGCTGGTCAGGCGGAACAGGCTCACCGCCATCGGCAGCACCAGCGCGGCCACCTGCTTCGGGTAGCCGAGCCGGCGATCAGCGCTTTCCAGCATCGCCGGCAGTGAGGCCAGCGAGGACTGCGTGCTGATCGCCACCACCTGCGCCGGCACCAGCGCCAGCGCGAAACGGCGCAGCTTCTCGCCGCCGAACACCACCGCCAGCGGCAGCATCATCACGGTGACCGACAGGTACAGCAGGCATTCGACCAGCACGTACACGCCCAGCGCACTGAGCATGCCCAGGCCCGAGCGGGCGCAGACGGAAAAGATCAGCGCGAACACGCCCAGCGGCGCGATCCACAGCACCCAGCGCACGATCACGATCATCGCATCCGCGACCGCCTGGAAGAATTCCATCAGCAGCGCGCGTCGCGTCGGCGCGAGCCGGGTCAGCGCGAAGCCGAGGAACAGCGCGAACACCACCAGCGGCAGCATCGCGCTCTGGGCCGCGGCCATGATCGCGTTGTTCGGCACGATCGCCACCAGTGTGTCGATCCAGTTCGGCGCCGCCTGCGCCGCCGCGGGCACGCTGGCGTGATCGAGCGCGGCGATAAGTGCCGGATTGTGCGGGAACAGCGAGAACACCAGCGGTGCGGCCAGCGCCGCGAACACCGCGCCGCCGGTCAGCACCACGATGAACACCACGATCGCGCGGCGCGCGATGCGGCCCGAGGCGGCCGCATCGGTGGCGGTATTGACGCCCACCACGACCAGCGCCAGCACCAGCGGTACCACGGTCATCTGCAGCGCGTTCAGCCACAGCTTGCCGATCGGCTGCGCCACGTTCGCCACCTGCAGCGCCACGGTCTCGTTCCAGCCGGCCAGCACCAGGCCGATCAGCGCGCCGGTGGCCAGTCCCACCAGGACCCGGGTGGTCGCACTCATTGCGCAGCATCCGCGGCGGCCAGCGCCGGGAGTTGCCAGTCGGCACGCAAGCGCTCGTACTCGCCCTGCGGCAGCAGCACGAACACCGGATGATCCTGCGGCTTCAGCCAGGCCAGCAGCCGCTGCATCAGCGCCGGCGTCATCGCGGTGCAACCGGCGGTGGCGTCGGCGGGCGATTTCCACAGATGCGCGAAGATGCAGCTGCCGCCCTGCGGCGCCGCCTGCGCGTTGTGCTCGATCACGAAGCCGAGCCGGTAGCGCTGGTCGCCGTTCGCGTGTAGGTCGCGTCGCATCGGTTCGCTGGAACCCTTTACGGCGTCGGCGCCGACCACGTTCGCATCGACGATGCGGTTGTATTGCGCCGTGCCGCTGACATCCATGCACCAGTCGGTGGCGGTGAGCGCACGGTACGGCAGCGCGGTGGCCGCGTGCGCGGCGTAGCCGAACGCCTCGCCGATGCGGAACACGCCGGCCGGGCTGCGGTTGTCGCCCTCGCGCTTGAGCGGCCCGTCATGCTGCGGCGCGTTCAGGCCCAGGCCCCAGCCGGCGCCGTTCTTGCCGATGGTCACCGGTGCCGGCGCGATGACTTCCCGCCAGGCATCGCCGTGGCGCTCGAAGCCGCGCAGCTCGCCGTGGTCGGTGTTCCAGCCGGCGGTGGTGACCACGATCATCTGGCGGGCGTCCTGCCAGGGTGCCTCCGCGGCGGCGGCATGCGCGGCGCCGGTGAGCGTGGCGGCAAACGCCAGCAAGGCAAGGGTGCGGCGGTGAACAGTCATCAGCTTTTCATCCGGCAATTCTTCATCACGCAACATGAGCCCGCTTGCGGGTGGTGCTTCTGCGAATCCCGAGTCCCGAATCCCGGCTCAAAAGCATCGCCCGCAAGCGGGCTACTGCGATTCCCAAATATCTATTCCCGATTCCCGGCCCCTACGGCTCCAGCATCAGCTGGATGCGGTCGAGGTTGGCCAGCAGCTGCGCGTGGCGATCGTCGTGGTCCTCGCACAGTTGCACGAACACGCTGTCGAGCAGGTGCTGCAGCGCCGACTGGTACAGCAGCGGCTGGATGTACGGCAGCTCGTCGTGCGCCGACACCACCAGGCAGAGGTCGGCTAGCGCGCGCAGCGGGTTCGCGGTGTGCCGCGTCACCGTGATCACCTGGCCGCGGCGCTCGCGGAAGTAGCGGGCGATCTTGCACAGCGCCGGATGGTTGCCGTGTTCGGAAAACACCAGCAGCACGTCGCCGGCGCTGGCCGCGGAAACGTTCGCGGTCATCCGCGCGGTGTCGAAGTTGTGCACGGTGAGGATGCCCAGCAGCGACAGCTTCAGCGCGAAGCCGCGCGCGTGGATGTCGTCCTCACCGAGTCCGATGATGAACACCTTGCCGGCGCGGCCGGCCTGCTCGATCGCACCCGCCACGGCGTGGAGGGTTTCCGGCGGGTTGATCAGCCGGGTCGCCTCCTCGGCTTCGGACTTGCGCCGCCACAGGTTGCCGGCGGACGCGCCGCCGCCCTCGCCGCCGCTCGCCGTCGCGACTTGCGGCGTGTCGCCGTTGTCGGCGCGGGCGATCGCCTCGCCGACCGAATACTTCAGGTCCGGATAACCCTTGAAGCCCAGCTTCTGGGTGAACTTGACCACGCTGGACTGGCTGATCCCCAGCGCATTGGCCAGCTGCTGCGAGGAGTAGTCGCGCAGCAGTTGCGCGTTCTCCAGGATGAAGTCGGCGATGCGCCGCTCCACTGCCGACATCTGGTCGCGTTCCGAACGGATTTTGACCAGCGGCGACATCAGGCTTCGATCCTCTCCAATCCGCGGATCTCGCGGATGCCCAGTCCGGGGGCGTCCGTCACCGAGATTTCCGACTCGTTGAAGATTACCCCACCGTCGACCGGATTGAACTGGCACAGCGACGGGCCGTCCAGGTCGACCTTGGTGATCACGTTGGATTTGGCCACCGCCACGTGCACCGCCGCGGCCACGCTGATCGAGGTTTCCAGCATGCAGCCGATCATGCACTCGATGCCGTGCATGCCGGCGATGTCGGCGATGCGGATCGCGTTGGAGATGCCGCCGGTCTTCATCAGCTTGATGTTGATGATGTCGGCCGCGCGCAGGCGGATCAGCTCGATCACCTCCATCGGGCCGAACACGCTCTCGTCGGCCATCACCGGCGTGTGCACGCGTTCGGTGACGTAGCGCATGCCGGCCAGGTCGCGCGCCTTCACCGGCTGCTCGATCAGCTCCAGCTTGATGCCGGCGTCCTCCAGCGTCTGCAGCGCGTACACCGCCTGCTTCGCGGTCCAGCCCTGGTTCGCGTCCAGCCGCAGCAGCGCACGGCCTTCCACCGCGGCGTAGATCGCCTTGACCCGCTCGATGTCGACGCCGATGTCCTTGCCCACCTTGATCTTCAGCGACTCGAAGCCGCGTTCCACCGCGCTGACCGAGTCGGCCACCATCTTGTCGATGTAGTCGACGCTGATGGTGATGTCGGTGGTGATCACCGGGTCGCCGCCGCCCAGGAGCTTGTACAGCGGCGCGCCGTAGAGCTGACCCCACAGGTCGTACACCGCGATCTCCACCGCCGCCTTGGCGCTGGTGTTCTTCTCCATCGAGGACTGGATCAGCTGGGTAAGGTGGTTGAGGTCGGCGATGTCCTGGCCGATCAGCCGGGGCGAGATGTAGTGGCGGATCGCGTCGATGATCGAGCCGTGGGTGTCGCCGGTGATCACCGCGGTGGCGGGCGCCTCGCCGTAGCCGACCTGGCCCGAGTCGGTGTGCACCATCACCACGATGTCCTCCACCGTGTTGACCGTGCGCAGCGCCGTCTTGAACGGGGTTTTCAGCGGCACCCGCAGCATGCCGAACTGGATGTCGGTGATTTTCATGGGCAAACCTTCATGGAATCTGTGTCCTGTTTCTTCTTGATGCAGGCGCGCTCAGGGGCGGATGTGCACGATGCTGGTCATGCGATCGACATAGCTTTGCTTGTCGTTGAACAGCAGCGGCAGCAGCGGCGTCACCGACACCGCGTTGAGCTTGATCCGTGCCTTGCTGCCGTCGGCCTTGCGGTAGCTCATGCCGGTGGTGTCGTGGATCACGTAAGGCTGGCCGTGCAGGCGGCCGATCACCATCATCACGTGGCCGGGGATGTAGACCAGGTCGCCGACCTCCAGCGCCTGCGCGGCCTTGATGCGTTCCTCGCGGCTGTCCTTCGCGGTGAACGCGCGATGCTCCAGTGCCGGGCTGATCGCCTGTTTGCTGGTGTTGCGCGGCATCTCGACGCCCATGCTGCGGTACACGTCGGAGACAAAGCCCGAGCAGTCGCGGCCATCGTAGGCGTGGCCCCAGCCGTAGCGCTCGCCGAGGAACTTGAAGGCCTGGCGGATGATGTTGGCGCGGGTCAACGGCAGGTAGTCGGCGGCGGTATCAGTGTTCTTCTGCAGCAGCGCCGGACTGAACCCGAGCGTGCCGTCGGCCTTGCGCAGCGGCAGCTCGAGTACGTGCGAGGTGTATGGCGTCTGCCCGTTGACCGGTTGGTCCGGCGGCAAGTCCGTCACCAGCGGCACGCGCGTGCCCATGTCCAGCTGCAGCTGCGATACCGCGGGCTGTTCGCGGGTGAACACGGTGTGCTCGGTGGCGCCAGTGATCACCCGGTACGGCGCCTTGCCGGCGTAGCCGAACACTTGCGCGTCGCTGCCTTCAGCCACGTTCTCTCTCTCAGTCCAGGCGGCGTAGCGCGGACTGACCACGAACAGCCACTTGCCGTCGGCGCTGGCGTGCACGATCGCCACCGGCGTGCCGGGGAACTCGGCCGTTTCCTGGAAACGGTCGATGTCGGTGTCGCCCTTCTCGCTGAACACGCGCAGCGCGGTAGGGAACGTGCGCAACGCGGCGCGACGCACCACCAGGCCGTAACGCGCGGGCTGCTGCGCGGGGATCGCGTCGAGCGCACGGTTGGCGACCACGGCATCCAGCGTGGCGGCCGGCACCGGCTGGCCGTCGACGTCGAACAGCGGGCGCTCCGGCCGCCCGGACAACGCCGTGATCCAGCCAGTGACCTGCTCGCGGCTCAAGGTCTTTGGCAACGCGCGCAGGTCGTGCACTGACGGGTCGACCTGCAGCAGCTTCGCGTTCTGCGCCTCGATCGCCGCGCGGTCGAGGATCACTCGGTCGGGCTGGGCCTGCAGGCCGATCCAGAACGCGGGGGTGAGCTGCGCCTCGCCGACGCCGAGCACGCCGGACGGCGGCACGGTCAACGCATCGTTCGCCTCGCGCGCCTGCAGCGGTGCGCCGGCGAAGGCGAGCGCGAGCGCGGTGACGGCAAGCAGGGGGATTCGCATCGTCTTGGTCCTATGTTGAAAGCGCATCACGCGCCCGCCAGCGTGGACAGGATCGTCGCCACCAGCAGGCCGAAGCCGGTGCCCAGGATGTAACCGAGCAGGGCCAGCAGGATACCGACCGGCACCAGTGCGGCCGAATAGCTGGCGGCCAGGATCGGCGTGGCCGCCACGCCGCCAATATGCGCCAGCGAGGAGATCCCGCACAGGTACAGGTCGAAGCGGAACAGCTTGGCGAAGCCGACTAGCAGCACCGCGTGGATCGCGATGACGGTGACGCCGCACAAGAGGTACAGCGGCGCCGCGGCGATGCCCTGGAAGTTGCTCTGCGAGGCCAGCACCGCCACCACGCTGATCAGCATCGCGCTGGAAATCGTGCTGGCGCCGGGAAACTCCGCCAGCGGCGTGTGCGCCACCAGCAGGCCGAAGCCGGTGGCCAGCAGGATGGTCCAGGTGGTGGCGCTGACCATGCCGGATACCGGCAGCCAGCCGGCCAGCCAGCCCGACAGCGCCGCCACCGCCAACGCCATGCCCAGCCACAGCAGCACGCTGTCGTAGGTGGTCGGCGCCCTGGTCTTCACCGGCGCCAGCGGGATGTCGCCGCTGGACGCCGCCCGTGTCCAGCGGTTGAACGCCGGCGCCAGTCGCGCCACCGAGAACAGCACCACCACCCACATCGAATAACCCAGCGCATCGGTCAGCAGCGACATCGCCAGATAGGTGTCGGACATGCCGATCGCCTGCTTCACCGCGATCATGTTCGCGCTGCCGCCCACCCAGCTGCCGGAGAGTGCGGCCAGCGGCTGCCAGTCGTTGCCGGGCAGCCAGTGGCGGTAAAGCAGATAGGTGCCGATGAAGGCCACGAACAGGCTGACCGAGGTACAGGCGAATACGCCGAGCACCCGCGGACCGAGCCGCCAGATCGCGCGCAGGTCGCAGTTGATCATCAGCAGGAACAGCAGCGCCGGCACCATGCGCGAGACCAGCATCGACTGCGCCGCCTTGATCTCGGCGTTGACCTGCCACAGCCCGGACACCGCCAGCGCGGTGACGAACAGATAGGTCAGCACGATCGGCGGCAGCACCGAAAACAGCTTCCAGCCGAAGCGGCGTTCCATCGCCGGAAACAAACCAGCGACCAGCAACATCAGCGCCAGGTAGGGCCAGACCGTGTGGATCACATGCATCCCCTCGTGGATCGTTCGCGGGTATTCGCAGGCTGGCTGGTTTCCACCATCAAGGAATAGCTGATTCTTGTCGACTTAGATAGAAGCATAAATTATTGACCGGCATTTGCAAGCGTGTTACACAGCGGTTTCAGGGGATTCGTTGCGGGGACGTTTGTCGATGGATACGTTGCTACCTGTCGCACCCAAAGTACGCCGCCATGCACGTGGCGCGCGCGTCGCCGCGTCCCTGCTCACCCTGTTGCTGGTCGCCCCGTTTGCCTTCGCCGGCACCGGCGGCAAGGCCGTCACCCCCATCATCGCCCAGATCGATGCCGGCCACTTCAAGGCGGCCGACGCGGCGATCAGCGGCGCCCTGGCGCAGCCCGGCCTGTCCGCCGACACGCGCAGTGCGCTCACGTTCCAGCGCGAACGGATGCGCCGCATCCTGCTCGACTTCACCTTGAGCGCCGACGACGTCAAGGCGCGCGTGCGCAAGCAGATCCCCGACCTCACCGACGCCGAGTTCGCGAAGTGGAACGCGGCCGGCCTGTTCGAGCACCAGCTCATCGACGGCAGGACGCTGTACTTCAAGCGCTCGCCCGGCAACCTGTTCCGGCTCAGCCCCGAAGCGGTGGCGCGGCGCGCGGTGCAGACACCGATCACCGACGGCCCGATGGAAGCGCTGAACGACCACCAGCGCGCGATCTACCGGGCCGCACTGGCCGAACACAAGAGCAGCGTGCTGCCGCAGCGCCTGCGCATGACGCAGACGCTCACCGTCAATGCCGACGCGGTGCCCGCCGGCGAAACCGTGCGCGCGTGGATTCCGTACCCGCAGGCGGTGCCGGGCCAGCAGGAAGACATCCGCTACGTGGCCAGCGTGCCATCGACACACCAGATCGCGCCCGCGTCGGCGCCGCAGCGCACGGTGTACCTGGAGAAGCCGGCAGTAGCCGGGCAGAAGACGGTGTTCTCGGTCACCTACGAGCTGACCCTGCTGGCGCAGTACCACGCGATCGACCCGGCCAGGGTCACGGTGGAGAAGATCACGCCGGCACTGGCTCCGTTCGTGGCCGAGCGCGCGCCGCACATCGTGTTCACCGACGCGATGCGCGCGTTCTCGCGCAAGGTCGTGGGCGAGGAGAAGAACCCGTACCGCATCGCGCAGAAGCTGTTCACCGCGGTCGACCAGATCCCCTGGGCCGGCGCGCGCGAATACTCCACCATCAGCAACATCAGCGACTACGCGCTGCACGCCGGCCACGCCGACTGCGGCCAGCAGACCCTGCTGCTGATGACCCTGCTGCGCCTGAACGGCATCCCCGCACGCTGGCAGTCCGGCATGGTCTATTCGGACGACGGCAGCCGCTACAGCAACATCCACGACTGGGGCTACCTGTACCTGCCGCCGTACGGCTGGGTGCCGATGGACGTCACCACCGGCCGCCTGCATCCGGCGCCTTCCGACGACAAGGCGCTGGAATGGTTCTACCTCGGCGGCCTCGACAACTGGCGCATCGCCTTCAACGACGACTACGGCCGCCGCTTCCAGCCGTCCAAACGGCAGTTCCGCTCCGACGACGTGGACTCGCAACGCGGCGAAGCCGAATGGCGCGGCGGCAACCTCTATTTCGATCAACTGGATTACGACTTCGACTGGCAGGTCCTGCCAGCGGCGCAGGGACGCGGCAGCAACTAACCAACCAGCAGCTTTTCATGAACATGGCATCGACGGCGTCGATGGGGAGATGGGGAACATGAGCAACACCCGGACATTGCGCAGGACCGTGCTCGGCACGGCGCTCGGACTGGCGCTCGCCGCCTTCGGCGGCCCGCAGGCGTACGCGGCCAACAACGACGGCTCGGTGGCCGGCCGCACCCAGGCCGGCGCCACCGTGGTGGTGACCAATCCGGCCACCGGCCTGACCCGCACGATCACCGCCGACAGCGACGGCAACTACCGCTTCCCGTTCCTGCCGGTGGGCCAGTACACCATCAACGCCAGCAGCAGCGGCCAGCCGGTGGGTTCGACGCGCAACGTCACCGTGGCGCTGGGCACCACCACCACGGTGGACCTGGGCGCGACGAACGCAACCAGCCTGGGCGCGATCAACGTCACCGGCTCAGTGCTGCCGGTGATCGACGTGAGTTCCACCGAGTCGGCCACCATCGTCTCGCGCGCCGACCTGGTGCGCCTGCCGGTGGACCAGAACGTCACCTCGGTGGCGCTGCTGGCGCCGGGCGTGGTCAAGGGCAACGCCGGCTTCGGCGGCATCTCCTTCGGCGGCTCCTCGATCGCCGAGAACGCGTTCTACGTCAACGGCCTCAACGTCACCGACTTCTACAACCGCAACGGCTTCTCCGAGGCGCCGTTCGCGTTCTACGACCAGTTCCAGGTCAAGACCGGTGGCTACTCGGTCGAATTCGGCCGCACCACCGGCGGCGTGGTCAACGCCGTGGCGCGTTCGGGCTCCAACGAATTCAAGGGCGGCATGGAGGTCACCCTGGAGCCCGGCAACTGGCATTCGCGGGCTGACGACCACTACGACGCCAGCGGCCATCGCTACCTCACCGCCAGTCGCGACCAGGACTCGCTGGTGAAGACGAACGTCTGGGCCTCCGGCCCGATCGTCAAGGACAAGCTGTTCATCTTCGCCATGTACGAGGCCCGTGGCAGCAGCCCGCGCAACACCAACAACGCCGGCACCACGCTGACCTCCAACAACTCGGACACCGGCTTCTGGGGCACCACCATCGACTGGAACGTCACCGACAGCAACGTGCTGCAGCTGATGGCCTTCTCCGACAAGAACAAGAACACCGGCGACGTCTACAGCTACGACTACAACAGCAGCACCCTCGGCACGCGCACCAACAAGGTCTTCAGCGACACCGGCGGCAAGAACTGGGCGCTGACCTGGACCAGCTACCTCACCAACGACCTGTCGATGAAGCTGATGTACGGCCGCAACGAGCGCGAGGCATTCACTCGCTCGCAGCTGGACATCGACTGCAACTACATCTCGGCGAACAACGCGTTCAGGGCGATCCACGACCCGGGCGTGCAGCTGGGCTGCACCAGCAGCTCCACCGTGTACAAGCGCAACGACACCCGCAAGCAGGCGCGTGCCGACTTCGAGTGGACGCTGGGCGACCACCTGCTGCGCTTCGGCTACGACCACGAGAACGACACCTCCGACTACAGCCGCCACTACGCCGGGCCGGGCGCGTACTACTACAACCTGTACGCCGCCAGCGCCGGCTCCACCATTTCCAACGGCGGCGTGGTGCCGGCCGGCTACGACGCCTACGTGCGCGCGCGGCGTTACGAGATCGCCGGCACCTTCACCACCAAGAATGCCGCGTACTACATCGAGGACAGCTGGCAGGTGGCGCCGAACCTGGTGCTCAACGCCGGCGTGCGCAACGACAGCTTCGACAACCAGGACGCCGCCGGCCGCAGCTACATCAAGATGAGCCGGCAGATCGCGCCACGGCTGGGCTTCTCCTGGGACATGAAGGGCGACGGCAGCACCAAGCTGTTTGGCAACCTCGGCCGCTATTTCCTGCCGGTGGCCAACGTGATCAACATCAAGCAGGCCGGCGGCCTGCTCGACGAGCGCACCTACTACGCGTTCGACGGCTGGAATTACCAGACCCTCAACGGCGTGCAGTACGCGATCCCGAAGCTTGGCCCGCAGATCGGCGCGGTCGACAATTCCCAGGGTGACGGCACCGTGGGCGACCTGCGCTCCGAGGTCGACAAGAACATGGACCCGGTCTACCAGGACGAGGCAATCCTGGGCTTCCAGCAGCTGATCACCTCGCAGTGGTCGTGGGGCGTCAGCGCCACCTACCGGCGCCTGCACAACGCGATCGACGACATGGAGATCAGCGCCACCGCGCAGTGCGGCGAGAACGGCTACATCGGCTGGGTGATGGCCAACCCGGGCAAGAAGGTCACCGTGTGGGGAGACACCAACTGCGATGGCACCCCTGACGGCTACCTCACCGTGGACACCTCCAAGGAAGGCTGGGCGATGTACGACGCCAGCGGCAACTACCTAGGCCAGCGCGGCTGGGTGAAGCCCAAGCGCACCTATGCCGCCGTCGAGCTGCAGCTGAACCGCGCGTGGGACGAGAAGTGGGCGATGAACGCCTCGTACACGATGTCGTGGAACCGCGGCAACGCGGAAGGCCCGGTCAATTCGGACACCGACTTCGACGACACCGGCCGCACCGAGAACTTCGACGATCCGTGGGTAAACCTGGGCGGCGACGGCTACCTGCCGAACGACCGTCGCCACCAGTTCAAGCTGCGCGGCACCTATGCGCTCACCCCGCACTGGCAGCTCGGCGCCGACGTGAACGCCGTCTCCGGCGGCCCGATCACCGGCTTCGGCGTGGGCAACCCCTACGACGCCACCAACTACCACAGCTACTTCATCTGCGTGCAGAACTGCGACTCGCCGGTATCCGAGAACCGCGTCTACGAACGCTCGCCGCGCGGCAAGTACGGTCGCCTGCCGTGGACTTTCACGCTCAACACCGGCATCAGCTACATCCAGCCGTTCAACGGCGGCGAGTTCCGGATCAAGCTGGCCGTCTACAACCTGCTCAACCAGAAGCACACCACGGCGGTGGACCAGGACCTGCAGACGTCCATCTCCAACTCCACCAGCGACACGTTCCGCCAGCCACTGGGCTTCCAGTCGCCGCGGTTCACCCAGCTGACCATGTCCGTCAACTTCTGATCGCCCTCCCCCGATCGCGGCCCGCGCAACTGCCGGGCCGCTCTTTTTTCCGGCATCATCACACCAACCACTGATAGCGAACCCATGTCCACGCAGACGACGAACCGCCCGACCGTGCAGGAAACCGCCCGGGAAGCGGACGGTGCCCCTGGCATGTTCGACGGCGTCGACCTGCGGCAACTGGCCGAACGCATCGCCACCCCCTTTCATGCCTACTCCGCCAGCGCGATCCATCGGCGCATCGGCGAACTCCAGGCCGCGCTGGCTGGCCTCGACGCCACCATCTGCTTCGCGGCGAAGGCCAATCCCAACCTCGCCATCCTGCAGTTGATGGCAAACGCCGGCGTCGGCGCCGACATCGTCTCGGTGGGCGAGCTGCGCCGCGCACTCAACGCCGGCATCCCGGCCGAACGCATCGTGTTCTCCGGCGTCGGCAAGAGCGCCGACGAGATCGCCGGCGCGCTCAACGTCGGCATCCTGCGCTTCAACGTCGAATCGCTGGACGAGCTGCATACCCTGCAGCGCGTCGCCAAGGCGCAGGATGTGACGGCACGCGCCGCGGTACGCATCAACCCCGACGTGGACGCGCAGACCCACGCGAAGATTTCCACCGGCAGGTCGGAGAACAAGTTCGGCGTCAGCATCGACGAGGCACGCCGCTGGTTCGCCGATCGCAAGCAGCTTAGCCACGTGCAACTCGACGGCCTGCACGTGCACATCGGTTCGCAGATCCTCAGCGTCGAACCGTTTCGGCTCGCGCTGCAGCGGGTCGCCGCGTTCTGGCGCGAACTCGAACAGGCCGGCCATCCGGTCAACAGCATCGACGTCGGCGGCGGACTGGGCGTCTGCTATCGCGCCGGCGTGGACCAGCCGGTGGCCGCGGCCGATTACGTGGGCGTGATCCGCGAAGCGTTGGCCGACTACCGCGGCAAGCTGCTGCTGGAACCGGGCCGCTACCTGGTCGCCGAGGCGGGCGTGCTGCTGACCCGGGTGATCCGCGTCAAGCCCGGCATCGAGCGCAGCTTCCTGGTGCTGGACGCGGCGATGAACGACCTGCAGCGGCCCAGCCTGTACGACGCCTGGCACGACATCGTGCCGGTAGCGGACGAGCCGCGCCCGACGACCACCTACGACATCGTCGGCCCGGTCTGCGAGACCGGCGACACCTTCGCCCGCGCCCGCAAACTGCCCGAGTGCGCGGCCGGCGACCTGTTGCTGATCAAGGCCACCGGCGCGTACGGTACGTCGATGGCCTCCACCTACAACTCGCGACCGCTGGCCGCCGAGGTACTGTTGCAGCGGGGCCGTTATGCCGTGGTGCGCCGCCGCCAGCACTTCGAGGAAATGATCGCCGGCGAACAGCCGGCCCGGAACTGGGAAACGCCATGAACACGACTGCCCGCCTCGCCATCCTCGCCGCCCTGGGCTTCGCCGCTGTGTTGCCCGCGCAGGCGCAGCAGGATCCGCCGGTCACCATCGACACCCACATCGACATCCCGTTCAACTACATGGGCGAGCCACGCTTCGACGTGGGGCATGACACCCGCCTGCTGGTCGACCTGGGCAAGATGGAGCGCGGCGGCCTGAACGCGGCGTTCTTCGTGGTCTGGGTGCCGCAGCACCAGCTCGACGCCGCCGGTTATGCCAAGGCGGTGCAACAGGCCAGCCAGAAATACGACGGCATCGGCCGCATGCTGATGATGTATCCCGACCGCATCCGCCTGGCCACCACACCCGAACAACTGATGGCCAACCGCAAGGCGGGCCTGCTCTCGGCCACCATCGAGATCGAGAACGCCTACTCGCTCGGCCACGACCTGCACCGCCTCGACGCCGCGTTCGACCGCGGCGCGCGTTCGGTCGGCCTGGTCCACGTCGGCAACAACGACCTGTGCACCAGCTCGCTGCCGGATACCGAACACGGCGAGCCGGCGATGAACAGCGCCGGCGACACCGGCATGAGCGACTTCGGCCGCGCCGCGGTCAAGCGCGCCAACCAGCTCGGCATGCTGGTCGACATCTCGCACGCCTCGGATCGCTGCGTGCGCGACGCACTCAAGGTGTCCGCCACGCCGCTCATCGCCTCGCACTCCGGCGCGCGCGCCGTACTCGACCACCCGCGCAACGTGCCCGACGACCTGCTGCGCGCGATCGCCGCCAAGGGCGGCGTGATCCAGGCGGTGGCGTACAAGGAATTCCTGAAGCACGACCCCGGCCGCGAGGCCGCCGAGAAAAAATTGCAGGAGGCCGTGGCGAAACAGGCCGGCGAGAAGGCATACGACAGCGACAATGACGACTACCGGCCCGAGATGGAAGCGGGCATGGCCGAGATCCAGAAAAAGTATCCGCTGGCCACCCTGGACGACTACGTGAAGCAGATCCGGCACATGGTGAAAGTCGCCGGCATCGACCACGTCGGCATCGCCTCCGACTTCGACGGCGGCGGCGGCATCACCGGCTGGAAGGACGCCAGCGAAACCCGCAACGTCACCGCCGCGCTGCGCAAGGCTGGCTTCAGCGACACCGATATCGCCAAGCTGTGGGGCGGCAATCTGCTGCGCGTATGGGGCGAGGTCGAGCGCCATGCGCAGCATTGAGCAACAAGGGGTCGACGCTCCCTCTCCCCTGCAACGCAGGGGAGAGTCCGAGAACGGTGCTTCTCCGCACGCTCGAGCCACCCCCTCCCAACCTCCCCCTGCAAGCAGGAGGAGGAGTCAGGAGCGAGGCACCGACGCCCTGCTCCCTCCCCTGCAACGCAGGGGAGGATTGGGGTGGGGTGCTCTTGCTTTTCTGCTCCTGCTCGCACCACCGGTCGCCGCCGCCCAATCCGCCAGCCGCGCTTACGACAAAATCGTCGACGCCGTCGTTGCCCGCTACCACCTTCCCGGCATCGCTGTCGGCGTGATCGAAAACGGTCAGGTCGTCTACACCCGCACCGTCGGCGAAACCGTCGCCGGCTCAGGTCAGAAGATCACTCCGCGCACCCTGTTCAAGATCGCCTCCAACAGCAAGGCGATGACCACCGCCCTGCTCGGCCGCCTCGTCGACCAGGGCAAGCTGCGCTGGGATGACCCGGTGACGGAGTACCTGCCGCAGTTCCGCATGAACGACCCGTGGGTCACCGCGAACATGCGCGTGGCCGACCTGCTCACTCACTCCAGCGGCCTGCCCGAGGGCGGCGGCGACCTGATGTTGTGGCCGGAGCCGAACACGTTCACCCGCGCCGACATCATCCACGGCCTGGCCTTCATCAAGCCCGGCTACAGCTTCCGCTCGCAGTACCAGTACGACAACCTGCTCTACGTGGTCGCCGGCGAAGTGGCCGCCGCTGCGGGCGGCGCGTCCTACGAAACGCTGATGCGGCGCGAGGTGTTCGCTCCGCTGGGGCTGGACCGCTGCCAGGTCGGTGCGTGGAACCGCGACACGGTCGGCGACGTCGCCACGCCGCATCGCCGCGACGCCGGTCGCAACGTGGCGATACCAGAGGACGCGGCGATCCCCGCGATCACCTCCGCAGCCGCCGGTGGCATCCGCTGCGATCTCACCGACATGCTGAGCTGGGCGCGCAACTGGCTGGTGCCCACGCACGCGCAGCTGCAGTGGCTGTCGCCGGTGCAGCGCGACGTGCTGCAGGCGCCGCACATGCTGATCCCTGTCTCCGCGCAACGCCGCGCTTGGGACCACACCCACGTGATGGCCTACGGCTACGGCTGGCGCATGGCCGACGTCGACGGCCAGTGGAGCGTGTGGCACACCGGCACGTTGAACGGCATGTACTCGATGCTGGCCCTGCTGCCGGATCGCCGCAGCGGCTTCGTGTTCATGATCAACGGCGACGCCGGCGACGCGCGCACCGTGCTCGGCGAGGTTCTGATGAAACACTTCACCGCCCCGGGCGACCATCGCGGCGTGGACTGGTATGCCGACGCGCTGGAGCAGCGGGCGAAACAGAAGCCCGCGGCAGCGTCCGCCATTGACACTTCGCGCCAGCAGCCGGCCAGCGCCGCCGAACTGGCACGCTGGAGCGGGCAGTATCGCGACCCGTGGTTCGGCGACGTCATGCTGTGCCCGCGCGATGGAACGATGCATTTCGCCGCCGCTAAGTCGCCGACGCTGGCCGGCACCGTGATGCGCTTGGGCGATCGCTACCTGGTGCACTGGGACGATTCGGCCGACCTCGACGCGTGGCTGGATTTCCAGGCGGCCTCCGGCGGCCGGCCGATCGGCCTGCGCATGGCCAAGCTCGATCCGCTGGGCGACTTCAGCTCCGATTACGAGGATCTCGATTTCCAGCGCGTCGGAGGTTGCCGCTGATGCGCCGCCCGCTCGCCGCCATCGCACTGCTCGGGGCCATCGGCTGGTCCGCCGCCAGCCTGGCGGACCAGCCGCCGACGCTGTCGCCGGCGAAGACCGCCGCCGCGGCGAACCTGGTCGATATCCGCACGCTGGTGCCGGACATCGCCGAGGACATCAGGTACGCCGGCAGCGACAACTTCGTGGGTACGCCGGTGGACGGCTACCTGGCGCCGAAGTGCCTGCTGCTGCGTCCGGTCGCCGAAGCGCTGGCGCGGGTCGAGCGCGAACTGCGCGCGCGGCAGCTGCGCCTGAAGATCTGGGACTGCTATCGCCCCGCCCGCGCGGTGGCGCACTTCGTGCGCTGGGCGCACGACCTGGCCGACCAGCGCACCAAGCCGCAGCACTACCCCACGCTGGACAAGTCGAAATTGCTCGGCGATTACATCGCACCCGTCTCCGGCCACAGCCGCGGCGCCACCATCGACCTCACGCTGGAACGCTGCGCCGCCGACGGCACGCGCTGCGAGCCGCTGGACATGGGCACCGACTTCGACTTCTTCGACGTGCGCGCGCACACCGACGCCCCCGACGTCACCGCGCAGCAACACGCGAACCGCCTGCTGTTGCGCGATGCGATGCAGCGCGAGGGCTTCCGCAACTATCCGATGGAATGGTGGCATTACACGCTGGTGCCGGAGCCGACGCCGCACACGCTCTACGACGTGCCGGTGCAATGACGGCACCGCGGAAAATCCAGGGGGAATCTGCCATGCGAAAACTGCTCGCCGGTCTTGCGCTGACCTTGCTGCTCGGCGGCTGTGCCAGCGACACCCGGCCGGTCGACCCGATCGACGCGCTGATGCAGCGCTACGCCGGCGACGTCCCCGGGGCCTCGCTGCTGGTGCTCAAGGACGGCAAGCCGATCATCCGCCGCAGCTACGGCCTGGCCAATCTCGAAAAAGAAGACAAGGCCACGCCGGCCAGCAACTATCGGCTCGCCTCGGTGAGCAAGCAGTTCACCGCTGCGGCGATCCTGCTGCTGGCCGAGAACGGCCGGCTCAACCTCGACGATCCGGTGCGCCGCTGGCTGCCTTCGCTGCCGGAAACGACGGCCACGGTCACCCTGCGCCAGCTGCTCACGCACACCGGCGGCCTGGTCGACTACGAAGACCTGATCCCGCCCGGCACCACCGCGCAGGTCAGCGACAACGACGTGCTGCGCCTGCTGTCCGCCACCTCGAAAACCTACTTCGCGCCGGGCACCACGTACCGCTACAGCAACTCGGGCTACGTGCTGCTCGGCCTGGTGGTGGAGCGCGCTTCCGGCATCAGCCTGCCGCTGTACCTGCAGCAGCGCATCTTCCGGCCGCTGCACATGGACCACACGCTGCTGTATGAGCGCGGCGGCCCCGACGTGGCTGATCGCGCCTACGGCTACAGCGAGGAGAACGGCCGCTGGACGCGCACCGACCAGAGCGTCACCAGCGCGACCCGCGGCGACGGCGGCATCTATTCCTCGATCGACGACCTGGCGAAGTGGGACGCCGCGCTGTACGACAACCGGCTGCTCAGCGACGCTTCGCGCAAGCTCGCCTTCAGCCCGCGCGTGAAGGTCACCGGCGAGCCGTACGAGGCCAGCTACGGCTACGGCTGGCGCATCACCGGCGACACCGTGTGGCATTCGGGCGAGAGCATCGGCTTCCGCAACGCGATCGTGCGCTGGCCGCAGCAGCACCTCACCGTGATCCTGCTCAGCAACCGCAACGAGCCGGAACCGTACCGCACCGCGCTGGCGATCGCCCAACCCTACCTGCAGCGAGCCCGATGAGACGTCCGCTTATGTCGAACCGCCTGCTGCGCCGCGCGACCGTGCTGGCGCTGGTCGCGCTGCTCGCCGCCTGCGCCCCACTGCCGCCGCGCAATCCGCTGGCGACCTGGGTGCCGTCGCCGAACCACGACATCCGCCGGCCGGTGCTGATCGTGCTGCACTACACCAACCAGCATTCGGTGCAGGAAAGCCTGGATACCCTGCGCACGAAGAACAGCGGCGGCCCGGTGAGCTCGCATTACCTGATCGGCGCCGACGGCCACATCTACCAGCTGGTGTCCGACCAGTTGCGCGCCTGGCATGGCGGCCCGGGGCACTGGGGCACGATCACCGACATCAATTCCGCCTCGATCGGCATCGAGCTGGACAACGACGGCGCGACGCCGTTCGCGCAAGCACAGATCGACAGCCTGCTGCGCCTGCTCGCCGACCTCACCGAACGCCTGCATATCCCGCGCACGCAGATCGTCGGCCACGAGGATTTCGCGCCCGCGCGCAAGGACGATCCCGGTCCGCTGTTCCCCTGGCCGCAACTGGCTGCCGCAGGTTTCGGGCGTTGGCCACAGGGCGTGCTGGTCGACCCGCCCGCCGGCTTCGACCCGTGGATGGCGCTGGCCGTCATCGGCTATCCACTGGATGATCGCGCCGCGGCGGTGCGTGCCTTCCACCACCACTTCCGCGGCATGGACGGCGACCAGCTCGACGCGCAGGACCTGCGCATCCTCGGCAACCTCGTGCAGCAGATCGAATCCGAAGGCGGCGGCTGAGCAAGCGGCGCCGGGCCACCCGGCGCCATCTACTACACCTGCAACCGATCCGCCGGTCGCGCCACCAGCGCATACAGCGCCGGCATCAGGAACATGCCGATCAGCAGTCGCGACAGCATGCCGGCCACGATCACCAGCGCGAACGGGCGCTGCGAGTCGGTGCCCACGCCGCTGGCGATCGCCGCCGGCAACAGGCCCAACGCCGCCACCAGGGCGGTCATCGTGATCGGACGCAGGCGAAGCACCGCCGCCTCGTGCACCGCCTTGCCGATCTGCATGCCGCCCAGGCGCAGTTCGTTGACGCAGGAAATGTAGACCACGCCGGTCAGCACCGAGACACCGAACAGCACGATGAAGCCGATGCCCGATGACACCGAGAACGGCGTGCCGGTGAGCCACATCGCCAGGATCGCGCCGAACGGCGCGGACAGCAGCACGCCGACCACGGTGATGAACGGGAACTTGAAGTTGCCGTAAAGCACGAACAACAGGCCGAAGATCAGCAGCAGCGTGAGCGGCAGGATCACGTTCATCTGCGCCCGCGAGGCGGTGTACTCCTGGTACTCGCCACCCCACTCCAGCCGATAGCCGTGCGGCAGTTTCACGTCGCGGGCGACTTGCGTGATCGCGTCGTTGACCGCACCGGCCAGGTCGCGCCCGCTCACCGAGAACTGCACACCGATGTAGCGCGAACCGTTCTCGCGGTAGATGAAGGAGGCGCCGTTGGCGACGCTGATGTCGGCCAGCTCCTTCAGCGGAATCTGCTGGCCGCCCGGCGTGGCGACCGGGATCTCGCCGATCTGCTGCGGGTTGTCGCGATACTGCGGTTCGAGGCGCACCAGCAAGTCGAACTGCTTTTCGCCCTGCGCCACTTCGGTGGCGACGTCGCCGCCGATCGCCGCCTCGATCAGCTTGTTGATGTCGTCGACATTGATCCCGTAGCGGGCGATCTTGGCGCGGTCGATCCTGATCGCCAGGTTTGGCTGGCCGAGTTCGTGCACCAGGGTCAGGTCGGTGATGCCGCGCACCTTCCCCATCACCTGCTTGATCGCCTTGCCCTTGGCCTGCAGCACGTGCAGGTCAGGTCCGTAGATCTTCACCGCCAGCGCGCTCTTCAGGCCGGTCTCGGCCTCGTCCACGGCGTCCTCGGCGGGCTGCGAGTAGTTGAACTGGATGCCGGGAAATACCTCGAGCTTCCTGTTGATCGCGTCGATCAGGTCCTGCTTGTTGCGGTACTTGCCGCCCCACTGCGAGTACGGCTTCAGACCGACGAAGAACTCATCGTTGAAGAAACCGGTGGAATCGGTGCCGTCGTCGGGCCTGCCCAATTCCGAAGTGACCGTGGTGACCACGGGGAACGAGCGCAGGATCTCGCGTATCTGCGGCGAGATCTTCGACGCTTCCTTGAAGGAAATGGTGTACGGCATGGTGGCACGCACCCACAGCGAGCCTTCGTCCAGGTGCGGCATGAACTCGGCGCCGATGCCGCGCATCATCACCAGCGCCAGCACCAGCAACAGCGCCGACGCCGCGGTCACCCGCCACGCATGGCGCTCGAAGCGCCCGAGCGCGCGCACGTACCACGCCTTGAACTTCTCGTAGATCGCGTTGCGCCGTTCGCGCACGCCGCGGCGCATGAGCAGCGCGCACAGCACCGGCAGCAGGGTCAGCGTGACCAGCAGCGAGCCGACCAGGGCGAAGATCATGGTGTCGGCCATCGGCTTGAACAGCGTGCCGGACGGCCCGCTGAGCACGTAGATCGGCAGGAAGCTGGCCACGATCACCGCCACCGCGTAGACCAGCGGGCGGTCGACTTCCGAGGCGGCGCTCTGGATGACTTCGCGGATGTTGAACTCGGTGCCCTGCCGCGCGGCCAGTTCGCGGTAGATGTTCTCGACCATGAAGATCGCGCCATCGACCAGGATGCCGAAATCCACCGCGCCGATCGACAGCAGGTTGGCCGACGCGTTCTTCAAGTCCAGGCAGACGAAGGCAAACAACAACGCCAGCGGGATCGTCACGGCCACGATCAGCCCGGCGCGCACGTCGTACAGGAAGAAGATCAGCACCGCGATCACCAGCAGCATGCCCAGCAGCAGGTTGTGCATCACCACGCCCTTGGTCTGCTGGATCAGGTTGGTGAGGTCGTAGAACGGGTGGACCTTCACGTCCCTGGGCAGGATCTCGCTGTTGAGCTCCTTCGTCTTCGCCTCGACCCGCTGCAGCACGTTCTCGGTCTTCGATCCGGTCAGCGCCAGGATCACGCCTTCCACCGCGTCGTCCTGGTTCATGTAGCCGAACTCGCCCAGCCTCGGCGCGATGCCGATCTCCACCGTGCCGACGTTCCTGACCAGGATCGGCGTGCCGTCGTGCACCGCCAGCACCACGTTGCCGATGTCCTGCACCGTCTCGAGCCGGCCCAGCCCGCGCACGTAGAAGAACTGCCCGCCCTGCGAATAGAAGCCGCCACCGGCATTGCTGTTGTTGGCGGCCAGCGCCGCCTCGACCTGCGCCACCGTCATGCCGAGCGCGGCGATCTTCATCGGATCGAGCAGCACCTGGTATTGCATGGTGCCGCCACCGAACCCGGAATCATCGGCCACCCCGGGCACCGAGCGGTACTGCGGCGCGACCACCCAGTCGTTGAGCGTCTTCAGCTCCATCGGCGAGCGATCGGTGCTCTGCAGCACGTAGCGATAGACCAGTCCGGACGGCGGCGACATCGGCGACATCGACGGCGCCACGCCATCGGGCAGCGTGATGCCGGGCAGGCGGTTGTAGACGCGCTGGCGCGCGAAGTAGGGATCGGTGCCGTCGGCGAAGGTCAGGGTGACGTCGGACAGGCCATACAGCGAAATGGAGCGCTTGGTGACCAGCCCGGGAATGGCGTTCAGTCCCAGCTCCACCGGCACCGTGATCAACCGCTCCACTTCCTCGGCGGAATGACCCGGCCACTGCGTGACGATGTCCACCATCGGCGGCGACAGGTTCGGGTACGCGTCCATCGGCAGCGTGTGGTAGGCCCACACGCCGGCCGCCGCCAGGCCCAGCGCCAGCAGCACCATCAGCATGCGTTGCTGCAGCGCGAACGCGACGATCCGGTTGATCAGCGACGTCGGGCGCGGCGACGTTCCCTCGGGTGGCGTTTGCTCGCTCATTGGGTCTGGATGAAGCGCAGGAAGATCGCGCCGTCCACCACCACCTTGTCGCCGGCGTGGAGGCCCTCGGGAATCACGAAGCGATCATCGACGCGCGCGCCCAGCGTCACCGCGTGCTGCGCGTAGCTACCGTCGGCCGCGACCACATACACGAACGGCAGGTTCTCGTCGTCGCGCAGCACCGCCGACACCGGCACCAGCAACCCCTGCTGCGCCTCGCTCGACTGGATCTGCACGCGTACGTACATCTGCCGCCGCAGCGTGCCGTCCGGGTTGTCGACCAGCACGCGCGCGCCGACCGAGCGCGTATCCGGGTCGACCACCGCACCGACATTGGTGACCTTGCCGTGGATCTTCGCGCCACCCGCAGCGGTATCGACCGTGGCCACGTCACCATTCCGCACCACCGCCGGCTCGTCACCGAACAGCTGCGCCATCACCCACATCGTCGAGGTGTCGGCGAGGGTGAAACAGGGGGTCGAACCCGCCGCCAGCAACTGCCCGGGCGCGATCGACTTCTCGACCACGGTGCCGGCGATCGGCGCGCGAATCACGCCCTGGCCGCGCGCCACCGGCCTGCCCTCGCGGATCGCCGCGATGGTCGGCTGATCGACATGCAGGGCCAGCAGCGCCTGCAGCGCGGCATCGCGATCGGCGTCCGCACCGATGGCATCGGATTGCGCCTGCGCATGTTCGCGCTGCGAGACCGCCTGGTGCGCGAACAGGTCGCGATCCCTGGCAGCCACCTGATCGGCAGCCTGCGCCGCAGCGAGCGCCTTGCGATAGGCGCTGGCCGCCGCCGCGAAGTCGGGGGAATCCACCCGCGCCAGCGGCTGGCCCTGTTTGACCTTTTCGCCCTGGTTCACCAGCACCTCGGTCACCGGGCCGGAGAACGGCGCCAGCACCTGGGTCGCGCGGTCGTGGTCGAAATCCACCACGCCGCTGGTTTCGATGCCGCGGTGGAAGCTGCTGCGCGCAAGGGTGAGCAGCTGGATGTGCTGGCGCTGCGCCGGCGTCAGCGTCACGTTCTGTGGCTTGTCGGTGGCGGCCGCGGCCTGCGGATCGGCCTTCGACGAGCATCCGGCGAGGGCTATCCCCGCCGCCAGCGCGAAGACCGACAACAGTATGGCCGTCGTTCGCGGCGTCGACGGCGCCACCGAAGGCAATTCATTTTTCATCGCTATCCCGGAATGCAGCGGCATGGGTTGAGGTGGGCGAAGCGGCAGCGGCAGTCCCGCCTTCGGCCCTGGTGTCGTGCCACCAGCCGCCGCCCAGCGCCTGGAACAACGCCGCCGTGTCGGCGTAGCGGCTCGCCTGCGCCTGCACCAGCGCAATGCGCGATTGCTGGTAGCCCTGCTCCGCACTGAGCAAGGTCAGGTAGCTGGCGTAGCCATCCCGGTACTGACGCTGCGACAGATCGAGCGTGAGTCTGGCGGCATCCGCGGCCGTGGCCGCGGCCTGCAGGCCCTCGGCGTCGTGCTGCAGCGCGGCCAGCGTATCGGCCACGTTCTGGAACGCGGTCAGCACCGTGCCGCGGTATTGCTCGGCCGATTCCACATAGGCCGCCTTGGCGGCGCGCTCCTGGTGCAGCAGGCTGCCGCCGTGAAAAATCGGCGCGGCGATATCGGCACCGATGCCCCAGAAGCCCGTGCCGGCCTTGAATACCTGGTCCATCGCCACCGCGGTGCTGCCCGCGTTCGCGGTCAACGAAATATTCGGCAACCGATTCGCGATGGCCACGCCGATATTGGCGCTGGCCGCGTGCATGTTCGCCTCGGCCTGGCGCACGTCCGGACGCTGTGCCACCAGGCTTGATGGCAGGCTCAACGGCAGTTGCTGCGGCAGGTGCAGGCTGGCCAGGTCGAATGCCTGCGTCGGCGCCTCGCTGGGCAACCGCCCTGCCAGAACCGCCAGCAGGTTGTTCTGCTGATCCAGCTGGGTCAGCAACGGCGGCAGCGTGGCCTGCAGCTGGGCCAGCTGTGATTCCTGCGCGGCAAGATCGAGCCGGCCGGCATAACCCTTGCTCAGCTGGTAGCGCAGGATGCCGACCATCTTCGTGTTGATCGCGATCAAGTCGCGGGTCGCGGCGATCTGCGCGCGCAACGAAGCCTGCTGCACGGCCGCGGCCACCACGTTGGTACTCAGCGTGATGCGGGCGGCGATCATCTGGAAACGCACGGACTGCTCCTGCGCCTCCAGCGACTCCACCGTGCGCCGGTTCAGGCCGAACAGGTCCGGCGCATACGAAATGCTGAGCTGCGGAGTGAAGAAGCTGTACAGATACTCCTGGGGCACCACCGGATAGTTCGGCCCGGGCGCAACCTGCTGTGATTGCATCTGGCGGGTGGCCGAGAAGCCGGCGTTGACAGCGGGGTAGTAGGCACCGCGCTGCGCCCGGGCATTCTCGTGCGCCACCGCCAACGCCGCCTGCGCGGCCTTCAGATCGGAGTTGTGCGCCAGCGATTGTTCGATCAGCGCATTGAGCTCGGTGGAATGGAACAGTGTCCACCACTGCGCGGGAATGTCGGCGGCGGGAACGAAGTGCTGGGGCTGCCCGCCCGCGACATCCGCGCTGGCGGTGGTGGCCGGCAGCGGGGCGGCGGTCAGGCTGCCGACCGTGGGCGCCGCGGGCCGCTGAAAATCCGGTCCCACCGCGCACCCGGCCATGCCCAGCACGGCGACCGTCGCAAGGAGGCGCCGCAGCGGCAACCGCGTCGCGGATGGCAACGAGCGCATCCGCCCGAGCATCGCTGCCCTCATGTCGACGATGCCGGCAAGCACTCGAACCAGAGGTTGTTCATTCGGACGCGTCTTGGCGAGAAGATCGGAGCCGCAACGATATAACGTACCAAGATCGCCGCGAAACCCTGCAAGAAATTGCGCCAAGGCGATGCGCAGGCAATCACGGAGCCCCACGCTCAGTCCCGCCCGTCGAGTCGCACCGCGAGCATCGGAACAGCCGTGCATGGAGCGCCGTTCGAAATGAATTGCAGGCTGGGCGAACCCGCCGGCGATGGCCGCGTGCCTACAAGCCCTTCGCCGCCTGCGCCACCGCGCGGAACAGCGCGCGGCCCTTGTTCATCGTCTCCTCCCACTCGGCGGCGGGATCGGAGTCGTAGACAATGCCGGCACCGGCCTGCACGTGCAGGCGGCCACCGTGGATCACCGCGGTGCGGATCGCGATGGCGGTGTCGGCGTCGCCCCACCAGCCGATCCAGCCGATCGCGCCGCCGTAGATGTTGCGCTTGGCCGGTTCCAGTTCCTGGATGATCTCCAGCGCACGAACCTTGGGCGCGCCGCTCAGGGTGCCGGCGGGGAACGTGGCCTTGAGCACGTCCATGTAGGACAGGCCGGCGCGCACCGTGCCCTGCACCTGCGAAACGATGTGCATCACGTGCGAGTAGCGTTCGATCGCGAACGAGTCGCTCACTTCCACGCTGCCGGTCTCGCTGATCCGGCCCAGGTCGTTGCGGCCGAGGTCGATCAGCATCACGTGCTCGGCGCGCTCCTTCGGGTCGGCCAGCAGCTCGGCTTCCAGCGCCTGGTCCTCTTCCTCGGTGGCGCCGCGCTTGCGCGTGCCGGCCAGCGGGCGCACCACCACCTTGCCGTCCTTGAGGCGCGCCAGGATCTCCGGTGAGGAACCGACGATCTGGGTCTCGCCGAGATCGACGAAGTACATGTACGGCGACGGGTTCAGCGCGCGCAACGCGCGGTACACGTCCACCGGCCGCGCGTTGAAGCCCACGCTTAGCCGCTGCGACGGCACGACCTGGAAGATGTCGCCGGCGCGGATGTATTCCTTCGCGCGCTCGACCATCGCCTCGAACTCGTCTTTGGTGAACGAGGATTTGAAATCACTCTCGTCCAGCGCGATCGACTGGGTGAGCTGCGGATACGACGCACCGCCCTGGCGCAGCCGGTAGACCAGCGCGTCGAGCCGGCGTTGTGCTTCGGCATACGCCTGTGGCTGCGAAGGATCGGCATGCACGATCAGATAGAGGCGGCCCTTGAGGTTGTCGAATACCGCCACTTCCTCGGCCAGCATCAGCAGCACGTCGGGCGTGCCCAGCTCATCAAAGCGATCCCACTGCGCCAGGCGCGGCTCGATGTAGCCGATCGTCTCGAAACCGAAGTAGCCGACCAGGCCGCCCGAGAACGCGGGCAGCTGCGGCAGCCGCGGCACGTCGTATTGCGCGCGCAGTTTCTCGATTTCCGCCAGAGGGTCGTCCAGTTGACGACGCTCGGTGACCTCGCCGGAGTCCTCCACTTCCAGCTCGTGCCCGCGCAGGCGGTACACCCGCTTCGCCGGCAGGCCGATGATCGAATAGCGCCCCCAGGTGGCGCCGCCCTCGACCGATTCGAACAGGAAGGTGTACGGCCCGTCAGCCAGCTTCAGGTACACCGACAGCGGGGTATCGAGGTCGGAGAACACCTCGCGCACCAGCGGGATGCGCGTATGCCCCTGGGCAGCCAGCGCGTCGAATTCGTCTCGGGGGATCACGGATAAGCCATCTTGTACGGAAGCGGGCTGCTGAAGATAGCAGGCTAGAGCAGTACGGGTATGGACGTCCAACGCAGGGGCACCCCCTCATCCTCTTCGCCAGCGCCGCCGGAGAACCGGAACTACAACCGCTGCCGCGGCATGCCGCGCAGGCGCAGCGAGAACGCCACGCCACTGCCGTCGTCGAGGTTGCGCGCGCTGGTCACGCCGCCGTGGCGTTCGGCGACCAGCCGCACCACGTACAAGCCCAGGCCCAGGTGCGGCGCGTCGCCGGGGGTGGCCTTGTCGCGCAGGCTGACCAGCGAGTCGAACAGGCGGCCATGCATCGCCGCAGGCAGTGGCGGGCCCTGGTTGGCCAGCTCGATCTCGGCGCCGTCCGGCGTGCTGCGTAAGGTAAGCCGCAGCCAGCCGTCGGGCGGGGTGAACGACAACGCGTTGTCGAGCAGCTTGTCCAGCGCCTGCGCGATCAGCTCGGGCGCGCAGTGCAGCTGCAGCGGTGCCTCCGGCAGGGTGCAGTCGAGTCGGCGCGCGCCGACCAGCGGGCGGTAGGCATCGGCACAGCCGCGCACCACCTCGCGCAGATCCACGTCCTCGGGTTCGGCGGCCAGGATCGAGCGCTCCATCCGGCTCGACTCGCTCATCGCGCGCACCAGTGCGCCGAGCCGCGCCACGCCGTCGCGGGCGCGCGCCAGGTACGGCTGCGCCTCGGCCGGCAACGCGGCATGCTCGAGGTTGTCCAGCGACGATTTCACGATCGCCAGCGGCGTGTTGAGCTCGTGCGACAGCTTCGAGGCCAGAGTGCGCAGGTAGTCGGTGTAGCTGCCGACCACCTCGAACAGCCGCTCGAAGCTGCGCGCAAGATCGCCGATCTCGTCGGGCGCGTCGGTCATCGGAAACTTGCCGCGCTCGAACAGGCCGTCCAGACGCCCATCGTTGAGCTGGGCGCGCTCGGCCGCGTTGCGCAGGCGGCCCAGCCGCAGGCTCAGCCGGGCGGCGAACAGCAGCAGGATGCCGCCGGCCACCAGCAGCACGCCGAAGCTGGTCAGCAACAGGCCGAACAACGCGCGGTTGGCCAGCAGCGGCACCGTGCGGCTGGCCTGCTCCAGCAGCAGCACGCCATCGACATGGCCGGCGTGCTCGATCGGCACCGCGGCGGCCAGCACCACGCTGCCGCGCTCCTCGCCGCTGCGCCATACCGCCACCGGCCGGCCGACAGCCGCCTCGGCCACTTCGCGGGTGTCCACCCGCGGCACGTCCTGCGACCACAGGCTCGCATCCTCCAACCGGGTCGCCAGCAGCGAGCGGTAGACCAGCGCGGCGAACCAGCCCGGCTGGCCGTCGCTGCCCGGCGCCGTGTTCAGGCGGCCGCTGCGTGCCAGCAGCCAGCCCCGCGGCGCCAGCACGCGCGCCTGCACGCGATCGGGCACCAGTTGCGCCAGTTCGCCGGCGAGCTTGTCCGAATAGCCGAGCAGGGGCCGCGTGTCGGCAGCCACCCGCTCGCCGCCACTCGCCGCGTCGTACACGCCGACGCCAAGCGCGCGCAGGTGAAGATCGCGCGGCAGGCGCAGTTCGACCCGGTAGCCGCTGCCATCTTCTTGCCATTGCGCGGCGATCGTCTCCGGCAAGCCGTCGACCGGCGGGTCCAGCGGCCGCGCGGTGAGCGGCCCCGGCGCCGCGCTGGCCAGCAGGTAGCGGCGCTGGCCGTTCGCGTTGCCCAGCGCGAGGATCAGGTGATCGGCCGCCAGCGCACCCGCGTCATCCGCATCGGCACGGCTGCGCCGGGTGGCGCGCACGTCGGCGTACAGGTACAGCCAGTCGTCGTCCGCAGCCAGCAGCAGCTTGCCGCGAGCACCCAGCGGCTGGCTCCACGGCGTCAGCGGCGCCCAGTCGTCGCCGTAGCCGTCCACGGTGATCGGATTCGGTGTCTGCTGCACGTACCAGCCCGGGCCGGCGGATCCCGGCGCCACCGCGCCGGTCACCACCAGGCTGCGTGCCACCACGCCGGCCGAGGCCAGCAGCGCCTGCGACTGCCCCTCGCGCAACAGCGTTTCCATCTGACGCACGTACAACCAGCCGGCCACCGGCAGCGCCAGCGTGCACAACGCGACCAGCAGCAGCTTGCGGCGCAGGGTCATCGGGGCCGGCGATCAGCGGCCATGCGCGGACGGCGTCACGGCATCCTTGGCCCAGCGCGTGGTCACCACCACGCGCATGAAGTCGTCGAGCAGCGCACGGCGCGACGGATCGGCGTCGTCGAACGCCATCGACCAGCTCAGCCGCACGCCGCTGGCCGCGCCCGGATCGCAGAACACCAGCACGTCGTCGATGTGGTCGCTACCCTGGTAGACCGAAGCCTCGCATGGCATCGCCGGATGCCGCACGGCGAAGCCGGACACCTTGCCGGCGGGGTCGTGCTGCAGGTAGCGCTTGCGGTCGGCCTGCACCTCGTCGGCCAGCGTGGCCAGCTGGCGCGGCCACACGTTGAGCACCATCACCCGCTGCGGCTTGCCGCTCCATTCACCCTGGTACACCACCGCATTGACGCCGATCGCGCGCGCGTAGGTGCAACAGTCGCGGGTCCAGCCGGTCGGCGTGGCCGCACTGATCGCCCAGGCCGGCGCGTCGCCATCGCGGGCGCCGCGCGCCAGCACGTCGTCATCCTTGCCGGCGGCCTGCGCCACGACGGCGAACAGCAGGCACGCCAGCGCCGGCAGCAAGCGCCGCCTCACGGCTTCCACCGGTAGCCGACGCCGTGCACGGTCTCGATCGCGTCGAACTCCGGCGCCACCGCGATGAACTTCTTGCGGATGCGCTTGATGTGCGAGGTGATGGTGGCATCGTCCACCACCAGCTCGGCCTCGCGCATCAGCTGGTCGCGGTTCTTCACGTGGCCGGGGAAGCGGATCAGCGTGTGCACCATCCAGAACTCGGTGACGGTGAGCGGGATCTCCTCGCCGTTCCAGCTGATGCGCATGCGCTCGGATTCCAGCTTCAGCGGCCCGTGCTCGATCACCGTCTCGCTGGACGCCGGTACCTTCAGCGACTCGATCCGGCGGAACAGCGCCGCGATGCGCGCGGCCAGCTGGTGCAGGCTGGTGTCCTTGCTGAGGTAGTCGTCGGCGCCCAGGCGCAGGCCGGAGATCACGTCGAAATCCGAGTCGCGCGCGGTGAGGAAGATCAGCGGCAGCGTGGCCGACTTCGCGCGCAGTTCGCGGCACAGGTCGAAGCCGCCCTCCGGCTCGTCGCCCAGGCCGATGTCGATGATCACCAGTTCAGGCAGGCGCATCGCGAACGCGCTGGACGCTTCCTGGCGCGAGCCGTAGCCGCGCGCGTCGTAGCCGAAGCGGTTCAGCGCCTCGACGTAGTTGGCGCGGATCAGCGGTTCGTCCTCGACGATGGCAATGCTGCGGCCCATGGCGCGCTCCCTGTGGTGGTGCGCGCAGCGTGCTATGCGGGCCGCGCGTACGCAAGCCATGTGCTGCACTTGCCCGCGTTTCGCCACATGCCGGCAGCCGCGCGGCCCGATTGTGCCGGCGCCAACGCCCACGCCGGCGGTTTGATGTGCATCAAGCCACCTGCAGGAAGTCCACCCATGCCGCAGATCGAATCCCCCGAACGCGATCCCAACGCCGAACTGCACGGTTTCGAGCCGCTGCGCGTGATGCTGGCATGGGGCGCCCTGCTGCTCGGCGTACTACTCAGCCTGTGAGGTGAACGCCATGTTCAAGTCCTGTTTCGACCCGTCCTTGTTCGATCCCTTCTCCGTGGAAGATGGCGGTGCATCCGGCGCGAAGGGAATCGTGCCGGATGCGGGGCAAGAGCAGGTCGATCCCGACTGGCAACCCCTGTAGCCGTTCCACGACCCGCATTCCGTCCCCCATGGTGGTTCCTTGTCCCCTCCCCGCGAGGGGATTTTTTTGACCCCGCACGGGACAGGACTGCGGCCTCAGCCGTTCAGAAATCTCCCGGGAACCAAACCCGATCACCCCGGTCAGTATTACTGATTGGTACCGTTCCTCTTGCCGTGGAACGTGCCGGCACGACGGTTCCCCCTCCCTGTGAAGCAGTCGTGCCGGCACACCAATCAATGGTGTTTCCTCTCACGTCTCCGACGACGTTTATCCCGACGCAGTCGCTCACTGCGTCGGGATTTTTATGCGCGCGATTCGACAACCGCACGCTGCAAGGCGGCGGGAATGCTCAAGCGATCGCCTGACGCATGGCGGCGATCTCGGCGCGGTAATCCGGCGCGTGGAAGATCGCCGAGCCGGCCACGAAGGTGTCGGCGCCGGCCGCGGCGATCGCGCCGATGTTCTGCGCGGTGACGCCGCCGTCGATCTCCAGCCGGATCGCACGGCCACTGGCGTCGATGCGCGCCCGCGCCTGGCGCAGTTTCTCCAGCGCGCCGGGAATGAACTTCTGCCCGCCGAAACCCGGGTTCACCGACATGATCAAGATCAGGTCGAGCTTGTCCATCACGTAGTCGAGGTAATCCAGCGGCGTGGCCGGGTTGAACACCAGCCCGGCCTGGCAACCGGATTCCCTGATCAGGCCCAGCGTGCGATCGATGTGTTCGCTGGCCTCCGGATGGAAGCTGATCAGGCTGGCGCCGGCCTTGGCGAAGTCCGGCACGATGCGGTCGACCGGCTTGACCATCAGGTGCACGTCGATCGGCGCGGTGATGCCGTACTTGCGCAGCGACTGCAGCACCATCGGGCCGATCGTGAGGTTCGGCACGTAATGGTTGTCCATCACGTCGAAATGCACCCAGTCGGCGCCGGCGGCGAGCGCAGCGGCGGTGTCCTCGCCGAGTCGGGCGAAATCAGCGGCGAGGATGGACGGGGCGATGATCGGAGATTGCTTGGACATGGCGATGACCAGGATGAGGACGTTTGCAAGTCTGCCACGACGTTGCCGCCGGGCTCCTCCCCCTGCGCAGCAGGGGGAGGCTGGGAGGAGGGGGTGCGCTCTTGACTCGAAGATCAAGAGCAACCCCTCCTCGGCCCTCCCCTGCCTTGCAGGGGAGGGAGAATATTCCGCCTATTTGAAGCCGCGTTGTTCCTTGATCCGGTCGTACGCCGCATTGATCTCGCTGGCGCGCGCTTCGGCACGCTTGCGCATGTCGTCGGGCAGGTCGCCGAGGCGGTCGGGGTGGTGTTCGGAGATCAGCTTGCGATAGGCGCGCTTCACCGCGCGGTCGTCGGCGTTGCGGTCGATGCCGAGTACTGCGTACGGGTCCGGCCCCTGCGGCGCGCGCTGCGGCGGCACGTAGCCACCGCCGGTGCCGTAAGCGTGACCGCGCGAACCGCCGGGGCCGGCGTTCCACGCGTAGCCCTTCATCGCCATCAGCGCCATCAGTTCCATGTCGCTGATGCGCAGCGCGAACGCCAGCTGGCGCAGGATCGACATCTTCTCCGGCGGCGGGTTGCCCTCGGCCAGCACGGTCTCGATCACCACGTCGAGCACCGGGAACGCGTGGTCGCGACGCAGGCCGACCCAGTTGCGCAACGCGGTGATGGTCTGGGTGACGTCGAACTCCGGCTGCTTGCCGACGTTGAAGCTGACCACCGCCTGCTTGCGCTGCTCGGCACCCAGGTTCATCCGCGTCATCAGGCGCTCGGCGACCGCGATCTCCTGCTCCGACACGCGGCCATCGGACTTCGCCACCGCACCGAGCAGGGTGAACAGCGGGCCGACGAAGCCGCCGGCTTCCGGCGTGGCGTGCTTGCGCTGGCTGTAGCGCATGTTGTCGAAGACGAAGCCCAGCACCGCGCCGGTGATGGCGCCGGGCAGGTGGCCGATGAGCAGGCCGAAGAAGGCGAACCACAGCGTGTAGGTGTAGCTCATGGATTCCCCTGGGGCGGCTGCGCGCTGTACCAGCGCGCCAGCGCGTCGAGTTCGGCGTCGCTGACCGGGCCGATCGCGGCGCGCATCACCGGGATGTTGCGGCGGCCGTCGCGGTATTGCTTCAGCGCGTCGCGCAGGTAGTCCAGCCGCTGGCCGGCCAGGTGCGGCACGCCAGGCATGCCGGCGTGGCCGCTGGCGCCGTGGCAGGCCGCACACAGGCCCAGCCGGGTCGGCGGCGTCGGAGTCTGTGCACGGAGCGGGAGGGCGGCGAGCAGGCACAGCGCCGCGGTCAATAAGGTTCGCATCGGCAACCAATGGGGGCCACAGGCCGCCAATTCTAGCAGCGCCCCCGGATTCCCCAGGGTGGCGTTCCCGGCGCCGCGGCCGCAGCGGCTAGAATGGGCGCTTCCCCGCCACGTGGAACCCGCCGCCGTGCCCACCACCCTGCCGCAATCGAACCTGCCCGGCCTTGAGCTGATCCACCGCGGCAAGGTGCGCGATGTCTACGCGTTGTCCGACGATCGGCTGCTGATGGTCGCCACCGACCGGCTGTCGGCGTTCGATGTGGTGATGCCGAACCCGATCCCCGGCAAGGGCGAGATGCTCACCCAGATCTCCAACTTCTGGTTCGGCAAGACCGCGCACCTGGTACCGAACCACCTGCTCGACGTGCCGCTGGCCGAGGTGCTGCCGCCCGGCACCGACCTCAAGCTGTACGAGAAGCGCGCCGTGGTGACGCGGCGGCTGAAGCCGGTGCCGGTGGAAGCGATCGCCCGCGGCTACCTGATCGGTTCCGGCTGGAAGGATTACCAAGCCACCGGCTCGCTGTGCGGCATCGCGCTGCCCGCCGGCCTCAAGCAGGCGCAGCAGTTGCCCGCGCCGATCTTCACGCCGTCGACCAAGGCCGCGGTGGGCGACCACGACCAGAACGTCAACTTCGATGCGGTGGTGGACGCGGTCGGCGCCGACCTGGCCAACCAAGTGCGCGACGCCACCCTGGCGATCTACCGCTGGGCCGCCGCCTATGCGGCCGAGCGCGGCATCATCATCGCCGACACAAAATTCGAGTTCGGCACCGATGCGGACGGCAAGCTGTACGTGATGGACGAGATGCTGACCCCGGACTCCTCGCGCTTCTGGCCGGCTGACGAATACCGCGTGGGCATCAGCCCGCCCAGCTACGACAAGCAGTTCGTGCGCGACTGGCTGGAGACGCAGCACTGGAACAAGACCGCGCCCGGTCCGGTGATCCCGGACGAGGTGATCGCACGCACCGCCGCCAAGTACGCCGAGGCGCTGCAGCGGCTGGCCGGTATCCGGCTCGACTGAAGGTTCCATCGGGGGGAACGCTCATGCGCACCATGCAGGACTGGCTCGACAGTTACAGCGGCGACCATCAAAACCCGACCAACCAGATGTTCCACTGGTTCTGCGTGCCGCCGATCGTGTGGTCGGTGATCGCGCTGCTGTGGGCGATCCCGGTGCCGGTAAGCCAGCTGCGCCCGGGTTCCTGGGCGGTGCTGGTGATGGTGCTGGCGTTCTACTGGTACTGGAAGCGCTCGCACCGGCTGGCGGTCGGACTGCTGATCGTGTTTGCGCTGCTCGGCCTGCTCACCAACTTCCTGTATGGGCAGCTCGGCGCCGCGCAGCTGTGCTGGCTCGCGGTCGGCGTGTTCGTGGTCGCCTGGATCGGCCAGTTCATCGGGCACAAGTTCGAGGGGCGCAAGCCGAGTTTCCTCACCGATCTTTCCTACCTGCTGATCGGCCCGGCCTGGCTGATGGCCAAGCTGCTGCGCAAACTGGGATTCAAGCAAGTCACATGACCACCCTGCTTACCGTGATCAGCAGCCTGCTCTGGTGGGTGCTGTACAGCAGCATGGCTGCGCTGGTGTTCGCCCTGCTCGGCTGGTCCGTATTGCGCTGGGCCGAGCGTTGCGCGGTGGTGTTCAACCGCATCTACCTCGCCTGCCTGCTGTGGACCCTGATCGGCCTGCTGCTGGTGGTCGGCGTGGCCGCGTACGAAGGCCACCTGCATCCGCCCTATGGCGCGCTGCTGAGCTCCGGCCTGCTGCGCTGGATGCTGGTGCTGGACATGCTGATCGGCAGCGTGCTGCTGTGGCGGCTGGTGCCGCGCATCGACGCCCGCCGCATCCGCCCCGGCAGCGCCTGCATGGCGGTGGCGGTGATCATGGCGATCAGCTTCGGCGTCGCCACCAGCCTGGCCTGAGATCCACGAAGACGCGCGGGGCGGTTTGCCCGCCCCGCGCACAACTCACGCGTGCGCCAGCATGCTGCCGAAGAACACCAGCATGATGCCGAAGATGATCACCCCCAGCACGATGCCGATCACGCTGTAGACCAGCTGCACCATGCACGCCTTGCCATAGCCGATCTGGCTGCCGTTCTGCGCCAGCAGCAGGTAGTTCACCACGGCGGCGCCGACCAGGAACTGCACCACCAGCGACAGCAACCCGCCCGTGCTGCCGTGCGAGACCATGCCCACCACCACCATCGCAATGGCCACCGCAATCCAGGTCAGCACCAGCGCGCCGATTGCGCGCAGGTAGGACGGCATGTAGCCGACCACCAGCCGGAACGCCACGCTCAGCATCAGCGCCGCCAGCAGGATGCCCACCACGATCATCACCAGCATCGCGAACAGGCCCATGCCAGCCAGCGCGGCCAACATCGAAGTACCCATACAACCCCCTGGTCAATGGAAGGAAACCGCCCGGACGGCACCCCGCGCCATCCGCTCTCCCCGGCGGTTGCGCCAGCCTAACCGATGGCCGTGCCGGCGTCTCCCGCAGCGAGATCCGCCTGCGCTATACCATCGGGCCGCTTGAGAGATGTGCCATGAACCTGCGCAGCCTGTTCGTCGACTTCAACAGCTACTTCGCCTCGGTCGAGCAGCACGAGGAACCGAGCCTGCGCGGGCGCCCGGTCGGCGTGGCGCCAGTGGCCGCCGAAACCACCAGCCTGATCGCCGCCAGCTATGAAGCGAAGGCATGTGGCGTCGGCACCGGCACGCTGGTGCGCGACGCACGGCGGCTGTGCCCCGGCATCGCCATCCGCGTGGCACGGCCGGAGCGCTATGTGCACTGGCACCACCAGCTGATGCAGGCGATCGACCACGCGATACCGATCGGCCACGTCGGCTCGATCGACGAGGTCGCCTGCGAACTGGTCGGCCGCCAGCGCCGGCGCGAGGTCGCCGAGGCGATCGCGCAGCAGGTGAAGGACGAGATCGCGTTGGCCGCGCCCGGCGGCGCGATCCGCTGCTCGATCGGCATCGCGCCGAACGACTTCCTGGCCAAGACCGCCTCGGACATGCGGAAACCCGACGGCCTCACCGTGATCGAATTGGCCGACCTGCCACACGCGCTGCACGAGTTGAAGCTGCGCGACCTGTGCGGCATCGGCCCGTCGATGGAAATGCGCCTGCTCGAAGCCGGCATCACCAGCGTGGCCCAGCTCACCGCCGCCTCGAAGCTGGTGCTGCGCCGCGCCTGGGGTGGCATCGAAGGCGAACGCATGTGGGGCCTGCTGCGCGGCGCATGGCTGCCCGTCGCACCCACCGCACGCGGCTCGATCGGCCACTCGCACGTGCTCGGCCCGGAACTGCGCCACGCCGCCGGCACCCGCGCGGTGCTGAAGAAACTGCTGGTGAAGGCGGCCATGCGCCTGCGCCGCGAGGAGATGCTCGGCGGCGCTCTGGCCGTGCGCATCCGCTTCATCGGCCACGACCAGCGCTGGGAACGCGACCTCGCGTTCGACCCCACCGACGACAGCCGCGAGTTGCTGCGCCTGCTCAGCGGCATGCTCGACAGCGGCGACCGCCGCCGCCCGCTACCCGGCCCCGCCAATGCCACCCCGCTGTCGGTCAGCGTGACCCTGATGCGCCTGGTGCCGCGCACGCAAAGCAGCGGCTCGCTGTTCGCGCCGACCACGCCACAACGCGATGTCGATGCGGTGATCGACCGCATCAACACGAAGTTCGGCCTCAACAAGGTCTACTTCGGCGGCATGCAGGACGCACTGGCGCACGACGCCGCGCCGATGCGCATCCCCTTCAACCGCGTACCCGATGCCGGCAGCGAACACGAAGCCGAACACAACGCGCTGTGGCTGCAGTCACTGAACCGGTTCAAGGCGATGGCCGAGGGGGAGCATCGGCGGCGCGAGCGCGACGAGAGGAATGCCTGATTCACATCCCCCCAGACTTGGGAATTCCATGGCGCGTTACCCAGCGTGGTGTGAATCGCCGCGCGGTTTTCTCAGGTAACCAGAACCGGTACAGGTTTAATTACCTCCGTCCGCTTTGATTTCATCACCTCACCCCATCGCTCGTCCCGTGACAAAATCGCTTCAGATCAGTGCTCGGAGAAGTCTGCAATGTGGATCTGGATTGCCGTAGCCGCCGTCGCACTTGTGTTTCTTTGCGTGAAATTTCCGGATGCCATGCTCGGAGCAAATCGCCATAACAAAAAGACGACGGGGTTGCGTTCATACGCTGACGGCTACAACCAGCAGATCGTGGGCGAGTCGAACTATCAGACAGCACTTCGATCCATCGTCGGCCCTGGTGAGGTCCGGCATGGGTGCCGTGCTGTAGTCGCGCCCGAAGATGACAACGAATACGATCCGAAGGCAGTGAGTGTGTCGATCGGTAATATGAAAGTTGGCTACCTGTCTCGCGCAAGAGCCAGAAAATGGCGCGCGCACAACTCCGGCAATCAAGCATGCGATGCCGTGATCGTAGGCGGTGGTAAAGGTAGAGATTTGGGCGTCTGGCTACGCATGTAAACCGTATTGCATCGCCTGACTATCGGAGTTGGGGCGAAGGGTAACGCAGATAAATCATATGCACTTACCTCGCACGCACGTCATGGGACGCACTCAATGAGGTCTTCCGCTATCTAGGCGCCGGTTCGCTGCGCGCACCGCCTCCACAAACCCACCAAACGGAATATCGGTGATCCCCACCAGTCCGAAATGGCTGTTCTCGCCGTCGAGCACGCGGCCAGTGACGGGCTGGTCGGCGTAGTCGAACCAGTGCGCGCCGACGATGTTCGGATCGCTCGCTGCCGCGGCAACGAACTTCGCGTAGGCCTCGCCGCGCTGTTGCTCGTTCCAGACGGCCTCCGGTCCCGCACCGAACGGGCCGCGATCGGTGGAGCCGAACGAAAATTCGCCGATCAGCACGGGCTTGTTGAGCGCATGCAGCGCGGCGAGGTCAAGGCCGTGCTGCGGCAGGTCGGCGTAGACGTTGAAGCTGAGCACGTCGCAGTACACGGCGCAGGCAGCGACAGCCTCGGGCGTGCGCACCGCGAAGCGGCCGCCGAGGAACAGGTGGTGCGGGTCGTGGCGGCGGATCGCTTCGGCCACGGTGCGGAAGTAGGTGTCGGCGTAGCGGCGCAGCCACGTGCTGTAGTCGCGCGCGATCGCCGGATGTGCCTCGTTCGGCGCGGGCGCGGCGAAGCCGGTGGCGTCGAGCGCATCCCATGAGGCGAGCGCGATGCCCCACGCCGCGGCCAGCGTTTCCGGCGTGACGTACTGCTTGCGCAGCATCGCGATGAAGGCTCGCTTGGCCGGGCTGTTCGCCTCGCCGGCCAACGTGCCCAGCGCCAGGCCCCAACGGCCTTGCGGGCCGCTGCCGGCCCAGGCCAGCTCGTTGTCGGCGAAGTAGCCGAGCAGCCACGGATCGTCGCGCACGCCGGCGCTGGCCTTGATCACCGCCCGCTCGGCGGCCTGCACGAAGCGCGGGTCGAACGGGTCGGGCATGCGACCCCAGTAGTCGTAGCCACTCGAAACGCTGGCATAGTCGCCACCGATGTCGATCGAGCGGGTGTACGGCAAGCGGTGCGCCTGCCCCAGCGCGTCGTCGCTCCAGTTGCCGAGAGTGTTGAAGCCCCACGCTGGCAGCCGTTGCAGCGCGCGCGTGCGCCAGGCCGCCAGCCAGTCCTTGCCGTCGACGCGATACAGGTTGGCCGCGTAGAAATCGAACCAGCGGCCGTGGTGGTAGCCGATGCCGCGGCTGGCGCCCTGCTCCGGGTTGCGGTTGTCGTCATGGCCGTAGAACGCCGCCCATTCGCCGCGGTCCGGCGGCAGGTCGCGGAACATGGACTCGCGGCCCTCGACATAGCTGCGCCCGCCGTCGGTGACCACCGCGTTGACGCCGAGCGAGAAGAACGCATGGCCGTCGGGCGTCACCAGGTGCCAGCGGCCATCCCGCTTCTGCGTGTGGAACCAGCCGGTCTTGTGCAGACCCTGGACGTCCAGACGTCCGCCGTACGCATCCAGCCCGGCGCGCTGCAGCGCGGCCGGCTTCGCCTGCACTGCCGCACGCAGCGCGGCATCGGAACCGATCTTCTCCGGCCAGCGGCCGCGGGTGTATTGCCCGTAGCAGTCGACGATGCCGGCGTACGCGTCACGCAGGGTAGCCACGCCCGGCATCACGTCGACGCGGCCGAGCAGCAAGGTCTGCGCCGCTTGCGGCGCGGGCATGCCGAGCCGGATCGCACCGACCTTGCGCAGGTCCAGCGTGCCCTGCACGGTGGTTGCCAGCAGAGTCGGCTGGCCGCGGTCGTCGAACGGCATCGGTGGCCCCACCTGCATGCCTTCGCCGCGCGGCGAGGTCGCCTGCAGCGGAACCACCAGCGTCTGCGCCGGCCCGGCCGGCACACCGACCGTCGCCTGCAGGCGCTGGTCCGCCGCGCCGTCGATCTCCACCATCAGCGTCACCGCCCACGGCATCGCGTTCTGCACGCGCAGGCGAAGTTCGCCCTGGCCCGACCAGTCCCATGCGCCGCTCGCCGGCGCGATCACGAGCTGCGGCTGCGCCGCCGGCTGGAACGCATAGCGCTGCTGCGCCACGCCGTCGCCGGCGCGTTCGGTACCGCCGATGCGCTGCACGTGGTCGAGGCTGATGCGAACCCTGGCATCGCTGGCCGCCAGGTCAACCACGCCCGCAGCGTGGCAGGTACCGAGACCGCACAGGCCAAGCCAGATCCATGCAAGACGTTTCATCATCGGCCCTCGCACTTTGTAGGGCGGGCACCGCCCGCCGCTCTTGCATCACGAAGCCGGAAGCCGGCGGGCAGTGCCCGCCCTATGGAGCGTAATGCCTCAACCCGGCTGACGGCGCGCCCAGCGCTGCCAGCCGTAGTACACCGGCACGCCCAGCGCGATGATCGCCAGACTCATGCCGGCGTCGCTCGGCGCGTGGATCGCGCTGGCCACGATCACGCCGAACACGGTGATCACGAAGACCAGCGGCAGCAGCGGGTAGAACGGCACCCGGTACGGCGCCGGATCGTCGATGAAGTGCTTGCGGTACCAGAACAGCGTGCCGATGCCGAACACGTGGCCCAGCCACTCGCCGACCGTGGTGTAGTTGAGCAGCTGGTTGAAGCTGCCCGACAGGGTCAGCACCACCGCCCAGGCGCCGAGCAGGGCCAGCGCGATCTGCGGCGCGCGCGTGCGCGCATCGACGCGGCCCGCGGCGCGGAAGAACACGCCGTCTGCGCCCATCGTCTGCAGCACGCGCGCGCCGCCGGCGATCGCGATGCTGCAGTAGCCGAAGGTGGAACAGGCGATGCCCACCGCGATCACGGTGGCGCCGTGTGCACCGAACAGCCGGCGCATCAGGTCCGCCGCCGGTGCCTGGCTGGCGGCGAGGCCGGCGTGACCCAAGCCCGCCAGGTAGGCGAAGTTGGCCAGCAGGTAGCAGAGCACCACGCCGGCCATGCCCAGGCCCAGCGCGCGCGGCAACGTGCGCTGCGGGTCGCGCACTTCGCCGGCGAGGTCATTGAGGTAGTGGAAGCCGCCGTAGGTGAACAGCACAGGCAGCAAGGCGCCGACGAACGACCATGGCGACGCCGGGTGGCTGGCCTCCGCCACCGGCGCCAGACCGAGGTGGCCGTGCGCCAGCACCAGCCCGGCGACCACCAGCAGCGCGATCGCCGCCAGCTTCAGCACCGTGAACACGTTCTGCATCCACGCGCCGGCACGGATGCCGAACAGGTTCACGCCGACGATGAACACGATCGCGCCCACCGCCGCCGGCTTCACGTACAGCTGCGGCAGGCCGACCGCCGTGCAGAAATATTCGGCGAACATGGTGGCCACCGCGGCGACGCTGCCCGGGTAGTTGATCAGCGCCATGGTCCAGCCGAACAGGAATGCCGGCAGCAGCCCGAACGCCTCGCGCAGGTAGACGTAGATGCCGCCCGCCTGCGGCCGCCGCGCGCCCAGCTCGGCGTAGCACAGCACGCCGGCCAGGGTCAGCAGGCCGCCGATCGCCCACAGCACCAGCACCTCCGTGCCCGACGACGTGTTGCGCGCCACCGTGGCCGGGGTGAGGAAGATGCCTGCCCCGATCACGCCACCGATGACGATCATCGCGGCGTCCCAGGTGTTCAGGCGGCGGGCATAGGCATTGGCGGGTTCGGTCAGCATCCGGCTACCTTGCCATTGTCGACGCCGGTTCGACCAGTCCCGTACGACATGCGGCCGTGCCGGCCGGCAAATTGACAAGCGCCGGCCGCGCCGGAAGACTGTGCCGGTTGGTGACGCAGCGACGCGCGCTGCGCCATCGCCGCCGAGGGGTGCTGCAGCGGGCCATGCCCGCCACGCTCGGCTGGCGACTCCAGTGCAAGGGCGCCCTTTCCACTCCTGGAGGTGTCGCCATGTCCACGCACGCTGTTCCTCGCCGGCTCGCCGTCGCCACCTCCGCCGACCATCCCTCGATCCAGCCTGACGACGCACACCTGGCCGCTACGCTGCAGCGGCTGGATATCCAGCCGGTGGTCTGCGTGTGGAACGACCCGGCGGTGGACTGGTCGGCATTCGACGCGGTGCTGATCCGCACCATCTGGGACTACTTCAAGCACCACGCGGCGTTCCTGCATTGGCTGGACCGGCTCGATGCGCTGGGCGTCCCCACCATCAACGACAGCGCGCTGTTGCGCTGGAACAGCGACAAGCGCTACCTGCTCGAACTCGCGCAGCATGGCGTGGCGATCATCCCCACCCGGCTGGCCAGTGCCGCCGCGCTGCCCGGCGTGCTGGCGGCGATGGCGGGGCAGCCGGTGGTGATCAAGCCCAGCGTCAGCGGCAGCGCGTGGCACACGCTGCGCGGCACGGCCGGCGACGCGGCGTTCGCCGATGCCGTGGCGCAACTGCCGCGCGGCCACGACTACCTGGTACAGCCGTTCGTGCCGGAGATCGTCAGCGACGGCGAATGGTCGCTGCTGTATTTCGCCGGTACGTTCAGCCATGCGGTGATCAAGCGCCCGGCCGCCGGCGACTACCGCGTGCAGGGCGAGTACGGCGGCAGCGCCGAGCCGGCGCAACCCGATGCCGCGATCCTGGCCGCGGCCAACCGCGCACTGGCGGCGGTGGCCGCGATCGGCCATGGCGACCACGCCTACGTGCGCGTCGACGGCGTGGTCAGCGGCGGGCGTTTCCTGGTGATGGAGCTGGAGCTGATCGAACCGTTCCTGCACCTGGCCGCACACCCGGCCGCCGCCGAGCGACTGGCACGGGACGTGGCCGCCCGGCTGTCGTCGGCCGCGCTGGCGGAAGCGCGCTGAGCATGGCGGACCCGCACGCTCCCGCCGGTTCGCCCGTACGCTGGCTGCGCCTGCTGTCGTGGTCGAGTTCGCTGGCGGCGTTTGCCCTGGCGCTGTGGCTGCTGCATCGCTACGTCACCCACCTCAGCTGGCACGACGTGGCAGCGGCCTGGTCGCAGTTGCCGGGTTGGCGCATCGCGTGTTCGGCCGGGGCGGCGCTGCTCAGCCTGACGATGCTGGCGATGTTCGACGTGCTGGCCGCGCGCACCGTGGTGGGCGACCGCATCCCGGCGAAGCTGGCCGCGTTCGCCGGCGCGGTCACCCAGGGCATCTCGAACACGCTGGGTTTCCACGCGATCACCGGCACCGCGCTGCGCTACCGCATCTACGCCACCGCCGGGCTGGGTGCCGGCGACATCGCGCGCATCGTGGCGCTGGCCGGGTTCGGTGTGGGGCTGGGTTTCGCGGTGGTGATCACCGGCGCGCTGTGCTGGCAACCCGCGATCACGCAGGGCTGGGGCCGCTGGCCGGGCGTGGCGCTACTGCTGTTGCTGGCCGCGCTGCTCGCCTGGCTGGCACGCCCGCGCGTGCTCGCGCTGGGGCGATTGACGCTGGCGCTGCCCAGCGCACGCATCGCCGCCGCGCAGATGCTGGTCGGCGGCGTGGAGATGCTGGCCGCGCTCGGCGCGCTGTATGTGCTGCTGCCGGCGGCGAGCGCGCCGCCGTTCGTGGATTTCCTGCCGATCTACGTGGCCGCCGTGCTGGCCGGCATCGTCAGCCATGCGCCGGGCGGGCTGGGCGTGTTCGAGACGATCATGCTGGCGTCGTTTCCGCCCGAGGCGCGCGCCGACCTGCTCGCCGCGATCCTGTGCTACCGGCTGACTTACACCGCACTGCCGTTCGTGCTGGCCAGCGCCGCGCTGGCGGTGTTCGAGTGGCGCGGGCGTCGACGTCGCTGAACCTTGGTTCGGCGCGACGCGTGCCGCTCGCTAGAATGGCCCGGTCCCCACTGGTCCGGCCACGCGCTTGTCCTCCGCCCCACGCAAGATTCTCCACGTCGACATGGACGCGTTCTACGCGTCGGTGGAGCAACGCGACGACCCGTCGCTGCGCGGCAAGCCGGTGGCGGTGGCCTGGCGCGGCGCACGTTCGGTGGTGTGCGCGGCCAGCTACGAGGCGCGCGTGTTCGGCGTGCGCTCGGCGATGCCGGCGATCCGTGCCGAGCGGCTATGTCCGCAGCTGATCTTCGTGCCGCCGGATTTCCTGCGCTACAAGGCGGTGTCACGGCAGATCCGCGAAATCTTCGCGCGGCACACCGAGCTGATCGAGCCGCTGTCGCTGGACGAGGCCTACCTCGACGTCACCCACACGCTGAGCGGCCTGCCCTCGGCCACCGCTGTCGCCGAGGCGATCCGCGCGGCGATCCGCGAGGAAACGCAGCTGACCGCATCGGCCGGCGTGGCGCCGAACAAGTTCCTGGCCAAGATCGCCTCGGATTTCCGCAAGCCCGACGGCCTGTTCGTGGTGCGCCCGCTGCAGGTCGAGGCGTTCCTCACCCCGCTGCCGGTCGGCCGCCTGCCCGGCGTGGGCAAGGTGATGGAAGCGAAACTGGCGGTGCTCGGCATCGGCACCGTGGGCGAACTGCGCGCATTCGCACAGGCGGAACTGGAGCAGCGTTTCGGTCGTTGGGGCCGGCGCCTGCACGAACTGGCACACGGCATCGACGAGCACCCGGTGCAGCCGGAGCGCCCCACCCTGCAGATCTCCGCCGAAGACACCTTCGAGCACGACCTGCTGCTGGAGGAGCTCGAACCACACATCCGCCGGCTCGCCGACAAGGCGTGGGCCGGCTATCAGCACGAACATGCCCGCGTCGCGCGCACCGTGGTGCTGAAACTGAAGACCGCGGACTTCCATACCCTCACCCGCAGCCTCACGCCGGTACTGCGCCCGCAATCCGCCAGCGAGCTGGCCGACATCGCCTGCGCGTTGCGCGAACGAATCGAACGCCCCGCCGACAGCCGCTACCGCCTGGTCGGCGTGGGCCTGGCCGGATTCGTCGACCGCGACAGCTACCAGGCGCAGGCAGACCTGTTCGGCGCGGGCTGACGCCATCTGCGGACGAGTGGCGCGACGCCGGCACGCCGCCCGCGTGACGCGGTTCTCACGCAATTTCCTGCGCATATCTGCCGTTCATTCTGCCGTCCTTGCACAGCCCTATCGTGATTTCACCATGCGCCGCATGGTCCAACCCAACCGAGGTTACGCCATGACCAAGACCATCACCGCCGCCCTGATCGCCGCTGCCTTCGCCCTGCCGCTGTCGTACGCCCTGGCGGCACCGCAGCATGGCGGTGGCCACACCCCGCCGAGCCCGCCGTCGGCGTCGATGAACCACGACTCGCACGGCGACGCCGTGTCCACCGCCGCAAACGAGGCGAAGGCGGACGACACCAACGTCGGCAAGGCCGTCAGCCCGGTCGCCAACGACAAGAACAAGGGCAAGCACACAGCCAAGGGCCACACCAAGCACCATCATCACCACTGAGCGTCCCGTGTCATGAAGGGGCCGGATCGTGCGATCCGGCCCCTTCGTTTGTGCAGGCGTCGTGCGAACGTGCGCAAGCTCACGCCATCGGGCAGGCGTCAGCTGTCGGCGCGGCCGAGGCCGAAGCGCGGCAGGTTCCAGTGGAGGTACAGCGACAGGACGCGCAACGCGAAGCACAGCAGGATCGGCAACCAGGTCGCCCACAGCACGGGCCAGTGCAGGTGTTCGCCGACCACCGCCAGCGCGGCACCGGCCAGTGCGGCCAGGGCGTAGATCTCCTTCTGCAGCACCACCGACACGCGCGCCAGCAACACGTCGCGCGCCACGCCGCCGCCGATCGCGGTGATCATGCCGAGCAGGATCGCCACTTCAGCGTTGTGGCCGAACAGCAGCGCCTTGTGCGCACCGTACACCGCAAACAGGCCCAGCCCCATCGCGTCGAACAGACGCACCGGGTAGGTCAGCCGCTCCACCCACCGGTACGCCACGATCGTGAGCAAAGCGGCGACCATCGCGGTGAACAGGTAACGCCAGTCGGAGAGGCCCGCCGGCGGGACCGCGCCGATGCACAGGTCGCGCGCGATGCCGCCGCCGCAGGCGGTGATGTAGGCGACCGCCAGGATACCGAACAGGTCGAGATTGCAGCGCCGTGCCGCGGTCGCGCCGCTGATCGCGAACGCGAACGTGCCAGCCAGGTCCACCAGGTTGAACAGCAGTTGTTCGTTCATGCGGTCGGCTCACTTCATGGCGTGCCGACATGGCGGCGGTATCCCGCCGGTGAATCTAGCCGATCCGCCGCGAGATCGCGAAGAACGCCAGGTTGCCCAGGCCCGTCGCGCCGGCCAGCACGGCGATCATGCCCGGGGTGACTTCCTGCCAGCCGTACCACTGGATCAGCCCGAAACCGGCCGCCAGCGCCACCAGCACGATGCCCCAGCGCAGCGAGGAATGGCGCCGGCGCTGCTCCTCGTCGCGCAGCAGCGAGTTCACCAGCTCCTCCGAGCCGCCCGCGTTGACCATGTGCCGGCGCACCATGGCGTCGACGCAGACCTTGATCGAATAGGCGATGCAGACAAACAGGCTGATCGGGATCAATTCGCCGAAATTCATGGTTCTCTCCTGGTGAGTGGATCTGGTGATGGTGGCTGTCGGAAAGTTAGATACAGCCACCGCCGCGCCGGTTGCAGCCGTCCACTTGCAACCGTCCACCGTCTGCGCGTATCCCTTGCTCATGGATGACATCCGCAGCAGCCCCGACCGCGAACTGGTCGACGCCGTGCTGGCCAACCGGCCGGGCGCGTTCGAACGGCTCGTGCGCGAGTACCAGGGACTCTGCTGGCACATCATCCAGCGCATGGTGCGCAACCCCGAGGACGCACGCGAGCTGTGCCAGGACACCTTCCTGCGCGTGCACCAATGCCTGCACCAGTACCGTTACGAGAGCGCGCTGAAATCGTGGATCGGCCGCGTGGCCTACACCATCGCCTTGCGCCACCTGCAGCACAAGCGCATCCCGCTCATCGACAACGGTAGTGACGATGACTACGCCCTGGTGGAAAACGTCGGCGACGACTTCGACCTGGAAGCCGCCTGCGCCGACGAGGAAACCGCGCGGCACCTGCACGCGGCGATCGAGCAGCTGCCACCGTTGCAACGCACGCTGCTGACCCTGTACTACCTCGAAGAAACCGGCATCCCGGAGATCGCGCGAATCACCGGACTGGCCAGCGGCACCATCAAGAGCCACTTGTTCCGCTCACGCCTGCGCCTGCGCGGCGCGCTCGAAGCGCGGACCGGAGTTGCAGCATGAACCAGCATATCGACGATCCCATCCCCCCTTTCGACGACCCGGCCCACGAGCGCGAATGGCTGGTGCAGGAACGCGCGATGCGGCGCGAACGCCTGCAGCTCGACCCCGCCGGCGACGACGCGCGCGGCCGGCGCTACCGGCTGCTCGCACGCGCCTTGCGTGAACCGTTGCCGGATGCCTTGCCGGCGGACTTCGCGCAGCAGCTGGCCAGGTGCGTCGCCGCTGTTCCGACCCGGCGGGCGGCCTCCGGCACCGCGTTCGAATTCGCGCTGACCTTGGCGCTGGCTGCCGCCCTGGCCGTCGCCGCGGGCGTCGTGGTGGCGATGTACGGCAGTGCCTGGCTGCCGTCGTTCGTCACGATCCTGCCGACCCCGCATGCACCGACCACTCGCTGGCTGCTGGCGCTGGCCGGCTGCCTCGGCGCGTCGTGGCTGCTGGGGCAATGGCAACGGCACGCTCAAGAACGGGCGAACTGAGTCAGCAGTCGCCTGCGCACAAGACGTGGGCGCTGCCACGGCCACGAGCACTCCTGCAGTCGTGTGGCAGGGTGCCCTACAGCTCCAGCACCGCATCCAGCCCGCGGTGCAGGCCGACCAGGCCCGACACCTTGCGGATCGCCAGCAACGCACCATCCACATAGGGCTTCGCACTGCTGCCGGCATTGTGGCGGATCGTCAGCGTCTGGTCGGGCATGCCGAAGATCGCCTCGGCGCCGATCACGAAACCCGGCAGGCGCAGCGCGTGCACCTGGCTGCCGGCCAGCGTGCCGCCGCGCGTCTCGCGCAGGCCGCGGGTTTCCTCCAGCGGCACCTCCAGCTGCGGCTGGCGCACCTTGCCCATGCGCGTGGCCAGTTCGCGCACGGTGCCGCTGGGCGCATCCGGCTTGCCCGCGCTGGCGTAGTCGATCAGCTCCCACTGCGGGATCAGCTTGGCCGCCATCTCGGCGAACTTGATCAGCAGCACCGCGGTGAGCGCGAAGTTGCCGCAAGCCAGCACGCCACGCTGCCGCTCGCGTGCCCGCGCATCGATCTCGGCGTAATCCGCATCGGTGAGGCCCGAGGTGCCGATCACCACATGCGCGCCGTGTCCCAGCGCAGCGAGGACGTTCGCCTTGGCGCTGCCCGGATGGGTGTACTCGACGAACACGTCGCAGGGCCGTGCCAGCGCCTCGGCGGCGCTGGCAAAGACCGGCGCGGCAAGCTCCGGTTCGCCCAGCACTTCGCCCAGTGACCGCCCTGCCTGCCGGCGCGAGACCGCGGCGACCAGCGCGAGGTCGTCGGCCGCGGCAATCCCTCGCGCCAGTTCGGACCCGGCCCAACCGGTGGCACCGGCGAGACATACTTTCAATGGCATATCGACCTCGTCCTGATGGGGATGTTCCAGCGCCGGCAATGAGTCGACACTATCGCCAGTTCCGATCGTTCGCCACGGCCAGACGCTCGATCCCCACGACGGCGCACGGCCAGCAGGGCCGACAGGTCACGCCCGCCTGCTCAGGAACACATGGGTGGCACGTTCGCCCGCGACGTGTCCCGTGCATTCGTAGCCGAGAGCAGGCAGATCGAGGCCGTTCAGCAGATGTTCCCCGGAGCCGAGCAGGACCGGCCGCATGGCGAGATGCAGTTCGTCGACCAGGCCCGCGCGCAGATACTGCCGGATGGTGGATACGCCGCCGCCCAGGCGGACATCGCGGCCACCCGCGGCAGCGGTCGCCTGCTCCAGCACGGCGTGGATACCTTCGGTGACGAAGCGGAACTCGGTGCCTCCCGCCATCCTGAGCGGTGCGCGCGGATGGTGCGTCAGCACGAAGACGGGGGTGTGGTACGGCGGCTCGTCGCCCCACCAGCCCTTCCAGCCGTCGTCCGGCCACGGACCGCGGACCGGTCCGAACATGTTGCGCCCGAGAATCCAGGCGCCGATGCCGGCGAAGCCCTGCTCCACCATGCCGTTGTCGACGCCCTTCTCACCCTCGTCGCCGCCGTGCATCTTCGACCATGCGCGGGTGTGGAAGATCCACTCCATCAGCGCGGGGCCGCCGAGGCCGAGCGGATGCTGGAGATCCTGGTCCGGTCCGGCGCCATAGCCATCGATGGAAAGGGCAAAGCTCGCGACGCGAAGTTTCGACATGAGATGCCTCGCTGTCTGGTCAATGCGCCCGCCAACCTGCGAGCGATGTCGCCATGATCGACGTTCAGGAGGAGCCGGACAATAGCCGCCTCGGATCGAACACGGACGCGGGCGGGTCCTTCCCGAAACCCGCCCACAAAAAAGCCCGGATCGCTCCGGGCTTTTTCCCTGTAACTCGGATCACTTCTTCTTCGGCAGGTACAGGTCGGTGATGGTGCCTTCGTAGACTTCCGCCGCCATGCCGACCGACTCGCCCAGGGTCGGATGCGGATGAATGGTGAGCGCGATGTCGGCCGCCTCGCCGCCCATCTCGATCGCCAACGCCAGTTCGGAGATCAGGTCGCCGGCGTGCACGCCGACGATGCCGGCGCCGACGATGCGGTGGGTGTCCTCGTCGAAGATCAGCTTGGTGAAACCCTCGGTGCGGTCGATACCGATCGCGCGACCCGACGCCGCCCACGGGAACTTGCCCACGCCGACCTTCAGGCCCTTCTCCTTCGCCTCGCGCTCGGTCACGCCGACCCAGGCGATTTCCGGATCGGTGTAGGCGACAGACGGGATCACACGCGCGTCGAAGTGGCTCTTCTGTCCGGCCACTGCCTGCGCCGCGACATGCGCCTCGTGGGTGGCCTTGTGCGCCAGCATGGGCTGGCCGACCAGGTCGCCGATGGCGTAGATGTGCGGCACGTTGGTGCGCATCTGCGTGTCGACGTTGATGAAGCCGCGCTCGGTCACCGCCACGCCGGCCTTGTCCGCGCCGATCTTGCCGCCGTTCGGCGAGCGGCCCACCGCAACCAGCACGCGGTCGAACAGCGTGGTCTCGGGGATGCTGTCGCCTTCATAGCCGACCTCGATACCCTTCTTGGTGGCCTTGGCGCTGACCACCTTGGTCTTCAGGTGCACGCCCTTGAGCTTGCCGCCCAGGCGCTTGGCCAGCGGCTTGATCAGGTCGGCGTCCGCGCCCGGAATCAGCTGGTCCATGAATTCCACCACGGTCACCGCGCTGCCCAGCGCCGAATACACCGTGGCCATCTCCAGGCCGATGATGCCGCCGCCGACGACCAGCAGGTTCTTCGGCACATCCTTCAGTTCCAGCGCGCCGGTGGAGTCCACCACGCGCTCGTCGTCCCACGGGAACGCCGGCAGCTTCACCGACTGCGAACCGGCGGCGATGATCGCGTGCTCGAAGCGGATCAGCTTCGTACCTTCGGCCGTCTGGACTTCCATTTCGTGCGGCGACACGAACGCACCACTGCCTTCGACCGTGCGCACCTTGCGCGCCTTGGCCATGCCGGCAAGGCCGCCGGTGAGCTGGCCGACCACCTTGCTCTTGAAGCTGCGCAGCTTGTCGATGTCGATTTTCGGTGCGCCGAACGTGACGCCGTGCGCGCCCATCGCCGCAGCCTCGTCGATCACTGCGGCGGCATGCAGCAGCGCCTTGGATGGGATGCAGCCCACGTTGAGGCAGACGCCGCCGAGGCTGGCATAGCGCTCCACCAGCACGGTGTCGACGCCGAGGTCGGCGGCGCGGAACGCGGCGCTGTAGCCGCCGGGGCCGGAGCCGAGCACGACCAGCTTGCATTCGATGTCGGCCTTGCGGCCGGTGCCGGCCGCCGCCTGCGGTGCCACGTCACTCCCTCCCCTGCTGGCAGGGGAGGGTTGGGGAGGGGTGGCCGCCGGAACGGCGGCCGTCGTCGGTACAGCGGCCTTGGGCGCTTCCGGCTCCGCGGCTTCCGCCGGTGCCGCAGCAGCCTCACCAGTAACCTCCAGCACCGCAATCACCGCCCCCTCGGAAACTTCGTCGCCGACCTTCAGCTTCAACTCCCTGATCACGCCGGCGGCGCTGGAGGGAATCTCCATGGTTGCCTTGTCCGACTCCAGCGTGACCAGGCCCTGTTCCTTCGCCACCGTATCGCCGACTTTCACCAGCACCTCGATCACCGGCACGTTGTCGTGGCCGCCGATGTCGGGAACCTTGATCTCGATCGTGTTCGCCATCGTCATCGCCTCCGGTCAGAGCAGCAGCCGGCGGATGTCGCCGAGCTGGTTGGCGAGGAAGCTGGCGAAGCGCGCGGCGAGCGCGCCGTCGATCACCCGGTGGTCGTACGACAGCGACAGCGGCAGGATCAGCCGCGGCGCGAATTCCTTGCCGTTCCACACCGGCTTGATCACCGACTTGGAGACGCCCAGGATGGCCACTTCCGGTGCGTTGACGATCGGCGTGAAGTAGGTGCCGCCGATGCCGCCGAGCGAGCTGATCGAGAAGCAGCCGCCGGACATCTCCGCCGGGCCGAGCTTCTTGTCGCGCGCCTTCTTGGAGATCTCGGCCAGGTCGCGGGCCAGGTCGAGCAGGCCCTTCTTGTCGCAATCGCGGATCACCGGCACCACCAGGCCGTCGGGCGTATCCACCGCGATGCCGATGTGGAAGTACTTCTTCAGAATCAGCTTCTCGCCCGACTCGTCCAGCGAGGCGTTGAACTGCGGGAACTGCTTCAGCGCGGCGACCACGGCCTTGATCTGGAACACCAGCGGCGAAACTTTCAGGTCCTTGTTTTCCTCGCCGAGCTTCTTGCGGAACGCCTCCATCTCGGTGATGTCGGCGTCCTCGTGCTGGGTGACGTGCGGGATCATCGCCCAGTTGCGCGCCAGGTTCGCGCCGGAGATCTTCTGGATGCGCGACAGCGGTTTCTCCTCGATCTCGCCGAACTTGGCGAAGTCGACCTTCGGCCACGGCAGCAGGTTCAGGCCGCCCACCGAGGCGCTGGCGCCAGCCACCGGACGCGCGCCGGAAGCGAGCGCGTGCTTGACGTAGGCGCTGACGTCCTCGCGCTGGATGCGGCCGCCGCGGCCGCTGCCCTTCACCTGCTGGATGTCCACGCCGAGCTCGCGCGCGAAGGCGCGGATCGCCGGGCTGGCGTACGGCGCGTCGCCGGGCATCACGATGCTGGCATCCATCGGCGGGCGCGCCTGCGGCGACACGTCGCCCTCGGGCGCGTGGCCCGGCTGCGCGCCTTGGCCGGCGCTCGGCGCGGGCTTGGCTGCGGCGGATGCCGGTGCCGGTGCGGAAGCTGCTGGGACCGGAGCTGGGGCCGGAGCTGCGGCGGGCCTGGTGGCGACCGCTTCGGCGGCTGCGCCATCGGCCTCGATGACCGCGATCACCGCGCCCTCGGACACCTCGTCGCCCACCTTCAGCTTCATTTCCTTCACCGTGCCGGCGAACGGCGAAGGCACTTCCATCGTCGCCTTGTCCGATTCCAGCGTGATCAGGCTCTGTTCCTTCTCCACCCGGTCGCCGGCCTTGACCAGCACTTCGATGACGGGAACGTCCGCGTGGCCGATATCGGGAACGCGGGCTTCTTTGAGGTCGGCCATGGTGACTCCTGCGGCGATGGCGTGCCGCTCGGGGATGGCGGCCGCATACAAGAGTTCAATCATAACGAAGGCAGGGCCGATCCGTACGCCCGGATCGTGGGGTCGCCGCGCCATTTACCATGCGCATACGTATGCATGACCTTGAGCGCACGCACCGGGCCGCCCCCTTCCCGTAACCTGACCCGCATGACCAAGCCGCATGGCGGCGCAGGAAAACACCCCATGCTGACCATTCGCGACCTGTCGAAGACCTACGCCAACGGCGTGCGGGCGCTGCGCGGCGTGTCGCTGGACATCCCCAACGGCATGTTCGGCCTGCTCGGCCCGAACGGCGCCGGCAAGTCCTCGCTGATGCGTACCATCGCCACGCTGCAGGGCCCGGACGAAGGCACGATCCGGCTGGGCGGGATGGACCTGCTGGCCGACAAGCAGGCCACCCGCCGCCTGCTCGGCTACTTGCCGCAGGAATTCGGCGTCTACCCGAAGGTGTCGGCCGAGGCCCTGCTGGAACACTTTGCCGTGCTCAAGGGCGTCGTCGCCAAGGGCGAGCGGCGCGAGCTGGTGGAATCGCTGCTGCGCCAGGTGAACCTGTGGGACGTGCGCAAGCGCAAGCTGGGCACCTACTCCGGCGGCATGCGCCAGCGCTTCGGCATCGCCCAGGCGCTGATCGGCGACCCGCGGCTGGTGATCGTGGACGAACCCACCGCCGGGCTCGACCCGGAGGAACGCAACCGCTTCCTCAACCTGCTGGCCGAGATCGGCGAGCGGGTGGTGGTGATCCTGTCCACCCACATCGTGGAGGACGTCACCGACCTGTGCTCGCGCATGGCGATCATCGGCCAGGGCCAGGTGCTGCTCAGCGGCGAGCCGGCCGAGGCGATCCGCTCGCTGGATGGCCGGGTATGGCGACGCACGATCGACAAGGCCGAACTGGACGGCTACCGCGCCCGCATGAACATCCTGTCCACCCGCCTCGCCGGCGGCCGCACCCTGCTGCACGTGCTGGCCGACGCGTTGCCGGAAGAAGGCTTCGAAGCCGTCGCGCCCGACCTGGAGGACGTCTACTTCGGCCGCCTGCGCGCGCAGGCCACGGTGCAAGCCGCCTGACCGCGCGGCGAGGACGACCGATGTTTTCCGAAATTCTCCGCTTCGAGCTGCGCCAGCAACTGAAGGCACCGCTGTTCTGGATCATCGCGGCGGTGTTCGCCGCGCTGGCCTTCGCTTTCGCCAGCACCGACGCGGTGATCGTCGGCGGCGCCAGCGGCAACGTGCTGCGCAATGCGCCGCTGGTGATCGTGCGGCTGCTCGACAACCTCGCGCCGCTGTGCCTGCTGCTGGTGGCCGTCTTCGTCGCCGGCGCGGCCCTGCGCGACTTCGACCATGGCACCGCCGAACTGATGTTCACCACGCCGGTGCGCAAGCGCGCCTATCTCGGCGGGCGCTTCGCAGCGGGCTACCTGGTGACGGTGGCGATCATGCTGCTGTGCGCGCTGGGGCTGGCGGCGGGTGGCAGCATGCCGTGGATCGAGGCGGCGCGGCTGGGGCCGCCGGACTGGCGCGGCTACGCCTGGGCGTTCGGCGTGATGCTGCTGCCGAACCTGCTGTTCATCGCGGCATGGCTGTTCCTGCTCGCCACCGCCACCCGCTCGCTGCTGGCCACGCTGATCGGCGTGATCGCCTTCATCGTGTTGCTCTCGGTGGCCAGGCTGCTGACCCAGGACGTCAACCACCACGCACTGGCCGCGATCCTCGACCCATTCGGCAACCGCACCCTGCAGATCGTCACCCGCTACTGGTCGGCGGACCAGCTCAACCGACAGTTGCCGGCGCTGGACGGCCTGCTGCTGTTCAACCGACTGCTGTGGACCGGCATCGCGGTAGTGCTTGCCGGCGCCGCGTTCGCGCTGTTCCGCACCGACCGCGAGGGCCTGCGGTGGCGCCGGCGCACGCGGCGCGCAGAGCCGCCGATCCTGCGCCACGCCGCCGGCACCACCGCGCCGGCGCCGCCGGCGGCGCAGCTGGCAAGCGACGGACGTGCGCAATGGGTCCAGCTGCGCCACCTGCTGGTGTTCGATACCTGGAGCGTGCTGCGCGGCGTGCCGTTCCTGGTGATGCTGGTGTTCGGCCTGGTCAACCTCGCTTTCAGCCTGGCGCTGTCCGGGCGCATCTACGGCACCGCCACCTGGCCGGTGACGCACAGCGTGCTGGAGATATCGCAGGGTGCCCTGCAATGGCTGCTGTACGTCATCGTGATGTTCTACGCCGGCGAGCTGGTCTGGCGCGAACGCATGCAGCGCAGCGCCGAGGTCAGTGACGCGTTCCCGCTGCGGGACTGGGTGCCGCTGGCGGCAAAGCTGGGCGCCTTGCTGGCGGTGATCGTGGTTTTCCTCGCCTGCGGTGCGGTGTTCGGCATCGGCTGGCAGCTGGCCCACGGCTACACAGACATCGAGCCAGGCCTGTACCTGGGCACGTTGGCGTTGCAGGCGATTCCGCTCGCACTGCTGGCGGTGCTGGCGCTGTTCCTGCAGGTGATGTCCAACAACCGCTTCCTCGGCTATCTGCTGACCGTACTGTGGTTCGTCTGCCAGATCGCCTTCCCTCTGCTGCACTGGGAGCACAACCTCTACAACTACGCCGCCGCGCCCTCCACGCCGTATTCGGACCTCAATGGCTTCGGCCATTTCCTCAAGGCCACGCTGTGGTTCGACTTCTACTGGGCTAGCTGCGCCGTCGCCTTGCTGGTGCTGGCGGCGCTGTTCTGGGTGCGCGGCACCGGGCAGTCGTGGCGCGAGCGGTGGCGCGAGGCAGGCGCGCGCTTCCACGGACCGTCGCGTATCACGCTGGGGCTGGCACTGCTGGCCTTCGCGGGCAGCGGTCTCTGGATCTACTACAACACCAACGTGCTCAACCACTATCGCAGCGGCGCCGCGGAAAAACGCGGGCGCGCCGACTACGAGAAGCGGTACGCGAAATACCTCGACGCACCGCAGCCGCGCATCACTTCGGTACGCACCGAGGTGGACATCCACCCCTACCGGCGCCGGCTGGAGATCCGTGGCCACTACACGCTGCTCAACAGGACCACGGCGCCGATCGACACGCTGTACGTGAACTTCGACCCCGACTTCACGGTGAATTCGCTGGACTTCGCGCCGCACGACACGGTGAGCGACGACAAGCGCATCGGCTTCGCCATCTACACATTGCGCACGCCGCTGGCGCCGGGCGCGTCGATGCCGTTCGACTTCGACATCACCTATGCGCCGCAGGGTTTCACCAACGAACCCGACGGCAAGTTCCTCGCCCACAACGGCACGTTCTTCAACAGCGGCGTGCTGCCGCAGTTCGGCTACCAGCCGCAGAACCAGCTCGTCGACCGCAACGACCGCCGCAAGTACGGCCTGCCGCTGGACGTGCCGCGCATGCCTCCACTGGGCGACCAGAAGGCGCGCGCCAACACCTACATCAGCAACGACGCCGACTGGATCGACTTCGATACCACAGTCTCCACCGCCGCCGACCAGATCGCGCTGGCGCCCGGCGAGCTGCAGAAGGAGTGGATCGCCGGCGGCCGGCATCATTTCCACTACACCACGCTTCATGACGGCGGGCAGCACCCGATGCTGAACTTCGCTGCGTGGATGTCGGCGCGCTGGGCGGTGAAGCGCGTGGACGACCACGGCACCACCATCGCCGTGTACTACAACCCCGCCCACTCCTGGAACGTGGACCGCATGATCGAGGGCGCGCGGGACGCGCTGGCGTACTACGACACGCATTACACGCCCTATCAGTTCCGCCAGCTGCGCATCGCCGAAGTGCCCAACTACTACGGCTTCGCGCAGTCCTTCCCCGGCACCATCGCGTTTTCCGAGGCACTGGGCTTCATCGCCGACCTGCGCGACAAGAGCCGGATCGACTATCCCTACTACGTCACCGCGCACGAAGTGGCGCACCAATGGTGGGCGCACCGGGTGGTCGGCGCGAACATGCAGGGCTCGACGATGCTCAGCGAATCGCTGGCGCAGTACTCCGCGCTGATGGTGATGAAACAGAAGTACGGCGCCGGCCAGATGCACAAGTTCCTGAAGTACGAACTGGACGGCTATCTGGCGGGACGTGCCACCGAGAAGCTGGCCGAGGAGCCGCTGGCGAAGGTCGAGAACCAGCAGTACATCCATTACAAGAAAGGTTCGCTGGTGTTCTACGCCCTGCAGGACTACGTCGGCGAAGGCATGCTGAACGCGGTGCTGAAGCAGTTCCTCATCGACAAGGGTTTCCAGCAACCGCCGTACACCACTTCGCAGGAATTCATGGACGCGCTGGGCAAGGCGCTCGACCCGAAGTGGCAGCCGCTGCTGGACGAGTTGTTCTGGAAGATCACCCTGTTCGACAACCGCCTCACCGGCGCCACCGCGAAGAAGCTGCCGAACGGCAAGTACGAAGTGACCCTGCAGGTGCACGCCGGCAAGGTCTACGTCGACGGCAGCGGCAAGGAAACCGCGGCGAAGCCGGACATCCCGATCGAGATCGGCGTGTTCGCCGCTCCGCCAGGCAACGGCAAGGACGGCAAGCCGCTGTACCTGGGAAAACGCCTGCTGCCCGACGGTGACAGCACGCTCACCGTGACCGTCGACGGCAAGCCCGCGCTGGCCGGTATCGATCCCTACAACGAACTGATCGACAAGGTCTCCGGCGACAACCGCCACGCGGTGGAGGTGCAGTAGCTTCAATCGGCCTTTGGCACGCCCTGCACCAGGGTGACTTCGCGCGGCACCACGGGGACGCTGATCTGTTGCGCGTCGATCCGCCGCTTGATCGCGTGCAGCAGGTCGGTCTGCGCGCCCCAGTTGTCGCTGCCGAGGGTCCAGCCGCGCAGCACCAGGTTCACCGTCTGCCCGCTCAGGCCCTCGATCCATACGCCGGGAGCCGGATCCTTCAGGATGCGCGGGTCCGCCGCCATCAGTTGCATGATCGTGGCCATCACCTGCTCCGCATCGTCGCGATAGGCGATGCCGAACTTCAGCTCGAAGCGCCGCGTGCCCCGGCGGTTGTAGTTGATGATGGCGTCGCCGCCGACCTTCGCGTTCGGCAGGATCGCCTCGCGGTTGTCCGGCAGCAGCAGCTGGGTATGCATCAGGTTGATGCTCTGCACGGTGCCCTCGGTGCCGCCGGCGCTGACGTAGTCGCCGACCCGGAACGGCCGGAACACCACCAGCAGCACGCCCCACGCCAGGTTGCTGAGCGAGCCCTGCAGGGCCAGCCCGATCGCCAGCCCGGCGGTGCCGAGCGCGGCGACCATCGGCGCCGACGGCACGCCCAGCACGCCCAGCGCGGTCACCACCAGCAAAACCACCAGCACGCCGTAGATCAGGTTGCGCAGGAAGCCGCCAAGCGTGGAATCGACACTGGCCCGGCCCAGCGCGCGCTGCGCGAAATTGGCCAGCCGGCGTGCCACCCACATGCCGACCAGCAATACCAGCAGCGCGCCCGCCAGGCGCAACCCTAGCTGCACCGCCTGGTCGGTATAGCTGGAAACATCGGGCGTTGCAGCAGCACGCGCGGCCGACGCGACGGAGATATCGAACATCGCTTCGCCTTCCGTAGAAAAACCGGAGGCCAGCCTAACAGGCGGCGATGAAATCATCGCCAACCCGGGCGCTTCAGAGCCGGCGATCCTCGATCTCGCTGACCCGGCCATCGACGATGGTCACCACGGTGACGTGGTCGCCGCGGCGGTAGCGCCACTGCTCGCCGCCCTGGTGGTTGTCCACCACGCGCACGCCGCCGCGACGGCCGCCGTGGCTGCGCGGCTTGCGTGCGTGTGATTTCGAGGTGGGCTTGCCCAGCAGCTCGACCACCCGCTCGCGGCTGTCGCCGGCGGTGAGTACCTGGTTGCCCACGCGCAGGGTGCTGGACGCCTGCACGGCGGCACTGAACGCGAACAAGGCGATGACGAGACGAATGCGCATGACCTGCTCCCTGGTCTGACTGGAATGGACTGACTGCAACCCCGGAACCGCCGATCGCGTCGCGTCTCAGAAACCGGTGCCCGGCTGGGCCAGGTAGAGCGCTTCTTGCGGCGTATCGGTCCGACCGAGTGCGGCGTTGCGATGGGGAAAGCGGCCGAAGCGCGCGATCACCTCGCAGTGGCGGCGAGCATAGTCCAGGAATTCCTCGAACGGTTGGCGCTGTGCCGTCGGCACTTCCGCGCACAACGCCTCGAACAACGCCACCGAACGCCGCTGCAACGCCAGATTCTCGGCATGTTCCAGCGGCAGGTAGGCGAACACGCGCTGCACGGCGGGCAGTTGCCGGTCATCACCACGAGCCAGCCCCGACAGCGCCACGCGCTGCGCGCCGGCGTCCGTCGCCCAGGCGCGCGGGTCGTGGCGGTACAGGTTCCGCGGGAACTGGTCGAGCAGGATCAACAGCGCGAGCCAGCCCGATGGCGTACCCGCCCAGTCGTCCAGCCGGCCGTCAGCGGCAGCCTCGACGGCTTCGCCGAAGCGCTCGCGGATCTGCGCATCGAACACGGCATCGGCGGCGAACCAGTGGTCGGCGCCCGCTTCGGCAAACCAGAAATCGAGGACGTCCTGTGCGGTCGCGGGCATGGCCACTTTCGTTCAATAGCGCGCGGTACCGGCCAGGCTGTGCATGTCCAGGTGGATGCCGCGCAAACGCGGCAATTGCCGGCGCAGCACCAGCACCGACTCGGCGGGGGCGGCGGCGATGGCCTGCTCGAAGCCATGCAGCAAGGCACTCTCGCCATGCGCCAGCACGCGGATCCAGGCGCTGTCGTGGCGCGCGGCGGTGCGCACCAGCCAGCCGGCGAGATGCCGGTGGACGGTGCCGTGCCAGCTGCCGTGCTCGCACGGCCTGTCGCCGCGGTCGCGCAGTTGCGCCTGCAGGTCGGCGATCAACAGGTCCAGCGTGTGCACGTTGTCGTTCAGCACCATGCGCAGGCCCGGTTCGCACGCCGCCGCGGCATGGCGATAGAGCTGGCGCAGATCGATGCTGCGCCGGATCAGGGTATTGCAGGTGGATACGGGCAACTGCCGCGGCATGGCCGCCTCCGGGCGGATCGGGGTCGATCGGTGCGCCATCCTGGCCCCGGCCCACTTAGCCGGAGATTAACCACGCGACCAACCGTGCGGCAGTCAGCTGACGACAGGCCCTGCTCACTGCTGGACCTGCAGCAGATCCAGCGGCTGCCCGTTGCTGCCGCGCACGCCCTGCTGCAAGGCCGCGAGCCGCTGGATCGACGGGCACAGCGCCTCGATCTGCGGACGCAGCACCTGCAGGCGCGACTGCAGGCGCGGGCGCAACGCGGTGGCGAGGTCGGTGGCGCGATCGCGCAGGCTGGCGGCCGCCTGCAGGTCGCCGGCCAGCGCCGCGTTGATCGCCTGCTGGCCAAGGTCGGCCGCCAGCAGCGGCAGCAGGTCGCCGGCGATCTGGTTCATGGCCTGGTTGGCGGCATCACCCTGCCAGTCGTGCGTGCTCTGGCTGACCGAGATGCGCCGTTTCAACTCGGCCGCATGCGCATCCAGCCGGCGGTTGAATTCGGCCCGCGTATCGGCGCCCAGGCCCATGCCGTCGGCTTCTGCCCGCAGCGCCTGCGCGGCGATGTCCACGCCGTTGCGCGCCACCGTGCGCACCCGCGGCGCCAGTGCGCGCAGGTCGCGTTCGAACAGGGCCAGCCGGTCCTCGTCCTCCGCATTCAGCTTCACGATGGCACCGTCGGTGCGCAGCGTCCCCTGCCGCAGCTCGACGTGGAACGGCGCGGGCGCCGGCCGATCGAACAGCAGGCTGCCGGGTTTCAGGGTGACGTCGTAGCTGCTGCTGGCGTGGCAGGTCGTCGCCAGGTCCTGCGCGTGCAGCCACGGCGCAGCGAGCAGCAGGGTGAACAGGAACGGCAATCGCGACAGGCGCATGAAAATTCCCTGGAAATGGACCCGCTCAGCGATAGCCGACGTTGCCGCAACCGCCGCTGAACTGCTCGCTCAACGTGGGCGCGGACGGAACTGCGCGCGCACCGCCGGCCGGCCCAGTTGCCAGGCCAGCCCCAGCAGCAGCGGGATCGCGGCAGCCTTGAGCGCCAGGCCGACCTGCCAGGTGCGCTCGGCCCGCGCGATCATCCACAGCGCCACCTCGCCCAGTTGCGGCTGCGCCTGCGCATGCTGCCTGGCGGTGTCGAAATCGCCCCATTGCTGCAGCATCAGCGCACCCGAGACCAGCGCCCACACGGCCAGCAGCACGGCCAGCACCTGCAGCACCGGCCGTGCCCACGCCTGGCGCAGGATGCCGCCGGCGCAGGTCGCGAAGACCACCAGCGATGCCGCCAGATAGGAGTATTCGGCATGCTGCAGATACTGCACGGCACCCAGCGCGGCAAACAGCAGCAGGATCCACACGCCGATCGCCCAGGCCGTGAAACCCCGCGCCGGCGCGGGGTCGATGCGCACCGCCAGCGGCATCAGGGCGCCGCCTTCAACGCGGCGAGATCGCCCAGCACCTGGGCCGAGTTCTTTTCCGGGTCGACATCCACGTAGACCTTGGCCACCCTGCCCTGCGGATCAATCAGGAAGGTGGTGCGTTTGGCGTAGTGCATGCCGATGTGCGAGGCAAGCACACCGTAGGCAGTGGCCACGCTGCGGTCGGCGTCGGCCAGCAGCGGGAACGGCACGTGGTACTTCGCAGCGAATTCGGCGTGCGACTTCACGTCGTCCAGGCTCACCCCGATCACCTCGGCACCGGCCTGGCGCAGCTTCGCGATGTCATCGCGGAAGGTGCATACCTCGGTGGTGCAGCCGGGGGTGAAATCCTTCGGGTAGAAATACATCACCAGCCAGTGGCCGTGGAAATCGGCCGGCGTGCGCCAGTGGCCGTTCTGGTCCTGCAGGCGGAACGCCGGAGCGCTGTCGCCGACTTGCGGGGTGGCGGCAAATGCCGGGATGGCCAGGGCACACAGCAGGGTCAGCACGAGCAAGCGGGAAAGACGGCGCATGACGGACTCCGGTTCGGGGAAGGGAGCAACTGGAAGCAGCCGCCACAGTTTACGCGTCCCCAAGAAGGAGGGCGCCTCCGGCGCCCTCCTTCCTCATGCGTGCCTCGGCATCAGCGCTCGCTGATGGTGAACTTGCCCACCGAGATGCCCAGGTTGACGCCTTCGCCGGAACCGGCCAGCGCCAGCGAGGTAGTGCCCTTGGTCAGCACCTGCACGGTGCCGCTCTTCACCACGCCGGCCTCGGCGCCGGCCTGCGCATAGTCGCCGTAGACGTCGGCGATGCCATGCACCTTGCTGATCTCGCCCTTGCCATTGTCGATGTGGTACTTGCCGGCAGTGAGACCGCCGCCAACCACGGCGATCTTCACGTTGGCGCGCTGGCCGTTGTCGCAGGTGACCGTGCCGCTGCCCTCGGCATGCTTGTAGATCAGCGACCAGCCGGACAGGCTGTAGACGAGGTCGCATTTCACCGATGCTTCGGCAGCCTGCGCGTTGCCAGACGGCAGCACGGTCATGGCGCCAGCGCAGGCAACTACCAGGGCAGCCATTCCAAATGTACGCTTGATCATCGTCGTCTCCTTCCGCTTTCCGCGGGTGGTTCGTCATGCGCCGCGGATGCAGGATGGCAGCCGCAGCGGGTGAGAGGAGGTTGTGCAGGACAGCGTGACATTCGCGTGCAGAAGCATGACTGCCCGTTCAGGTTTCTGCCTTGATGTCCTGCTGACGAAGCACCGTGCAGACTGCCGCCGGCAGGCACGGCATCGCCCGGAGGTTGTGGCACGGCGGGCACCCTGCATAGACTCGGCACGACGATGCCGGCAAAGCGAAGGAGCACCATGGTCAAGTATTCACTGGTCGGTTACGACGGCTCTGACGCGTCCCGTCGCGCGTTCCTGTTCGCGATCGACCTGGCTCGCGCCTGCGCCGGGCGGGTGCGCGTAGTGTCGGTGCTGCAGGTGACGGAAGGCGGTGCCGATGCCGCGGCGCTGATGATGGCCGACTCCGGCACCCGGCGCGTGCAGGAACTGCTGGATGAGTTGACGGCGATCGTGCCGGATGCGGCAACCCTGGTCGACGTCGAGCTGGTCTACGGCAGTCCCGGTGATGTGCTGCTGAGCCAGATCGACCAGCACCAGGTGGATCACCTCGTGATCGGCCATACCGAACGTGGCGCGCTGGCGCGCTGGCTGCTCGGTTCGGTGTCCGGCAACGTGCTGGCGCGCGCTCACGTGCCGGTGACGGTGGTGCGCTAAGTCGGCCGGCGTTAATCCGCCGCAGCGACCAGGCCGTATCCTGTGTCATCTTGCCGTCACCTACGGACGGCCACCGGCCGCCGCCATCGCCGCACGGGGACATTCGCCTTGAATCCATCCACCGCCCTGCCCTGGACCCTGGAGAGCATCGACCTCGACCGCATCGAGGTCGCCCGCGTGCGCCACGACGAGGACCTGTTCTTCCTGCTGTGCAGTTCGTCGTTCGTGGAGAGCGGCTCGGACCTGTACTCGCAGAACCTGATCGAGCATTTCGCCGGCGACCAGGAGTTGCAGACCTGGCTCAGCCAGCACTGGGAGCACGAGGAACTGCAGCACGGCCGCGCGCTGGCCGCCTACGTCCGCAAGGTCTGGCCGGAATTCGACTGGGACAAGGGTTTCCAGGCGTTCTGGAGCGAGTACGGCGCGGTGTGCACGGCCGAGCAGCTCGAACCCGACCGCGGACTGGAGCTGGCCGCGCGCTGCGTGGTGGAGACCGGCACCGCCAGCCTGTACCGCGCGCTCAACGAGATCACCGACGAACCGGTGTTGAAGCTGCTGACCAACCACATCAAGAGCGACGAGGTCCGCCACTTCAAGTATTTCTACCAGCACTACCGGCTGTACCGCGAGCGCGAGGGCTTCGGCCGCTACAAGGTGTTCCGCGCGATCCTGCGCCGGGTCAACGAGATCAAGAGCGAGGACAGCGACATCGCGCTGCGCCACGTGTTCAACCAGTGCTACCCGCAGCACCAGGGCAACGAGGCCGAGTTCCGCCGCATCAGCAACCGCGCGCAGGGCCTGCTGCGCCGGCACATCCCGGCCGGGATGACGGTGAAGATGCTGCTCAAGCCGCTGGACCTGCCGCCGCGTCTGCAGGGTGCGCTGGAAAAGCCGCTGGCGAAGATCACCGAGAAGCTGTTCCTGCACTGACCCTCATTGCGCTGCGGCAGGCTTGCCCGCGTTGCGCGCCGCGCTCTCGATCTGCCGCTGCTGCTGCTGCGCGAGCTTCAGGCTTTTCACGTCGATCGGGCGGATCTGCGTGATGGTGCAGGGAAAGTTGTGCCGCCCGGTGAGTACCTTGTCGAAGCCCACCATCACCTGGTCGAGGTTGGAGGTAAGCCCGATGCTGTTGACGAAGCGCAGCTCCTGGCAGCCGCCGAGGTCCAGCAGCCAGGCCTTGTTCGGCTGCGTGTAGACGGCCAGCTCGGTGTCGCCGAGCGGCTCCCACGAGTACAGGCTGAAGAAGCGGAAGCTGCGCACCGGTGCGCCGGCCGCGGCGGCGTAGACGGCCTGGCGCTCGCTCATGCGCTGGGCGTACGGCACGCTGGAGCAGCCGACGCACAACAGGCCCAGCATCAGCACACCGGCAGCGATCAGGAGTGGCTTGGACATGATGCGGTCCTCGATGGAGACTCTACCTGTCCAGACGCATGGGCGCCGTTTCGGTTGACGCTGTCCAGCGCGGACCGGCTACTTCTTGCCGCCCTTGCCCACGGGAACCCACTTCGCCGGGTCGAAACCGCCCACCTCGTAGACCAGCGTCTGCTTCTTCTCGCCGTCGACCAGGGTGACGTCCATGCTGATCTTCTTCGCCTTGCGCAGCATCGCGATGAAGCCGTTGTCGTCGCGGATCATCAGCGCCGGCTCGCCGGTGGACGGCGCGAAGGCCTTGATCCGCACCGGCTTGACGTCGACCGTGGCGGCGAGGGTGCAATTGCCGCGGCAGACGAAGCCGGGCTTGCTGCCGTACAGGAACACGCTCTGGCCCCACGCGGTGTGCCGGCGCAGCACCAGCCGCACGCGCTCGCCGCCGGCCGGCAGGCTGTTCTCGATGGTGGCGGTGGACTGCGTGCCGCCGGCCATCGGCGCCACCTGGTACAGCCACAGCCCGGCCAGTCGGCTCTTCTCGCTGGCCGCGGTGTAACGCTGCTCGATCGCCGGCAGGGTCTTCTGCACCTCCATCGCGGCGTCGCTGCCGGGGAAACGCTTGACGATGTCCTTGCCCATCGACACCGCCATCTCGTCGTTGCCGATGCGCAGCAGCTGGCGGTAGGTATCGAGGTTACGCGCCGCGTCGGCCGCCTGCGCCTGGGCCTGCTGCTGCTCTGCGGTCGGCGCCGGCGCGCTGCCCTGCGGCGAGCAGCCGGCGAGCAGCCAGGTGGCGCAAAAGGCCATCACGGCGTAGCGGAAAAAAATGCGATTCATCGGCGACCTGCCTGACGGGAACAAGCCGCTAGCTTGGAACGATCCGCGGTCACCACGCAACCGCACCGGTTCAGTCCGCCTGGCCGAAACGCTCGCGCAGCGCGGCGCGGTAGCGCCGGCTGCAGGGAATCTTCGCGCCGTCGCGCATCTGCAGGCGTGCGTCGCCGCTTTCCAGCGGTTCGATCTCGACCAGGTAATCGAGGTTGACGAAATGGCTGCGGTGCACCCGCACGAAGCGCGCCGGGTCGAGCCGCTCCTCGATCCCGGCCATGGTCGCGCGCAGCGGATAGTCGCGCCCGCGCACGTGCAGGTTCACGTAGTTGCCCGAGGCCTGCAGCCACTCGATCTCGCTGGCGTTGAGCAGGAACTCCTTGCCCAGCTTGCGCACCAGGAAGCGCTCGGGGCGCTCCACCGGTTCCACCGGCGCCCCCTCGTCCGGCGCGGCCAGCAGTTTCGCCTCGCCCTGCTGGCGCAGCCACCACAGCCGGTACAGCACCAGCGTGCCGACGATCACGAAATAGGTGCGGATGTCCTTGAGGTATTCGTAGCCGAAATTGAACCACCACGGCCCGAACCGGTAGTGCCCGCCGCTGACGGCATAGGCCAGCGTGCGCAACGCGATCATGCCGCCGACGTGGATCAGGCTGAACGGCACGCTGGCCAGCACGTGCAGCGGCAGGTTGCGCCGCCAGTTGTCGAGACGGATCGGCCAGCGCCGCTCCACGGCGATCACCGCCGGCAACAGCGCCAGTATCACCAGCGCGCTGCTCCATTCCCACACCCACGGCTCCCACGCCTCCACGCGACCGGCATGGTCGATGCGCGAGTCGATGCTGTTGAAGACCGCGTTCAACGCGATGAACAGCAGCCAGGCGGTCACTTCGAGCGGCCGCCGCCAGCGCTGGTAGAAGGTGTAGCCACGGGTCGTGGTCATGCGGCGGATTCTACGCAACTCGTCCCGCAGCTCGCCCCTGCCCGCCGCGATTCGTCACAGCGGCCCGGCCAACGGTCACTTCCGCCGCGACTGGCCGACGACCTGGCCTGAACCCGAAGTCCGCGGTCGCGCGTCCGGCACATGCCGGGCTCGCGCACGTCGAACGCTTCGCCCGCTCAGTTTTCGCTCGCCATGATCGAATCGACGTGTTCGACCCGCGCGATCTGGTCGAGCCAGACCTGCCGACTCCACGCCGGCACGTCGGGGCGTTCCAGTTTCACCGTGGCATTGATTCCTTCGCGCTCGTCGGCATCGCGAAACAGCTGCACGTTCGGTCGCGTGACGACCACGCCGTCGCAGCTGCTGCCGTCCTTGAGCAGCAGCACGACATGGCCATTGGCCGGCAATTCCCGGACCAGCGATTCGAGCTGCCGGATGCTGGCCGGGTCGGTGTAGACACGTTCCGCCGCTCTGCCCATGGGACTTGCCTCGCAAGATGGGATCGGCTGCCAGCCTGGTCGGCAAGATGGCAAGCGCGCGTCAATTTACCCGTCCGCCAGCTGAACGGAGGCACCGGGCCGCCCCGAAGTTCGCCACCTGCCATCGTCGGCAAGCTCACCAGAAGCCGCTGCGCGGGCCGAACCGGCAGCGGATATGCTGCGAGGGCCTTTCCGATGTCCACCAACGCAGGAAGCCGCGCCATGATCGCCACTTCGCCGACCGAATTCCTCGAAGCATTTGCCACGCTGGCGCCGCTACCGGAAGCCGCGGCGACTGCACGGGCGGCATTCCTGGTGGCGCCGGCCGAATTCGCCCTGGCGGAGGAATCGGCGCGCGACAACCGCTACATGGACACGAGCCTGGCGGTCGACCCGCTCAGGGCGCTGGCCCAGCACGGCGCGCTGGCGCAGGCACTGCGCGCGGACGTGCCGGTGATCACCTTCCCCGGCGACCCGGCGACGCCCGACGCGGTGTTCCCGAACAACGTGTTCGCCACCGCGCCGGGGCGGCTGATCGTCGGCCGCATGCGCCACCCGGTACGCCGGCGCGAGGCCGAACGCGCCGACATCCGGGCGTTCTTCGGCGAGGTGCTGGGCTACGACGAGATCGACCTGTCCGGCTGCGACGGCCTCGTCGCGGAGCTGACCGGCTCGCTGGTCATCGACCGCGCCCGTGGCGTCGGTTACTGCGGCCTCAGCGAGCGCTGCGACCTGGCCGGCGCCGAGGCGATGCACAAGGCGTTCGGCCTGCGCCTGACGTTCTGTTTCGAGCTGGCCGAGACCGAGTACCACACCAACGTGGTGCTGGCGCTGCTGGCCAGCCGCGCGGCGATCATCGCCGCCGACGGCTTCCGCGACCCGGCCGCGGCCCAGGCGATCGCCCATGCCTGCGGCGATCGTGCGATCTGGCTGACCCCGGCGCAGAAGCAGGCCTTCGCCGGCAACGCGATCACCTTGTCCGACGGCTGCGTGTGGATGAGCGCCTGCGCCGCCGCCGCGCTCACCGACGGGCAGCGCGAAGCACTGGCTGGCTACGGCTTCGCGATCGGCACGGTGGAACTGGACGAGATCGAGAAGGCCGGCGGCAGCCTGCGCTGCTGCGTCGGCGAGATCTACTGAATCCTCCTCCTGGCGGGAGCCCGCAGGATTCGGGACAGCACATCGCCCGCCACGTCCTTCCGCAAACCAAGCGCCATGGAACAGCCCATGATCATCGTCCATCATCTGAACAACTCACGCTCGCAGCGCATCCTGTGGCTGCTCGAAGAACTCGGCCTGCCGTACGAGATCAAACGCTACCAGCGCGACCCGAAAACCATGCTGGCACCCGCCGAACTGCGCGCGGTGCATCCGCTGGGCAAGTCGCCGGTGATCACCGACGGCGAGCTGACCCTGGCCGAATCCGGCGCGATCATCGAATACCTGGCCGACCGCTACGCAGCCGGCACGCTGATTCCCGCGCACGGCACGCCGCAACGGCTGCGCTGCAACTACTGGCTGCACTACGCCGAAGGCTCGGCGATGCCGCCGCTGCTGCTGAAGCTGGTATTCAACCGGGTCGAGCACGCCCCGGCGCCGTTCTTCGTGAAGCCGGTGGCACGCGGCATCGCGCGCAAGGTGCTGCGCAACTTCGTCGAACCGCAGCTGAAGCTGCACCTGGATTATCTGGAAGGCGAACTGGGCGACAGCGAATGGTTCGGCGGCGATGTGTTCAGCGTCGCCGACATCCAGCTCAGCTTCCCGCTGGAAGCGTTCGCCGCCCGCGGCGGGCTGGACGCCGGCTATCCGCAGCTGTCCGCCTTCCTGCAGCGCATGCATGCCCGGCCGGCGTACCAGCGCGCGCTGCAGCGTGGCGGCGAGTACCGGCTTGGCTGAACGCAAGCGCGCGCAGGCTGCCGCTGTTTACGCCCCGCTCACGACATCGCTGGCAGCCTGCAAGGCCAGACGCGAAGGAGAACTCCCATGCGCAAACACGATATCGAGCACCGGCTCCACGATACCGCCGAGCATGTCACCGGGCGTGCCCGCTACTACGCCGACGGCGCCAGCAGCAGTGCGCAGGACCTGCTCGAACGCGGCCGCCGCCGCATCCACGAACGCTTCGGCGGGCGCGGCTCCTACGGCCGGCAGCTGAGCCGGGCGGCCGAGGACTTCGCCGACGAGGCGAACTACCACTATCGCCGGTTGCGGCGCCAGGTGAACCGCCATCCGGCGGCGACCGTGGCGATCGTCGCCGGCACCATCGGCGCGTTCCTGCTGCTGCGCCAGGCGTTCCGCCGCGACGACGACTGACCCGGCACCGGCAACAAGCCGCACCAACACACCCACGAGACCCGCCATCGGCGGGTTTTGTTTGGCCGTCCAAACGGGAACGGTACGGTCACGCTCCATGCCGCCCCGCCGGCGCACGCCATGATCGCCGCTGCTAAGCTGGATACCTGCACGCCCATCCGGCCGATCCATGCGCTCGAAAGACCTCACCTTCCACCACCCCGCGGCGTTCTGGCTCGGCTGCGCTGCGGTGGTCGCCGGCGTGCTGGCGCACCTGCCGATGCTGGCGATGGCCGCGCCGATGCATTACCGGCTCGCCGGCATGCCGATGGACAACGCCATGCTCGTCGGCATGGCATTGGTGCCGCTGGGCGTACTGCTCGCCGGTTACGGCCTGATGCCGCGGCTGGAACAGATGCGCCGCACGCTGCATCCCGACCGCGACCCGCTGCCGTTCCACGCCGCCGACCACGTGCCGCTCAACCGCGAACACTGGAAGCTGGTGACCGTGCTGACCATCGCGCTGGCGGTGGACGTGATGAAACCGGCCACGATCGGCTTCGTGATGCCGGGCGTCTCGACGGAGTACGGCATCGGCGCCTCCACCGCCGGCCTGCTGGCGCTGTCGGCGCTGACCGGCACCGTGATCGGCTCGGTGGTGTGGGGTCGCCTCGGCGACCTGTTCGGCCGCCGCGCGACGATCCTGCTGTCGGCGCTGATGTTCATGGGCACCTCGATCTGCGGCGCGATGCCGGCGTTCGGCTGGAACCTGGTGATGTGCTTCATGATGGGCGCCGCCGCCGGCGGTATGCTGCCGATCACCTTCACCCTGATGGCGGAGACCATCCCGACCCGGCACCGCGGCTGGCTGCTGGTGGCGCTGGGCGGCGTCGGCACCTCGGCCGGCTACCTGCTCGCCTCCGGCGCCGCGACCCTGGTCGAACCCGACTTCGGCTGGCGCGCGCTGTGGCTGCTCAACCTGCCCACCGGCGCGCTGATCATCCTGCTCAACCATTACATTCCCGAATCGCCGCGCTTCCTCGCGCTGGCCGGCCTGGAGGATCAGGCGCGCGCGGTGCTGCAGCGGTTTTCGGGCACGGCGACACCGGCGGTTCCGCCGGTCCAGCTCGACAGCGAAGCGGCCCGGCCCGATCCGCATGGCTCCGCCCGCGTCGGCATGCGCCAGTTGCTGCGCGGAAGGCATGCGGCGATCAGCTGGGGGCTGATGGTATGCGCGGTGGCCTGGGGGCTGGCCAATTTCGGCTTCCTGCTGTGGCTGCCGGCCAACCTGGTCAGCCTGGGCATCGACGCGCAGGCCAGCGCCGCGCTGCTGGCGCGCTCGGCGATCCTGGCGCTGCCCGGCATCGTCCTGGTGGTGTGGTTCTACCAGCGCTGGAGCAGCATCCGCACCCTGGTGCTGTTCATCGGACTGACCGCGCTATCGCTGCTGTTCTTCTTCGCGATCGCGCTGGCCAACCTGCGCTCGACGACACTGACCATCGCCGGCACGGTGGCCCTGCTGCTGAGCATCAGCGGGGTGATCGCCACGTTGATCCCGTACGCGGCGGAGATCTACCCGGTGCACCTGCGCAGCACCGGCGCGGGGCTGATCGCCGGGGGCTCGAAGTTCGGTGGCATCCTCGGCGCGCTGATCGGCGTGGCCGGCCTGTTCGAACACTTCATGCTGTCCGCGCTGCTGATCGCGCTGCCGATGATCGCCGCCGCCTGGCTGCTGGCGCGCAGCGGCATCGAGACGCGCGGCCACGGGCTGGAAGCAATCCAGCACGCGCTGTCGGAATAGCCGCAAAGGAAAGCCGCCTCGCGGCGGCTTTCCCTGTCGTCGACGCCGGGCGCCCGATCGTTCACACCGTCAGCGGGTTCGGCTTGTCCGGGTCGAGCTTGTACTCGCGGATCGCGCGCGCCACATCCTTGGCGTTGACCTTGCCTTCCTTCGCCAGCGCAGCCAGCGCGGCATGGGCAATCCAGTAGCGGCTGATCTCGAAGAACTCGCGCAGGTGCTCGCGGGTATCCGAGCGGCCGTAGCCGTCGGCGCCCAGCGCGGTGAAGGAGCGCCCGTCGGGTACGAAGGCGCGCACCTGGTCCACCACGCCGCGCACGTACTCGCTGGCGGCGATCACCGGGCCGTCATGGTCGGCCAGGCACTGCGCCACGTGCGGCACGCGCGGTGCCTTGGCTTCCGGGTGCAGGCGGTTCCAGCGTTCGCAGTCGAAGCCGTCGCGCGACAGTTCGCTGAAGCTGGGGCAGGACCACACGTCGGCCTTCACGCCGAAGTCGGCATCCAGCAGCTCGGCGGCCGCGACCGCCTCGAGCACGGAACCGCCCGCGGCCATCAGCTGCACGCGCGGCGCGCCGTTCTTGCCCTTGCCCTTGGCGGCGCCGGCTCCCGAATCGCGGAACAGGTACATGCCCTTGACGATGCCGTCGTAGCAGCCCTCGGGCATGTCCGGGTGGGTGTAGTTCTCGTTGGTGGTGGTGATGTAGTAGAAGACGTCCTGCTGCTCCTCGTACATCTCCTGCACGCCACGATGCAGCAGCACCGCCACCTCGTAGGAGAAGGTGGGGTCGTAGGCGCGGCAGTTGGGCACGGTGCCGGCCATCAGCTGCGAGGCGCAGTCGGAGTGCTGCAGGCCCTCGCCGGGGAAGCTGGCGCCGGCGGTGGCGCCGATCAGGAAGCCGCGCGCGCGCTGGTCGCCGGCGGCCCAGATCAGGTCGCCCACGCGGCGGAAGCCGAAGAACGAGTAGTAGATGAAGAACGGCAGCATCGGCTGGTTGGACACCGAGTAGCTGGTGGCCGCGGCGATCCACGCCGACACGCCGCCGGCCTCGGAGATGCCTTCCTGCAGCACCTGACCGTCCTGCGCCTCGCGGTAGTACAGCAGTTGGTCGGCGTCCTGCGGACGGTACTTCTGGCCGAACGGCGCGTAGATGCCGATCTGGCGGAACATGCCTTCCATGCCGAAGGTGCGCGCCTCGTCGGCCACGATCGGCACCACGCGCGGGCCGAGCTGCTTGTCGCGCAGCAAGAGGTTCATGCCGCGCACCAGCGCCATGGTGTTGGAGATCTCGCGCTCGCCGGTGCCGGCGGTGATCTGCGCGAAGGCGGACAGTTCCGGCGCCTTGCACGGCACGTCGGTGCGGCGGCGACGCTGCGGCAGGAAGCCGCCCAGCGCGCGGCGGCGCTCCTGCATGTATTCCACCTCGGGCGAGTTCGCACCGGGGTGGTAGTAGGGCACGCTGTCGAGCTTGTCGTCGCTGATCGGGATCTGGAAGCGGTCGCGGAAATGGCGCACCGCATCGCCGGTCATCTTCTTCTGCTGGTGGGTGGGGTTCTCCGCCTCGCCCGAACCGATGCCCATGCCGTAACCCTTCACCGTCTTGGCCAGGATCACCGTGGGCATGCCCTTGGTGTTCACCGCGGCGTGGTAGGCCGCGTAGACCTTGTGCGGGTCGTGACCGCCGCGGTTGAGGCGCCAGATGTCGTCGTCGCTGAGGTTGGCGACCATCTCGCGCGTCTGCGGGTACTTGCCGAAGAAGTGCTCGCGCGTGTACGCGCCGCCGAACGCCTTGCACGCCTGGTACTCGCCATCGACGGTTTCCATCATCAGCTTGCGCAGGATGCCGTCCTTGTCGCGCGCCAGCAGCGGATCCCAGTAGCTGCCCCAGATCACCTTGATCGCGTTCCAGCCGGCGCCGCGGAACACGCCTTCGAGTTCCTGGATGATCTTGCCGTTGCCGCGCACCGGGCCGTCCAGGCGCTGCAGGTTGCAGTTGATCACGAAGATCAGGTTGTCCAGCCCCTCGCGGCCGGCCAGCGCGATGGCGCCCAGCGACTCGGGCTCGTCCACCTCGCCGTCGCCGAGGAAGCACCACACCTTGCGGTCGGACTTGGGAATCAGGCCGCGGTTTTCCAGGTAGCGGAAGAACTGCGCCTGGTAGATCGCCTGGATCGGGCCCAGGCCCATCGACACCGTGGGCATCTGCCAGTAGTCGGGCATCAGCCACGGGTGCGGGTAGGAGGTGAGCGAGCGCTCGCCGCCGATCACGTCGGCGCGGAACAGGTCGAGCCGGTCTTCGCTGATGCGGCCCTCGATGAAGGAGCGCGCGTAGATGCCGGGGCTGATGTGGCCCTGGTAGCCGATCAGGTCGCCGGGATGCTCCGCGCTGGGCGCGCGCCAGAAGTGGTTGAAGCCCACGTCGTAGAGCGTGGCGCTGGAGGCGAAGCTGGCGATGTGGCCGCCCAGCGAACCCGGCTTGCGGTTGGTGCGCACCACCATCGCCATCGCGTTCCAGCGGATCAGCGAGCGGATGCGCCACTCCATCGCCGCGTCGCCCGGGCTCTTCGCCTCGTTCGCCGGCGCGATGGTGTTGACGTAGGCGGTGGTGGGGTCGAACGGCAGGTGGCCACCCGAGCGACGGGTGGTGTCGACCATCTGCTCCAGCAGGAAATGCGCGCGCTCGGTGCCGTCGTGATGGATCACCGCGTCGAGCGAGTCGATCCACTCCCGGGTTTCAGTAGGGTCGATGTCCTGGTTGAGGATGTCGTCGAGCTGATCCATGAAGATTCTCCGCAGCGCCGTTGCAGCGCCCATGCTTTGAGGGGGATACCCCGTCGCCGGGGGATGACGGCGGGATCATTGTCCAAGTCTAGCCGCTGGCCCGGAGGGCCGCCAATGCAGGCTCCATGCGGCGGCGCACGGCAAGCGGGTTGCCGGCGCCGGATCGGCCAGCCCGGCGCGGGTGGCCGGAACGCTCAGCCGGACTGGCGGTTCTGCGCGCGGATCTGCGCCTCGACGCAGGCCACCGCGCTCATGTTCACCACCCGGCGCACGGTCGACTGCGGCATCAGGATGTGCGCCGGCTTGGCCACGCCCATCAGGATCGGCCCGATCACCACGCCGTCGGAGAGCATGCGGGTCATGTTGTAAGCGATGTTGGCCGCGTCCAGGTTGGGGAACACGAACACGTTCGCCTTGCCCTCCAGCCGCGAGTTGGGGAACAGCTTCTCGCGCAGCGTAGGCACCAGCGCCACGTCGGCCTGCATCTCGCCCTCTACCTCCAGCCGCGGCGCGCGGGCGCGAATCAGTTCCAGCGCCTTGCGCATCTTCTTGGCACCGCAGGTGTCGCGGCTGCCGAAGTTGCCGCCGGACAGCAGCGCGATCTTCGGCACGATGCCGAACAGCTTCAGCCGGATCGCCGCCTGCAGGGTCGCCTCGGCGATCTGTTCCGGGCAGGGATCGTCCTGCACGTGGGTGTCGAGGTAGAAGAAGGTGCCCTTGTCGGTGGACACCGCGGCCATCGCCGACGGTTCGACCACGCCGGCATCCAGCCCGATGATGTCGCGGATGTAGCGCAGCTTGCCCTGGTACTGCCCGACCAGGCCGCAGATCATCGCGTCCGCCTCGCCGCGCTCGACCATCAGCGCGGCGATCGCGGTCGGCCGCGAACGCACCACCGCCTTGGCCATCGACGGGGTCACCCCGCGGCGCTCCATCAGGCGGTGGTAGTGCCGCCAGTAGTCGTCGAAGCGCGGGTCGGAGTTGATGTTGCAGATCTCGATGTCCACGCCCGGACGGATGCGCAGGCCAGCGCGCTTGATGCGCTTCTCGATCACCTCCGGACGGCCGATCAGGATGGGCCGCACCAGGCCTTCGTCGACCACCACCTGCACCGCGCGCAGCACGGTCTCTTCCTCGCCCTCGGCGTAGACCAGCCGGCACGGTGCGGACTTGGCACGCTCGAACACCGGCTTCATCAGCAGCCCGGTGCGGAACACGAAGCTGGTCAGCTGGTCGTTGTACGCGGCGAAATCCGCGATCGGCCGCGTCGCCACGCCCGACTCCATCGCCGCCCGTGCCACCGCCGGCGGCAGCTGGATCAGCAGGCGCGGGTCGAACGGTTGCGGGATCAGGTAGTCCGCGCCGAAGCTGGGCGGCTTGCCGCCATAGGCGCGCGCGCTGACATCGGACGACTCGCGCCGCGCCAGCGCGGCGATCGCCTTGACGCAGGCGATCTTCATCGGCTCGTTGATCACCGTGGCGCCCACGTCCAGCGCGCCGCGGAACAGGTAGGGGAAGCACAGCGCGTTGTTGACCTGGTTCGGGTAGTCCGAACGGCCGGTGGCCATGATGCAGTCCGGCCGCACCGCCTTGGCCTCTTCCGGGGTGATCTCCGGGTTCGGGTTGGCCAGCGCGAAGATGATCGGCCGCGCGGCCATGGTGGCGACCATCTCCGGCTTCAGGATGCCGCCGGCGGACAGGCCGAGGAACACGTCCGCGCCCTCGACGATCTCGGCCAGCGTGCGTGCCTTGGTGTCGCGCGCGTAGCGCTGCTTGTCGGGGTCCAGGTCGGTGCGTTCGGTGTGGATCACGCCGTGGCGGTCGAACGCCAGGATGTGCTCGGGCTTCACGCCCAGCGCCACCAGCATGTCCAGGCAGGAGATGCCCGCCGCGCCGGCGCCGGTGGTGGCCACGCGGATGTCCCCGATCTTCTTGCCGACCACGATCAGCGCGTTGAGCAGCGCCGCACCGACGATGATCGAGGTGCCGTGCTGGTCGTCGTGGAATACCGGGATCTTCATCCGCTCGCGCAGCTTGCGCTCGACGATGAAGCATTCCGGTGCCTTGATGTCCTCCAGGTTGATGCCGCCGAAGGTCGGCTCCAGGCTGGCGATGATGTCGACCAGCTTGTCCGGGTCGTTCTCGGCGATCTCGATGTCGAACACGTCGATGCCGGCGAACTTCTGGAACAGCACGCCCTTGCCTTCCATCACCGGCTTGGCCGCCAGCGGCCCGATGTTGCCCAGGCCCAGCACCGCGGTGCCGTTGGTGATCACCGCGACCAGGTTGGAACGCGCGGTGTATTCGGCCGCCGTGGTCGGATCCTCGACGATCGCGTCGCAGGCCGCGGCGACGCCGGGCGAATAGGCCAGCGACAGGTCGCGTTGGGTCAGCAGCGAGGTGGTCGGGGTGACCTTGATCTTGCCGGGGCGCGGCAGGCGGTGGTACTCGAGGGCAGCAAGGCGCAGTTCTTCGGGGAGGCTCATGAGGTGCATTTGGTCGATGAAGGGAAGTCGTCGGCCGCAGCGGACGACATCCTGTGATGTTAGCACCGGGGCGGCCTGCGCCGGCCCGGAACGGCGGCCCTAGACACTCGCCAGCAGTTCGTCGCCCTGCACCCGGTTCATGTGGATGCCGTTGATGAAGACCGAGAACGCCAGCTTGCCGGCCAGTCCGTGCACATGCTGCATCCACGGCGGCAGCCAGTGCGGCGGCAGGATCGCGCCGGAGGCGAAGTGTGGCTGCAGCGCGATCACGTCATGCAGGGTCAGCTTGCCGGCGAACAGGTGGCGCAGCAGGTCCATCCGGCGTTTCTTCAGCGCCCAGCGGAAAAACGTGTGCACGGTGAGCAGGCCGGAGAGGTACACATTGTCCTTGGCGAATGCCGCACCGCCACCCAGCGGCACGCCGCGGAACACGCGCTGGGCCGAGTGGAAACTGTCCGCCGTGCTCTGGCCGCAGGCGCTGAAGTACTTGAACACCTCGACGAAGTCGGCGCCGCCCAGCGCCATGTCGATCGCCAGGATGCGCAGGCTGATGCGCTTGAGCCGGGTGATGTCGATCGCGCCGGACATCAGCTCGGCGAACACCGCCAGACCTTCCTGGGTGGCGGTGACCCGCGGAGAAGTGCGCGCCAGCGAGGCCAGCAGCGGCTGCCGGCGGCCGTTCAGTGCGGTCAGCGAATGCACGAACGCCTCGTGCGCCAGCAGCTGGTGACGGTCGTATTCGCTGAAGCTGGCGCCGCCGCGCAGGCGGATGCGGGTGGCGCCGGCGGCCGCCTTCGCGGTCAGCTCGGGATCGACCTCGACATTGATGGTACCGGCGCCGAAGAAGTCGTCCAGGGTGGCGGCCAGGTCGCCGCGCAGCACGTCGGCCGGCACGTCCACGCAGCTGTCGTCGGCCAGCAGGTCCGCGCCCAGTTCGTCGGACAGTTCGACGAAGTAGCGCGCCGCGTCGAGGTTGCTGCGCTGGCTGCCGGGGATGGTGTCGTCCGGCCGTCCATACAGCGCGATCGACGGCGCGGTGACGCCGGCGCTGCCGACCGACTCCAGCATCTCGGCGGCGATACGCCAGGATTCGGCGGTGCGGCGCAGATAGTCGCCCAGCGGGTCGACCTGCGCACCCTCGCCCACGGCCGCCTCGATCGCCGCCAGCTCGGCGCGCGCCGCGGACAGGTCCGGCCGCGTGTAGCTCACCTCCGGCAAGGCGAAGCGGCCCTTGTCGTAGGCCTCGATCATGCGGCTTTCCAGCGACGCCGGCCACGCCACCGTGGGCAGGATGCGGATGCCGCGCACCGCCGCCAGCAGGCGCTGGTCGAGCGCGGCGTAGTGCCGCAGTTCGGGCGCGATGCTGCCGTCCGGCACATTCATCTCCCGGCTCCGCGTGACGAAGCGGTGCCAGCACGCTGCCCTGGATAGGAGAAAGACAACCGACGCATGCCTGCGCTCCGCTACGACAATGCCGCGATACTAGATGCTTTGGTGCGCGTCGTCCGCGAGCCGGCTCACTCCCGCTCGCGCTGCCCGCGATGGCCGTGCGGCCGTTCGATCGGCCGGCCGCCCCGCTGGCGGCGCAGGCGCGCCTCCAGCGTCGCCGCCTGTTCCTCGCGCTCGTCGTGCAGCTTGAGGAAATTGCGCCAGCGCCCGGGCGCCAGCTCGCCGCTGTCCAGCGCCACCTGCACCGCGCAACCGGGCTCGCTGCCGTGGCCGCAGTCGGCGAAACGGCATTGCTCGGCCAGCACCTCGATGTCGGCGAACAGGTCCAGGTTCTCCTCCCCGGTCAGCTTCAGCTCGCGCATGCCGGGGGTGTCGATCAGGCAGCCACCCGAGGGCAGCTGCAGCAGGGCGCGATGGGTGGTGGTGTGGCGGCCGCGGCTGTCATGACTGCGCACTTCGGCGGTGGCCATGCGCGCCGTGCCGAGCAGGGTGTTGGTCAGCGTGGATTTGCCGGCGCCGGAAGAGCCGACCAGCACCGCGCTGTCGCCCGGCTGCAGGTAGGCGGCCAGGGACGCCACGCTGGCCGGGTCCTTGCCGTTCAGCGCATGGATCGGCGTGCCCGCGGGCAATCGTGCGCGCAAGGCGTCGAGCTGCGCCGCAGCGTCCTCGCGTGTATCCAGCTTGCTCAGCAGCACCACCGGCCGTGCGCCGGAATCCTCGGTCAGCGACAGATAGCGCTCGATCCGCGCCGGGTTGAAGTCGCCATCCAGTCCGGTCAGCACCAGCACGTAGTCGATGTTGGTGGCGATCAGCTGGCGCTCGTAGCGCTCGCCGGCTGCCGCGCGCGACAGCACGGTGCGCCGTGGCAGCACGTTGACGATATGCGGCGGCTTGCCCGCCTCGACCTCGACGAAGTCGCCGACCACCGGCCGCGCGGTCGGGTCGATGCCACGCTTGAGGAAACGCCCGTCCGGCTGCGCGCCGAACAGGCTCGCGCCGTCGTGCAGCTCGTAGCCGGCGCGATGCTGGGCCACCACTCGTGCCAGGCGCAGGCCGGCGCCGGGCAGCGCATCGCCGCGCCAGCCGATGCGGCGCAGGCGTTCGATCGTTTCGGGATCACTCATGGGGAAGATCGGTCAGCACGGTGCGGCGATTATGCCCTGCCCGGAGATTGCCCGACGATGAACCGGGAAGCGGCCCAAATGGTGCTCGCGCTGCACTGCACCACGCTGCTAGGATCAAGCCACCGGCGGCGTGGCCGCCTGTCGATCTCACCTCCAACATGCAAAGGACACCGGCGTTGGCCTCGATCACACCCAGTGCGCACCTGGCGGACGTGCGCTACGAAATCCGCGGTGCGCTGACCCGGCGCGCACGCGAGCTGGAGGCTGCCGGCCTCGACATCATCAAGCTCAACATCGGCAATCCCGGCCGCTATGGTTTCGTCACGCCGGCACACCTGCGCGAGGCGATCGCCGGCCACCTGCACGAGAGCGAGGCCTACGGCCACGAGCAGGGCCTGGAACTCGCCCGCGAGGTGATCGCCGCACAGCAGCGCGCACGCGGCGCCCAGGGCGTCGATGCCGAGCGCATCTTCATCGGCAATGGCGTCAGCGAGCTGATCGACCTGTCGCTGCGCGCGCTGCTGCAGGCCGGCGACGAAGTGCTGCTGCCCAGCCCCGACTACCCGTTGTGGAGCGCCGCCACCATCCTCAACGGCGGCCAGCCACGCTACTACCGCTGCCTCGCCCGCCACGGCCACCTGCCCGACCCCGACGAGATCGAGGCGCTGATCACCCCGCGCACCCGCGCGCTGGTGCTGATCAACCCGAACAACCCCACCGGCGCGGTCTATCCGCGCGCGCTGCTGGAACGGCTGGTGACGATCGCGGCAAGGCACCGCCTGCTGTTGCTGTCCGACGAGATCTACGACGAGATCCTGTACGACGGCGCCAGCTTCCAGCCGCTGGCCGAGGTGGCCGGCGAGGTGCCCTGTCTCAGCTTCGGCGGCCTGTCCAAGGTGCATCGCGCCTGCGGTTACCGGATCGGCTGGGTGAGCCTGTCCGGCGACCCCGCGCGCAGCGCGGCCTATCGCGATGCGCTGCAGCTGCTGGCCGCGTTGCGCCTGTGCGCGAACGTCACCGCGCAGTGGGCGGTGCTGCCGGCGCTGCAGGATGCGCCGACGATCGGCGCGCTGACCGCCCCCGGCGGACGCCTGCACGAGGCGCGCCGCGTCGTGCTGGAAGGCGTCGCCGCCAGCGACTACCTGGAACTGGTGGTCCCGGATGGCGCGCTGTACGCGTTCCCGCAGGTGCGGGCCGACCGCCTCGCCAGCTTCGACGACGAGGCCTTCGCGCTGCGCCTGCTGGAGGAGGAATCGGTGCTGGTGGTGCCCGGCAGCAGCTTCAACGTGCCGCGCAGCCGTCACTTCCGGCTGACCCTGCTGCCGCCGCCGGCGCAACTGCGCGAGGTGTTCGTGCGGATCGAGCGGGTACTGGCGCGGATGGCACGCGAGCAGTCGCCGTCCGCCACTGCAGTAGCCTGAGCCGCGCCGTGCCGAGCTGGCTCGCCCTGGGCGACTCCTACACCATCGGCGAGGCAGTGGCCGCGCACCAGCGCTGGCCGGCCGTGCTGGCGCAGCGCCTGCGCCAGGCCGGCACGCCGATCGACGAGCCGCAGATCGTCGCCATCACCGGCTGGACCACCGACGAACTGGCGCAGGGCATGGACGCCGCGCTGCTGGCGCCGCCGTACGACCTGGTGACGCTGCAGATCGGTGTGAACAACCAGTACCGCGGCCGCCCGGCCGACGACTACCGCAACGAGTTCACCAGCCTGCTGGCGCGCGCGATCACGCTGGCCGGCGCACGTGCCGCGCGCGTGGTGGTGGTGTCGATCCCCGACTGGGGCGTCACCCGCTTCGCCCGGGAGCAGGGCCGCGACCGCAGGCTGATCGCCACCGAGCTGGACAGCTACAACGCGATCGCCAGCGACGCGAGCAGCCGCGCGGACGTCCGTTTCGTCGACATCACCGGCATCTCGCGCCAGCATCCCGAGCTGCTCGCCGACGACGGCCTGCATCCCTCGGCGGCGCAGTACGCCTTGTGGGCGGCGGCGATCGAACCGTCGGTCCACGCCGCGCTGCGCGCCTAGAAATTCACCGCAACCGCGCTGCAACCTGTCCGCCATCGCACGGTGACGTGGCGATCGCACACTGGCGCCCCGGGCCACCAGCGGGGACCGTGCCATGACCAGCTTCCATTGCCGCAGCGCCTTCATCTCCGACGTGCATCTGGGCACGCCGGACTGCAAGGCCGCCTACCTGCTCGACTTCCTGCGCCAGCTGCGCTGCGAGAAGCTCTACCTGGTCGGCGACATCGTCGACCTGGAGGCGCTGTCCCGACGCCACTGGTGGCATGCCGAACACAGTGCGGTGATCGCCGAAGTGCTGGCACTGGCGCGCCGCGGCGTCGAGGTGGTCTACATTCCCGGCAACCACGACGCGCCGATGCGCGGACTGCACGGACAGAACTTCGGCGGCGTGCGCATCGCGCTGGACGCGGTGCACGTGGGTGCCGACGGTCGCCGCTACCGGGTCAGCCACGGTGACGAATTCGATCCCGAGCAGGTCGGCCGCCGCTGGATGCTGCAGCTCGGCGAGGCGATGCATCGACTCATCTGCTGGAGCAATCGCGGTCTGTATACGCTGCGGCGACGGCTGCAGCTGCCGTATCTGCCGCTGTCGATCATCCTCAAGTCGCGCATCGGAGGGGCGCTGGCGTACATCCGCGCGTACGAGCAGCGCGTGGCCGCCGACGCGCGCGAACGCGGCTTCGACGGGCATATCTGCGGGCACATCCACTTCGGCCACGTGCGCGAGCTGGACGGCGTGCTCTACCTCAACGACGGCGACTGGGTCGAACATTGCACCGCGCTGGTCGAGGATCACACCGGCGCGATGGAACTGATCCACTGGAGCGAGCAGGCCACCGCGCTGGGCCGCGCCAGCCGCGAACTGGTGTGGCCCTCGCCCGCCGCGGTACGGGCGCTGGCGCCGCTGGGCACGCGCCGGCACGACCTGGGGGAACTGCACCGCGCCGCCTGAAGCGGGCGGGCTTGAAGGTCGGCGGGCCTCCCGCATATCGGACGGCGTATCATTGGCCTTCTTCCCCGGAGTTCCCCATGTCCCTCGACGCCACCACCCGCGAACGTATCGAAACCCTGCTCAAGGACCACCGCGTGGTGCTGTTCATGAAGGGCAACCGCCAGCAGCCGATGTGCGGTTTCTCCGCCGCAGCCACCAACACGCTCAATGAATTGCTGCCCGAATACCACACGGTCAACGTGCTGGACGATCCGGAGATCCGTGAGGGCATCAAGGCCTACGGCGAATGGCCGACCATCCCGCAGCTGTACGTGGAAGGCGAACTGGTCGGCGGCGCCGACATCATCCGCCAGATGTACGGTAGCGGTGAGTTGCACCAGCTGTTCGGCGTCGCCGCGCCGGACCGCACGCCGCCGGAAATCACCATCACCGACGCCGCCGCCGAGGCGATCCGCCAGGGCACCGCGAACGCGCAGGGCGTGGCGCTTCACCTGGAGATCGGCCCCGACCACAGCGCCGGCTTCCAGCTGGCGCCGGCCGGCGAACACGACATCGTGGCGACGGCGAACGGGCTGGAGATCCACTTCGACCCGGCCAGCGCCCAGCGCGCCAAGGGCGTCGTGATCGACTGGGTTTCCACCGTGCAGGGCGAGGGCCTGAGCCTGAAGTTCCCCGGCGCCGTCGAGATCAAGTCGCTCAGCGTGCAGCAGCTGCAGCAGCGGCTGGCCGCCAACGACATCACCCTGATCGACGTGCGCCCCGCCGCCGGCCGCGCCCAGGCCGCGCCGCTGGCGCAGGCCCGGGTGCTGGAAGAGGAAGGCTACGAGAGCCTGGCCAGCCTGCCGAAGGACACCGCGCTGGCCTTCATCTGCCACCACGGCATGTCCAGCCGCGCCATGGCCGAACGCTTCGCCGCACACGGCTTCAGCAACCTGCACAACGTGGAAGGCGGCATGGACGCGTGGGCCAGCGAGGTGGACTCCAGCGTGCCGCGCTACTGAGCGGCAGCTTACCCGGCTGACACAGGAAAACGGCGCCCCGGGGCGCCGTTTTCGCTGCAGCCGATGCGACGCCGATTACGCTGGATCGGCGGGCAGCTCGCAGGACGCGTTGAAATCGCCGATGGCCTCGACCAGATCGGTAACCGCCGCCCGCTCCGCCTCGGTCAGGTCGGGGTTCCAGCTGTCCAGGATCAGCACCACGCGGGTGAACGGGCTGCGGTTCCAGGCTTCGTGCTCGAAGGTGTCGTCGAAGGTGACGCAACTCCCCTCACGCCAGGAGTGGACCTGCCCGCCCACGCGCAGCGCACAGTCGGACGGCACGATCAGCGGCAGGTGGGTGACCAAGCGGGTATTGGTCACGCCGCGGTGCGGCAGGATATGGGTGCCCGGGCGCAGTACCGAAAACAGCGCTTCCGGCGCATGGTCGCGGATGCGCACCAGCGGCACCGCATCCAGCAGGGCACTGGTGCGCGGGCAGGCGGCGCAATGATCCTCGTAGCGATCGCCGTGGCGATGGAAGAAGTAGGCATCCCATGCGGCGGCGTGCCCATCCGATCCTCGCAGCATCGATTGCGCCAGTGTGGGGTCGTCCACGCCGAGGAAGGATTCCAGCGGCTGTTCGCCCGCCAGCACGGCCAGCAGCTCTGCGCGCACCACCGCGGCAGCCGCCTCCAGCGTCTCGTGCCAGGGAAAACGCTCACGCGGATAGAACGGCTGGCTGGGTATGTCGGGAAAATAGAGGAACAGCGGACGCTGGCGCGGATCGATCGACGGCATCGGCTCCAACCCGAGATGGATGGCCAGCGCGCGATCCACCCGGCCCAGCTCGGAGCGCCCATAGCGCTCGCGCAGCGGCTCCAGCGCCGCATCGAACAGGCGCCTGCGCCCGGCATTGGCGTAACTCATGGCGTACTTCACCAGATCGCGCAGACCGGGCGCGGTGGTCGCGTCACTGAGCCAGCGACCCTGCTCCTGCGCACCGCGCACCGCCATGAAGTAGGCGGTCAACGCCTCGTCCGATCGGTCCAGTTGTTCGAGGGCGATACCCAGCCGCAAACGCGCCAGGAACATGCGCGGCGCCAGCGACAGGGCCCGCTGCAGGTGGCTGGCGGCCGCTTCGAAATCGCCGGTGGCGAGGTACACGCTGCCCAGTTGATGGGCCACGCCGGGGTGGTCGGGGTGCGCCCGCTCGGCCCGGCTCAGCAGCAACTGGGCCTGCGGCGCGTTGCGCTGGGCCAGCTCGCGGTCGGCCAGGAAGATCAGCGCATCGGCGTCATCGGGCTCGTGCTCGAGCAGTTGCCGATAAGAGGATTCCGCCGCCGCCATCTGCCCGCGCTGCAGTTGCATGCGAACGGTCTCCCGCAATGATGCAGGCTCCGGCAGGGATGGAACGCTCATCGATGGTGCTCCGCGGGTTGTGTCATGCCGCCACCACCCGCGACGAAGCGGACCGTGGTCAGGCAGGCATAATAGTCGTTCGCGGCGCTGTCGCGCCCACCACACATCAACGGAGCCCGGATGTCGGCACGACTGCATGGCCTCACCCCTGACCTGACACGGGCCGTCTCCGCCGTCGCGCGGGCGCTCGACGACGGCCGTCTCGATGTCGCGACCGCACGCATGGCGCCGCTGCTCGCCAGCCAGCCCGATCACCCCGAAGTGCAGCGCCTGCACGCCGGCATCCTGGGCATGCAGGGGCGCCACCAGGAGGCCATTGCCCTGATGCGGGCGGCACTCGCCCGCCAGCCGGACGATCCGGTCTACCTCAACACGCTGGCCACCCTGCTCGGCCAGGCCGGCGAATACGACGGCGCCATCGATGCGCTGCAGGCCGCCTGCCGGCTGCAGCCGGAGATGGCGCTGGCCTGGTACAACCTCGGCGTCATGCTGACCCGCAGCGTGCGCAACGACGAAGCCGAAGCCGCCCTGCGCACCGCGGTGGAACTGGATCCGCACGCCACCGACGCACGTGCGCTGCGGGCGGACATGCTGCGCATGCGCGGACAGCCAGCCGACGCCGCCACCGAATACCGCCGCGTGCTGGCCGAACGACCGTGGGCCGGCATGGCATGGTGGGGACTGGCCGACCTCAAGACCACCCGCATGAGCGAGGCCGACATCGCCGCCATGCGCACCGCCCTGCGGGTGCCGCGCGCCACCGACGACGACCGCATCGCGATCGGGTTTGCGCTGGCGCGCGCACTGGACGACCAGGGGCGACATGCCGAATCGCTGCAGGCGATCGCCACGGCGAACACCATCGCGCGGCAGCGCCAGCAGTGGAACGCCGCCGGCTACTCAACGGCGATCGACGCGCTGGCGGCAGCCTTCGACCCGCCGCCGGCTGGAGCGGACGACCCCACCCTCGGGCGCGAGGTGATCTTCATCGTCGGCCTGCCGCGATCCGGCTCCACGCTCACCGAACAGATCCTCGCCTCGCACCCGGAAGTGGAAGGCACCGGCGAGCTGCCCGACCTGCCGCAGGTACTGGCCGAGGAGTCGCGTCGGCGCGGGCAGCCGTTCCCGCGCTGGGTACCGCACATGCAACCGGCCGACTGGTCGCGGCTCGGTCGCCGCTACCTCGAACGCACGGCGCACTGGCGCAAGCGTCGCCCACGCTTCACCGACAAGCTGCCGAGCAACTGGATCTATGCCGAAGCGATCCGCGCCATGCTGCCGGGCGCGCGTATCGTCGGCTGCCGTCGCGACGCGCTGGAAACCTGCTTCTCCTGCTATCGCCAGCGCCTGGACAACAACGAATACACCCGCGACTTCGGCGACCTGGCCAGTTTCTGGCGCGACTGCGACCGCAGTCTGCAGCGGCTCGTCAGCCGCCATCCCCACGCCGTGATGACGCATGACTACGAAGCGCTGCTGGCCGATCCGGAAGCCCGCATCCGTGCCTTGCTGGCCTTCTGCGACCTGCCGTTCGACGCCGCGTGCCTGCGCTTCCACGAAACCGCCCGCGAGGTGCGCTCGCCCAGCGCCGACCAGGTACGCCAGCCACTGCGCAGCGACACCGCGCACAGCACGCGCTATGGCGCCCTGCTCGATCCGCTGCGCGCCGCGCTGGGCCTGCCGCCCTGGCAGGCCTGAGCGCGCCCGCGGAAACGCCCCATGACTGCGCCGCCGATCATGCCCGTACTTCCGGACGAGCAGCTGTCGCTTCAAGCCGCACAGGCGCAGGTATTGCGCGGCGACATGGCTGGTGCGGCGGCCACGCTCGAAGCGGCCATCGCCGTTCATCCCGGATCCGGTGAGCTGGCGCTGGCGCTCGCCGGCATCGCGATCCAGCAAGGTGATCGGCTCGACGCCGAACTGCGCCTGCGGGGGATCCTGCAGCGTGCGCCGGGTCATCTGCCGGCCGCCTTCGTGCTGGCACGCCTGCTGCGCGATCAGGGCCGGATGGTGGCCGCAGGCGAAGTGCTGGTCGGCGCATGCACTGCAGGCGCTGCCAGCGTGGAGCAGCGGATCACCGCGGTGGAGCTGCTCGACGACTGTGGTCGCCAGGCGGAGGCGCTGCAGCTGTGCGTGGACGCCTTCGCCAACGGCCTCGACGATCCCCGCCTGCACGCGCACGCGGGCGCGCTCGCCTCACAACTGGGACGCTTCGACGAGGCCCGCCACCATCAGCAGGCGGCACTGGCCGGCAGTCCGCTGGCGCTGGAATGGCATGTTCCACTGGGCCTGGCCGGCCTGCAGCGGTACCGTGACCGGCAACATCCGGATATTGCGCTGTTCGAACAGCAGCTGGCTCGCCACGATCTGAGCCCACATGCCCGCAGTGGCCTGCTGTTCGCATTGGGCAAGGCGTACGACGACCTCGGCGAGCATGCCCGCGCCGTCGCCGCCTGGGCCGAGACCAACCGCATCGCACGCGAACGGCAGCCCTGGAACCGCAAGCCCTGGCGGCGCAGCGTGGAGATGCGGCTGGCGCGGCCGGCACCACCCGTCCAGCCGCATGGGGACCGCAGCTGGACGCCCATCTTCATCGTGGGCATGCCGAGGTCCGGCAGCACACTGCTGGCCGAACAGCTGGCCCGGCACCCGGCGGTGCGGCATCGCGGGGAGCTGCCCTGGCTGCCGACGCTGGCGGCGCGCCTGGACGCCATGGCGTCGGATCGCGAACGCGCCGCGCAGATGCCGGCGGCGGCCGCGGCCTACGCAGCCCAGCTGGTGCAGGACGATGCCCCCGCGCGCTGGTACATCGACAAGCAGCCGCACAACTACATGCACGTGGATCTGATCCTCGCGCTGTTTCCGCAGGCTCGGGTGATCCACTGTCGCCGCAACGCCCGGGACACGGCGCTCTCGCTATGGATGCAATCGTTCCATCCGGGTACGCAGGACTTTGCCTGCGATTTCGCCGACATTGCTGCCGTCATCCACGGCACACGGCGGCTGATGGCGCACTGGCAGCGGCGGTATCCGGCCGCCGTGCGCGAAGTGCGTTACGAAGACCTCGTCGGCGATCCGGACAGCTGCGTCGACGCGCTGGCCGACTGGCTCGGACTGCCCGATGCCGCGAAGCCCGCAGCGCCCGGGCAGGAACGCGCCATCAACACGGCCAGCCTGTGGCAGGCACGGCAACCTGTGCACACCCGATCGGTGCAGCGCTGGCGCGCCTATGCCGCGCTGCTGCCTGAACTCGCGCGGATTCCGGCCGACTGACGATCAGGCGCCGGCAGGCTCGTCCGCATCCGCAACCGAATAGCCCCAGTGCCGGAGCATCGGGTCGAGGATCGGCAGCGCCGGGGCCAGCGCCTCGCGATAGCGCTTCCAGCGATCGAGCCCCTTGCGGTTCACCGGCTGGGTGACCTGCGCGTAGCTCGGCGTGGCGATGAAACCCTTGTCGCGCGCGTGGCGATCGAAATGCAGCAGCGGCGTGGCGTCTTCCAGGCCGAGGAAGTCGGCGATGCGCCGCGTCTGCGCCGCCGGGTCGGCCACCAGGTCCTCGTAGCGGGAAACGAACACGTTCGGCTGAAACAGCGCCACATCGTGCAGCCAGCACTCCATCGCCGTCACGTAGGCGGTCGCCAGCTTCTCCATCGAGGCGCACGCCACCGCCAGCACGGCCGCACGAAAATTCTGCATGTAGTTGCTGACCAGCACGTCGCACGGGTGACGCAGCGCGAGGATGAATTTCGCGTCGGGAAAAAGCCGGTAAATCAGCGGCAGCCACAGCATGTTCAGCGGATTCTTGTCGACCAGTTGCGCACTCCAGCGCCGCTGGATCTTCGAGCAGACCAGGCTCACGTAACCTTTGCGCAACTCGTCGCAGGCGTGCTGGTCGAGTTTGTGCAGATCCTGCGGCACCACGATGCCGTGGTCGGCAAGCTGGTCGGAAAGGATGGTGAAGAACGGCCGCTCGTCCATCGACTGCAGCGCCGGATGGGCGTCGAGCATCAACTCCAGCAGCGTGGTGCCCGAGCGCGGGAAGCCCACGATGAACACGGGCGAGTTCGCGCTGTCCGGACCCTGCAGCGCGGGCCAGCGCCGGAATTCCTCAACGCCGATGCGCTCCACCGCCGCCGGAAGCACCGGTGCACCGGGATCGAAGCGACGCGGCGCGTTGTGCTTCAGCTCCTCGATCTGTCGCGCATGCGCCTCGTGCAGCGCGGCGGTCGCGCCCGGGTAATCGCGCAGCTTGTCGCAGGCCTCGGCCAGGGAGAAGAAATGCGCATAATCGTCGGACGTGCGCGGTCCGGCTTGCTCAAGCAGCCGCCGCGCCTGTTCGGTTTGCCCGCGTCGCAACGCAAGCTTCGCGCGCTGGTGGACGATCTCCAGCTGCGCCTCGACATCCAGTACCGGATGATTGCGCTCCACCTGATCAAGCAGGGCCGCGCTGCCGTCGAGGTCGTTGACACGTTCGTAGACGGCCGCCAGCAGCAGGCGTGCCGGGAGATGACCTGGCGTGCGCGCAAGCAGTTCCTCCAGCAGCACGCGCGCGATGTTCGCCTCGCCGAGCACGAGTTGCAGGTCGGCGAGTTCCAGCTGCAGCGGATCGTCCAGCGAAGTCCAGTCGCGCCAGGGACGGAGCAGCTCCTCCGCGCGCGAGTCGCGGCAGGCCGAACAGGCGCGCGCGGCATGGATGCGCACCGCCGGCGACGCGGGATCCAGCGCAAGGGCGCGCAGCAGCGTGTCGCGGGCGACCGGATAATCCTTTCGTTCGAGCTGCAGCAGGCCCAGGTTGGTCAGCTGCTCCTCATTGTCCGGCGCCAGTGCGATCGAACGCAGGTAGGCGTCCTCGGCTTCCTGCACGCGCCCCGCCTCACGCAGCGCGGTCGCGTAATTGCCCCAGTGCAGCGAGTCGTCGGGGTGCTTCTGCGCCAAGGCCGCGTAAACCTCCAGCGCCTCGGCCAAACGGCCCTGCTGCTGCAGGCCGATCGCCAGAAACAAGGCAAGGTCCGGATCGTCGGGGCGCTCGGCCAGGGCGGCTCGGGAAAGGCGCTCTGCCTCGGCCGGCCGGCCGGATTGCAGGGCGCTGAGAATGTCGTTGATCACGAGTGGGCAACTATCCAAAAGAAAAAGCCGCGCGGGTAACCCGCGCGGCTCGTCAGCTTCAGCTACTCAGTGCTTTCCAGTCAATCAGAACGACACCGTCACGCGAGCCCAGTAGTAGCGGCCCTGCAGGTCGAAGTCGCTCGGATCGGTGTTGGCATTGAGCGTGTTGTTGGCGTACAGGAACGGCGGCTGCTTGTCGAACAGGTTGTTCACGCCCAGATCGATACGGGTGTTGAGCGGCTCGAAGTTGTAGCCGACCGACACGTCGTTGTAGATCGTCGCGCCGTACTTGAGCACCACGCCCGGCAGACCCTGCACCGGGTTCGTGTCCTGCGACAGGCTCTTCGAGCCGTTGCGGAACGCGCCGATGTAGCGCATGCGCCAGGAAGCACTCCAGTCGCCCAGGTTCCAGTTCGCGAAGCCGCTGCCGCGCCAGCGCGGGAACAGGCACACGCCGCCACCGCTCGGGCAGGTCGACGCCTGGCTGGAGCCGAACGGCATGAAGTGGCCAGCGTCGTGGAACACCGTGTTGGCACTGGTGCCCGGCGCGGTCTGCTGGTCATAGCGCGACATGTAGGTCCCATCCAAGCCCACCACGAACTTGCCGAACGAGAATTCCGGCAGCTTGTAGCGAGCCGAGAAGTCGACACCGCCCACGTCCGTGCGACCCAGGTTGCCGGTCGGCTCGACGATCTGCGCGATCTGGCCGGGGTTGGCGCTGCCGGCCGGGAAGCGGGTGATCAGCGGGCAGTACTGGCTGATGCCGGCATAGCAGAGGTCGAGCACGGTCTGCGCGCCGATCGAGGAGATCGTGTCCTTCAGGTACATGTGCCATACGTCGGCACTGAACGACAGACCCGGCACGTAGCTCGGCGAGTAGACGAAGCCGACGTCAAACGACTTGCCCTTCTCCGGCCCCAGCGGGAACCCGGCGTACTTCGAGCCGGAGGAAATGCCCTTGATCTGCTGGCCGAGCGCCACGTCCTGGTTCACGAAGCTGCCATCGGTCGGCACGCCCACGCAGGCCGGATTGGCGGTGGTGATGCCGTCGCAGGGGTCGCTGCTGAGCTTCGGTGCGTCGCTGATCGGCGCGCCGAAGACGTTGCCGATGGTCGGCGCACGGAACACCTCGGACACCGTGCCACGCAGCAGCAGGTCGGTGATCGGGCGGTATTCCACAGCGAACTTGGTGTTGTTGGTGCTGCCGAAGGTGCTGTACTTCGAGTAGCGGTCACCGATGGTGACGTTCAGCGACTGTGCGAAGGGCAGATCGGTCAGGATCGGCACGAACACCTCGGCGTAGGCCTCCTTCACGTTGTAGCCGCCACGCAGCGGCGAGCTGCACTGGCTGCCCAGGGTGCAGTTGCCGGTGGCCGGATCGATCAGCAGCAGCGGATCGATTTCCGAGCGGGTGTATTCCTTGCGGTAGGAAGCGCCCGCGGCCAGCTGCACGGTGCCGGCCGGCAGGTCGAACAGGCCGCCGTTGACATCGGCCGAGTAGACCCGCTCGATCGCGAAGTTGTTGCTGATCGCCGGCACGGCTGCCGCCTGCAGGGCGGCGACCGAGTTGGGGTCGAACAGGTTGAACGGGTTGAACGGCGTGCAGCCGGCCGCGCCCGAATCGCAAACCACCTTGCCGGTGGTGGCATCCAGATGCGACGGACCCAGGTCCGCGTTGATCTTGTCCTGGTTGGGCAGACCGCGGGTGATGGTCTGCTGCGAGAAGTGGCCGTAACTCATGCCCACGTCCCAGTTCCAGTCGTGGTTCAGCAGGTTGAAGTCACCCTTGAAACCGGTGTGGATCTGGTCGGTGGTGGTGCCGTAGTTGGCCGCGCGATTGCCGGCGGACACCAGGCGCGCACGGTAGTCCAGACCGGACCCCGAATACTCCTGGCCGAACGGGTTGTAGTAGCTGTTGGCCGAGATCACCGCGCCGTAGATCGAGCCCAGCAGCGCCGGGGCGAGCTGGAAGCCCGAGCTGGTCTTGTTGTGGTACGCGTCCATGTAGGCCTGGACGTGGTCGCCCAGGTTGTAGGTGCCCTTCAGCCACAGGCTGGTGCGCTCCTGCGGGGTCTGGATCAGGTTGACCGTCGCGTAGTTGTACTTGTCGGCATTGGTGAAGCAGTGGTAGTCAGTGGCGATGTTCTGGCCGCTGGCACCCGGATTCAGCGCCACGTTCTTGCAGTTGTACTGTCCCGGGCCGGTGCCCCGATACTGGGTCGGCAACTGGATGCGCCCGTAGGCCGGGAAGCTGGAGCCACCGATATAGCTGTAGATCGGGGTCTGGCTGCTGCCGTAGATCGACACCGCGTTCTTGGAGAAGTCGCGGTTCTTGGCCTCCACGGCTTCCGTCTTGTTGTAGTCGACGCCGCCCATGATGCTGCCCTTGTCGGACGTCTGGCCGAACGTGAAGGTGTAACCCTTCGTGCGACCGTCAGCATGGCCGGACTGACCGTAGTTCACCGTGAACTGCGCGCCCTGGTAGTCCTTCTTCAGGATGAAGTTGACCACGCCGCCGATGGCGTCGGAGCCATACACCGAGGAGGCGCCATCGGTCAGCACTTCGATGCGCTCGATCATGTCGGCCGGGATCGAGTTCGGATCGCCGTTGATGATGCGCTTGCCGTCGATCAGGATCAGGGTGCGCTGGCTGCCCAAGCCGCGCAAGCCGATGCTGCTGCCGCCGGTGCCGCCGCTGTTGTTGACCTGCGGGTTGATGTTGCCGCCGGTCACCGCCGGCAGCTGCTGCACGATGTCGCCCAGCGTCAGCTTGCCGGTGGCCTTGATCTGCGCGGCGTCAATGGTCACGACCGGGTTGGACGTTTCCAGGTCCACGCGGCGGATGTGCGAGCCGGTGACCACGACGGTCTGCAGCGTTTTTGCCTTGTCCTGGTTGGCCTGACTGGCCGTGTCCTGCGTAGCCGTATCCTGCGCGAAGGCCGTGGTCGACGCACCCATGGCAATGACAGCACCCAGCGAAAGACCCAGGCGGACTGCCGAAGAAAGTTTCTTGACCCCAAGTTTCATGAAAACACCCTCCGAATAATTAAAAACATTCCGATGGGCTGCTGCCCCGGACCGGAAAATCCCTGCCCAAAACCTCAACCTCGGCCTTAACCTTCCCAAACCCATGAACCTCAGACTCACGGAACTCCCGATCCGGGTCGATACCGCGACAGGCAACAACGTCGTGTGACACGCAGCACATCTCTGCCTTTTCATGACTGCCAGTGCCCTGCCCCGGTAGCGCGAGGCAGAGCCAATCCTGTCATGGAACTTGATGCAGCCGGTCCGGTCTGATGCCTATTTATCACGCCTCATTTACATACTGTCAACAAATTTTATACTGCATGAACTTGCGCCCGGGGTTGATTCAGGCTGTTTTGGCAAGCCGCTGCCTGGCTTACCGGAGGGGCAGACCGGCCTCCGCCAGCCGATCTTGCCGCTGGAGCGCGGCTATTCTGTCTCCCCGTCCGCCTCGAAGCGCAGGTGCTTCACGCTGCGCCCGTTGCGGCGCACCAATTTGAGCGCCTCGATGCCGATCTTGATGTGGGCCTCGACGAAGCGCGAGGTGATGGCGCGGTCGCTGGCTTCGGTCTTCACGCCTTCCGGGATCATCGGCTGGTCCGATACCAGCAGCAGCGCGCCGCAGGGGATCCGGTTGGCGAAGCCGGCGGCGAAGATCGTGGCGGTTTCCATGTCCACCGCCATGCAGCGGGTGCGCCGCAGGTAGGCCTTGAAGGTCTCGTCGTGTTCCCACACGCGCCGGTTGGTGGTGTACACCGTGCCGGTCCAGTAATCGTGGCCGAGGTCGCGGATCATGGTGGAGACGGCGCGCTGCAGCTGGAACGCCGGCAACGCCGGCACTTCCGGCGGCAGGTAATCGTTGCTGGTGCCTTCGCCGCGGATCGCCGCGATCGGCAGCACCAGGTCACCCAGCTGGTTCTTCTTCTTCACGCCGCCGCACTTGCCCAGGAACAGCGCCGCCTTCGGCTCGATCGCACCGAGCAGGTCCATCATGGTGGCCGCATTGGGGCTGCCCATGCCGAAGTTGATCAGGGTGATGCCGTCGGCGGTGGCGTTCGGCATCGGCCGGTCGCGGCCCTGCACTTCCACGCCGTGCCACTGCGCGAACAGTTCCACGTAGTGGCCGAAGTTGGTCAGCAGGATGTGCTCGCCGAATTGTTCGAGCGGCGTGCCGGTATAGCGCGGCAGCCAGTTGGAGACGATTTCCTGTTTGCTTTTCATGGGGGATGGTACTCGTGCGCGTTACCGGCGACGCCACGCCAGCTGGATGCCATGTCTGTAGTCACTGCATGTTAGTGGCTGTTCGTCGCGGGCGGGACGGCCCACTGGCTGCCCGGGCGCTTCGATCCAGGCAACTTTCGGTTGACGCCACAGTCCCTGTTTGCATGTTATGTTCGATTTGCCATTCATGACGGGGGGGAAACGTGATGCGAATGGGCCTGGCCATTGATGCATCCTGCGACTTGTCGCAGGAGTTCCTGCGGAAGAACAACGTCTCGATCATGCCGATCACCGTGAAGGTGGATAGTGAAACCTTCATGGATGACCGCCGGCCGGAAGAGCTCCAGCGCTTCATCGACCGCCGGCTCGGCAGCCGCAGCCACTCGGCGGAAACCGAACCGTGCCCGGTGGAGGAGGTGCAGAAGCTGTTCCTCGAAAAACTCGTGCTGGAGCAGGACTGCGTGTTCTGCCTGACCATCACCGCCACCCGCAGCCCGATCAACGAACATGTGAACCGCGCCAGCTTCGCGATCCTCAAGAGCTATCGCCAGGTGCGCGAACAGGCGGCCATCCCCGGCCCGTTCATGATGCGTGTCGTCGACACCCGCAATGTCTTCGCGGGAACCGCGCCGGCCATTTACGAAGCGGCACGGCTGATCGCCGCCGATGTGCCGCCCGCCACGATCCGCGAACGCCTCACCCATATCGCCAACAACAGTTACGGCTACATGCTGCCGCGCGACCTGATCCACCTGCGCAACCGCATCAAGAAGCGGGGTGATCGCAGTGTCAGCCTGCTCAGTGCGATGGTCGGCACGGCGCTGGACATCAAGCCGCTGCTGCGCTGCTTCCGCGGCGAAACCGGCCCGGTCGGCAAGGTGCGCGGCTTCGAGCATGGTGCCGAGGTGCTGTTCAACTACGCCGCGCAGCGGGTACGCGCCGGCCTGCTGGTGCCGGTGGTCTGCGTCAGCTACGGCGGCGACCTCGCCGTGCTGTCGCACCTGCCCGGCTATATCGAGCTGCGCCAGGCCTGCGAGGAATGCGGCGTCGAATTGATGGAAGCACCTATGAGCATCACCGGCATGGTCAACGTGGGCGAAGGTGCCGTGACGCTGGGTCTTGCCGCCGAGGAACACGTCGCCGAGTTCTGACGCCTGTTCAGAATCCGTAATTGAGGAAGCCGCCGTCCACCGCCAGCACCTGGCCGGTGATGTAGCTGGCCGCCGGCAGGCACAGGAAGGCGATCGCGGCAGCCACCTCCTCCGGCTCGCCGATGCGCTTGAGCGGGGTGCGCTCGAGCACCTCGTCCAGGTAGTCGGCGTCGGCCAGCGCCGGGTCGGTACGCTGGGTGCGGATGTACCACGGCGCCACCGCGTTGACGCGGATGCCGTCCACCGCCCATTCGGCCGCCAGGTTGCGGCTGAGCTGGTGCAGCGCCGCCTTGCTCATGCCGTACGGCGCGCCGGTGCGCACGTGGGTGATGCCGGAAACCGAACCCACGTTGACGATCGCCGCGTTGGCGTGCTGTACCAGCTGCGGATGCGCCAGCCGGCACATCTCGAAGGCGGAGAACAGGTTCTGCTCGAAGATCGCGCGGTAATCGTCCTCGCGATAGTCCAGCGTGGCGCCCGGCTGGTTGCCGCCGGCGTTGTTGACCAGCAGCGACACCGGTGCGCCGAGGTCGGCGATCCAGTCGAACACCGCCAGGCGATCCTCCGCCTCGACCAGGTCCGCGCCGAACGCCAGCACCTCGACGTCGGCGAATTCATCGGCCAGCTCCACCCGTACCTGTTCGAGATGATCCTCGTCGCGCGCCACCAGCAACAGGTTGGCGCCGAGGCCAGCCAGCTCGCGCGCGGTGGCGTAGCCGATGCCCTTGCTGGCGCCGGTGACCAGGGCGGTGTGGCCGTGCAGTTGCCAGGCATCGAGGCGGCTGTTCATGGGCGCAGCTTAAAGCGTCGATCACGCCACGCCTAGGCGGCGCCTTGCCTGCGGCGGGGCATGGCAGGACACTCGGCGGATCGATCCCGTGCGAGAACCACCATGAAGCCGCTACCGCTCCTGCTCTGCGTCCTTGCCCTCGGCGCCTGCTCCAGCAAGCCGCCGGAGCCCCAGGCCAAGCCGGCGGCAGCCGACACCGCCACGCCGTTCGACGCGCTTAAGGCCGACGAGCAGCGCGCCCGGGACGTGCAGAAGACGGTCGACAAGCAGGCCGAGGAACAGCGCAAGCAGATCGAGGCGCAATCGCAGTAGGCGCTACCGGCTCAGCGCGGGCTGCACAGGCAGTCCGCGTAGATGTTCGGCGTGCCGGCCTTCGCGTTGCGCAACAGCTGCAGTTCCGGCGCCAGCGCCGGCAGTTGGGCGAACCAGCTCGGCAGGCGCACGCCCCACGACTGCAGCAGGTGCACGCCGGCGCCCTGGTTGAGGCCAATCAGGAAGCGCTCGAAGCCGCCCAGCGGCGCCTCCACGTAGCGCACCGGGTAGCCCTGGCCCAGCTTGGCCAGGGCGGCCGCATCGGCGACGGCGGCCTGCAGCCCGCCGAGCTGGTCGACCAGGCCGCGCTCGAGCGCCTGCTGGCCGGTCCACACCCGGCCCTGCGCGATCGCGTCGATCGCCTCGTAGCTCTTGCCGCGCGCCTTGGCCACGTTGCCGACGAAGTCGCGGTAGCCCTTGTCGATGATCGCCTGGATCACCGTGCCGACCTTCGGATCGAGCGGGCGGCTGATGTCGAACGCGCCGGCCATCGGCCCGGTGCCGACGCCGTCGCTCTGGATGCCGAGCTTGGCCAGCGTGTTCGGCACCGTGTAGTACATGCCGAAGATGCCGATCGAGCCGGTGATGGTGTTCGGCTCGGCATAGATCCGGTTCGCGTTCATCGCGATCCAGTAGCCGCCGCTGGCCGCCACGTCGCCCATCGACACCACCACCGGGATGCCCGCGCTGCGGGTCAGTTCGATCTCGCGGCGGATCTGCTCGGCCGCGTACACCTCGCCGCCGGGCGAGTTCACCCGCAGCACCAGCGCCTTCGTCTTGCGGTCCTCGCGCGCCTCGCGGATCAGCGCCGCGGTGGATTCGCCGCCGACCGAACCGGCCGCGCGCTTGCCGCCGGCAATCTCGCCCTCGGCCACCACGATCGCCACGCCCGGCGCGAACGCATTGTCGGCATGCTGCACGCCGGCCGCGTAACGGGCGAAGTCGACCTGGCGGAAACTGTGGCCTTTCTTGTCGGCCGGCACGCCTTCCCTGCGCATCATCGCGATCAGCTCGGCGCGGGTGGCCAGGCCGTCGACCAGGTGCTGGCCCAGCGCCAGCTGCGCTAGGTTGCCCTGGGTGCTGGCGATATGCTGCGGCAGGTTGTCGATGTCGTCGCGCAGCGTGGCCGGATCCAGCTTGCGCATGGCCGCCACCTCGTTGAGGTAGCCGTCCCACAGGCCGCCCATCCAGTAGCTGTCGGCCTGCTTTGCCTCGGCCGAGGCGTGGTCGAGGATGTACGGCTCGGCCGCGCTCTTGAACTCGCCGACGCGGAACAGGTGCACGTCGACGCCGAGCTTGTCCAGCAGGTCCTTGTAGAACAGCCGGTAGTTGGCCAGCCCGGTGAGCATCACGCCGCCCTGCGGGTCGACCAGCAGACGGTCGGCATGCGCGGCCAGGTAGTACTGGCCCTGGTCCAGGTTCACCGCCCACGCGACCACCGGCTTGCCCGCCGCGCGGAAGCGGTCCAGCGCCGCGCCGACCTCGCGCAGCGCGGCAAAGCCGCCGCCCTGCAGCTCGTCCGGCAGCAGCAGGATGCGGCTGATCCGCTTGTCCTTGGCCGCGGCGTCGATCGCATCGACCAGGTCGCGCAACTGCACCTGCTTCGGCTGCTCGCCGGACAGGCCGGCCAGCGCGCGCTGCAACGGTTCGACGCTGTACTGCTCGACCAGCTGGCCCTGCGGCTTGATCACCAGCACGCTGTCGTCCTGCACCGCACGCTCCATCCGGCTGCCGACGATACCGGCGGTCAGCAGCAACAGCAGCACGGCCAGCACGCCGAAGAACACCAGGTTGAGGATCACCAGCCGCAGCAGGTTGATGCCGCGCCCGAGCGTACGCAGGAAGGCCCAGAAACCGTGGCGGCGGGGTAGTAGCAGTGGTGGCAGCGTCATGTAGGCAGGTATCCGGAAGCGTCGGGGCCAGCGTAGCCGGTCAGGCCGGTGCGGTCATCGGCAGGTGGCGGCGCCAGCGCTGTTTCCACGCGCTGCGCCAGAAGCGGGTAAACAGCATGACCGCCGCCACGGACAGGCCCGCGATCAGGCCGATCCACATCCCGCGTGCGCCCATGCCGTGGTGGAAGGCCAGCCACCAGCCCACCGGCATGCCCACCACCCAGTACGAGAACAAGGTGATCGCCATCGGCACGCGGGTGTCCTTCAAGCCGCGCAACGCGCCGTTGGCCGCGACCTGGACGCCGTCGGAAAACTGGAACAGCCCGGCCAGCATGATCAGCTGCGCGGCCAGCGCGATCACCTTCGGCTCGTGCGTGTACAGCGAGGCGATGAAGTGCGGCAGGCCCAGCATCAGGGCGGCCGAGAACAGCTGGGTAAGCAGGGTCAGGCCGATCCCGCAGAAGCCGGCGTAGCGCACGCCGCGCTCGTCGCCGCGGCCCACCGCGTTGCCCACCCGCACGGTGATCGCCATCGCCAGGCCGAGCGGGATCATGAAGAACAGCGAGGCGATGTTGATCGCCACCTGGTGGCTGGCGATCACGTCCTCGCCCAGCGTGGCGATGATCAGCGCGGTGGCCACGAACAGCCCGGCCTCGGCCAGCAGGGTCACCGCCATCGGCAGGCCGATGTGCACCAGCTGGCCGATCCGGCGCAGATGCGGCCACTCGAAGCGCTCGAACAGGCCCAGCCCGCGGTAGTTGCGCCGGAAGATCACGTAGACGCCGAATGCCAGCATCTCCAGCCACAGCACGATCGCGGTGGCCACGCCGCAGCCATGCGCGCCCTGCGGCGGGATGCCCAGCTTGCCGAACATCAGCACGTAGCCCAGCGGCACCAGCAGCACCAGCCCGCCGAGGCTGAAATACATCGATGGCCGGGTCAGCGACAGCCCCTCGGACAGGCCGCGCAGCGCGAAGTAGCAGGTCAGCGCCGGCGCACCCCAGCTGATCGCCAGCAGGAAACGCTGCACGTCGTGACGCAGGCTCGCCGTCACCCCGATCAGCTCGATCAGCGGCCCGGCATGGCGCACCGCGAACCACAGCAGCACGCCCATGCCCAGCGCCAGCCACAGCGCCTGGTGGAACACCGCGCCCACTTCACCGCGGCGACCGGCGCCGTCGAGCTGCGCCACCGACGGCGGCACCGCCATCATCATGCCGATGCCGCAGACGATCGCCAGCGACCAGATGCTGGCGCCCACCGCCACCGCGCCCAGCACGTGCGCACTGACGTGGCCGGCCAGCACCGCGTCGATCACGTTGCTGCCGACCGCCGCCAGCTGGGCGGCGATCAACGGCAACGCGAGGCGCACGGTGGCGCGCACCTCGTGCCGCAGATGGGCGCGCTCGGGACGGAAAGGTTTCATCGGTCAAGCAGACTCCAGGGCAGGCCATTCTACCTGAGCCATAGGTCACGCCCGGCCGGCCGCTGCCTTGTGCGAAGATCCCCCGCTGCACCGGACGGAAACCGCGATGAAGCAGCTGACCAGCCACGAAGGATTGCACTGCGCCAACTGCGGCGCCGCGATGCAGGGCGAGTTCTGCCATGAGTGCGGGCAGTCGATCCACAGCGTGCTGAAACCGATGCACCACATGGTCGAGGAAACCGTCGAGACGGTGCTGCACATCGACAGCCGCATCGTGCACACGCTGCCGCCGCTGCTGCTGAAGCCCGGCTTCCTCACCCTGGAATATTTCGCCGGCCGACGGGTGCGCTACATCGCGCCGTTCCGGCTGATGTTCGTGCTGTGCCTGCTGTCATTCTTCGTCTTTCACCTGGCCATCGACCAGTTCGCCGACAAGCTCCCCGCGAACGGCCATCCACTGGTAAGTGTGGACAGCAGTGCGATCGAGGCCGCCACCAGCCCGGCCGAAGTGCGCAAGGCGCTGCAGGACGAGCTGGATGGCCTGCAGAGCGCCCGGAACACCGGCGTGTTGCCGCCGAACGTACTGGAGCAGGCCCGTGTCGGCGAACAGGAACTGCGTCAGGCAGCCAATCAGCGCCTTGCCGCACTTGGCGCGGCACCGATGTCGGCCGCCTCACTCGCCGCACCGCCGGCAGCCGCGACGGTGAAACCCGCCAGCGACACCAGGCCGCGCGACACCCAACGCAAGGTGTCCGGGGACACATCGGGATCGGTCCGGATCGCCTGGCTGCCGGACGTGGCCAACGCGCGCCTGACCGCCCTTGGCCGCCAGTTCCAGAAGAACTGGGACACCTTCAAGCATGGCGATCCCGCGGCCAGCGCCGAGGCGAAGCAGCGGATGATCAACGGCGTGTTCAGCGCACTGCCGCCGACCATGTTCGTGATGATTCCGGTCTTCGCGATCCTGCTGAAGCTGTTCTACGTATTCCGCCGGCGGCTGTACATGGAGCATCTGATCGTGGCCCTGCACAGCCATGCGTTCATGTTCCTCAGCCTGCTGCTGATTACCCTTGCCGGCATGCTGTCGACCTGGCTGCGACCGCACGCGGCATGGACCGGCTATGCGCTGGGCTGGCTGCAGGCCGCGCTGATCCTGTGGATCCCGACCTACCTCCTGATCATGCAGAAACGTGTCTATCACCAGGGCTGGCCGATGACCCTGCTGAAATTCTGGTTCGTCGGCTGGTGCTACTTCTGGCTGCTGATGTTCGCCTTGATGGTCGCCTTGGTGCTTGGGGTGGCCCACTGAGGCCGCTTTCCGGCCGGCGGCAGGACGGGTTTTGCACAGCGTCATGAACCTGTCAAGGCAACCGCTGCCAGCTTGTGAATTATGTGAACTGCGCCCGGGTGCCATTTGCAGGCTATTGAAGAAAAAGGATTTTTTTTCGTGAACAAAACCTCGTCAGACTGTCGTGAAAGGCGCCACGACGCGCTTTGAGCCCGCCCCTCCCCGCTGCATCCACAGACTTATCCACAGCCGTTGTGGATAAGCGCAAAAACCTCCCGGGGATAGCGACTTACCTGCAACTCCTCGATAACCGGGCAGCAAGTTCGCGCAACTCCTCTGGCCCGATTCACCTGATATCGCAGCTATCGAAACCTGAGGCCTCGCGGACGCCGCAGTTACACTGGGCCGCCACGAGGTAGCCCATGCCCGCCGTCCTTCGCGTCGCCCTGCCGGTACCCCTGCCCACCCTGTTCGACTACCTGCCGCCCGCGGCGGGCGAGGCCGGCGTGGGCAGCCGGGTGCTGGTGCCGTTCGGCCGCCACAAGCTGGTCGGCATGGTGGTGGCGATCGACGCCGAAGCTGCCGTCGGCAGCAGCCGGCTGAAGCAGGTGCTGCGCCTGCTCGACGACGACGCGCTGCTCGACCCCGAGCTGATGCAGACGCTGGCCTGGGCCGCCGACTACTGGCTCGGCGCGCCGGGCGAGGCCTACGCCAATGCCTTGCCGCTGGCCCTGCGCGAAGCGAAGCCGCTGCCGCCGATCGGCGATGAGTACTGGTCCCTCACCGGCGCTGGCCACAGCGCCCACGACGCCGGCAGCCGCCGCGGCGGCAGCAAGGCCTTGCTGGACTGGCTGGCGGCCGGCGCGTTGAGTGCGCAGGAGTTGAACGAACGCCAGCCCGGCTGGCGCGACGCGGCACGCCGGCTGGCCACCGCCGGCCTGCTCGAGCGCAGCGAACGACCGCCGCCCGCTCGTCCGCGCCCGCCGACGCTGGCGCCGCAACTCAGCGACGAGCAGCAACAGGCGGTCGCCGCCGTCGGCGCCAGCCTCGGCCGCTACCAGCCTTTCCTGCTCGACGGCGTCACCGGCAGCGGCAAGACCGAGGTCTACCTGGCCTTGATCGAGCAGGTGCTGGCACAGGGCAAGCAGGCGCTGCTGCTGGTGCCGGAGATCGGCCTGGCGCCGCAGACCGTGCGGCGCCTGCGCGAGCGCCTCGGCGTGGCTGTCGAGGTGCTGCACTCGAACCTGTCCGAAGGCGATCGCGCGCGCGCCTGGCTGCGCGCCCGCGCCGGCAGTGCGCGGGTGATCCTGGGCACCCGCTCGGCGGTGTTCACGCCGCTGCCGCAGGCCGGGCTGATCATCGTCGACGAGGAACACGACAGCGCCTACAAGCAGCAGGAAGGTTTCCGCTACCATGCCCGCGACCTGGCCATGGTGCGCGCCCGCGCGCTGGGTGTGCCGGTGCTGCTGGGCTCGGGCACGCCGTCGCTGGAATCGCTGGCGAACGCCGCGGCCGGCCGCTACAGCACCCTGCACCTGCGCGCGCGGCCCGGTGCGGTGCGGCCGCCGCAGGTGCAGATCATCGACATGCGCGCGCAGCGGCTGGAGCACGGCATGTCGCCGGCGCTGCTCGGCGCCGTGGCCGAGACGGTGGCGCGCGGCGAGCAGGCGCTGGTGTTCCGCAACCGCCGCGGCTACGCGCCGGTGCTGCTGTGCCACGCCTGCGGCTGGCATGCGGCCTGCCCGCGCTGCGAGCGCCCGCTGACCCTGCACGCGGGCCGGCACCAGCTGATCTGCCACCATTGCGACTATCGCCAACGCCTGCCCACCGTCTGCCCGACGTGCGGCGCCGGCGACCTGAAGCCGCAGGGCCAGGGCACCGAGCGGCTGGAGGAAGCGCTGCTGGCGCAGTTCCCGCAGGTGCCGGTGCTGCGCGTCGACCGCGAGACCACCCGCCGCCGTGATTCATTCGAGCAATTGCTGGCCACGCTGCGCGACGACCAGCCGGCGATCCTGGTTGGCACGCAGATGCTGGCCAAGGGCCACGACCTGCCCAACCTCACCCTGGTCGCGATCGTCGGCGTGGACGAGGGCCTGCACAGCATCGACTTCCGCGCTGGCGAACGGCTGGCGCAGCTGGTGGTGCAGGTGGCCGGCCGCGCCGGCCGCGCGCGCAAGCCCGGCCGCGTGCTGCTGCAGACGCACCAGCCGGAACACCCGCTGCTGCGCAGCCTGCTGGCGCACGGTTATGCCGCCGCCGCACGCGAGCTGCTGGCCGAACGCCAGCTGATCCAGCTGCCGCCGTACAGCCACCAGGTGCTGTTGCGTGCCGAGGCGCCGCAGCGCGAACAGGTCGATGCGTTCCTTGCCGCGGCGCACGCCGCGCTGCCGCGCAACGACCAGTGGCAGGTCGCCGGACCGATGCCCGCACCGATGCCGCTGCGCGCGGGCCGGCATCGCGGCCAGTTGTTGCTGGAAGCCAGCAGCCGTCGCACGCTGCACGGCATGCTGCGCTCATGGCAGCTGGCGCTGATCGCGCTGCCGGCGGCGCGCAAGGTGCGCTGGTCGCTGGATGTCGACCCGATCGACCTGTACTGAGCGCGCTCAGCCCGCGTCGGGCTTCAGCGAGCCCGGCTTCACCAGCCAGCGCACCGCCAGCATGCCCAGTTCGTAGAGCAGGCACATCGGCACCGCCAGCATGATCATCGAGGTGATGTCCGGCGGCGTGATGAAGGCGGCGATCGCGAACGCGCCGACGATGGCATAGCGCCGGCTGCTGCGCAGCTTGTCCAGGTCGACGATGCCCACCGCGGCGAGGATCACCACCGCCACCGGCACCTCGAAGCACAGCCCGAACGCGAAGAACATCAGCATCACGAAATCGAGGTAGTGGGTGATGTCGGTCATCATCTCCACGCCCTGCGGGGTGATCGCGGTGAGGAAGCGGAACGCCGCCGGCAGCACCAGGAAATAAGCGAACGCACAGCCCATGTAGAACAGCACCAGCGCCGCGGCGAGCAGCGGCCGGGCCAGGCGTTTCTCGTGCTTGTACAGGCCCGGGCTGACGAAGGCCCACAGCTGGTACAGGATCATCGGCATGCTGATGAACAGCGCCGCGTAGAACGCCAGCTTCAGCGGGGTGACGAACGGGCTGGCCACCTCGGTGGCGATCAGGTGCGCGCCGGCGGGCAGGCGCGCCACCAGCGGTGCGGCCAGCTCGGTGTACAAGTGGTTGGCGAACGGCACCAGCGCCAGCAGCACCACCAGCACGGTGGCGCTGGCCTTGAGCAGGCGCGAACGCAGTTCCAGCAGGTGCGAGAACAGGCCCTGCTGCAGGTCGACCTCGGGTTCAGGCGTGGCCATGCGGAAGCTCCTCCCGCACCGGCGCGGCGGCAGCGGTGAACAGGTCACCGGTGGCGTGCTCAGGCGTGTCCGCGACGGTTGTTTCCGGCGCGTCGGCAACCGGCGCAGCCGTTACCGCACCCTGCTCCGCCGACGCGGCGTTCGGCAGGTCGCGCACCTGCGCCAGCGTGGCGTCCAGCTCGCCCTGCGCCACTTCCGCCCGCGCCGCGGCCTCGCGCGCGGCGCGCTTGATCTCCTCGATCTGCAATTCGCGCTCCACCTCGGCGCGCACGTCGTCCCAGCCGCTGCGCATGCGCCGCAGCAAGGCGCCGGCGGTGCGCGCGGCGCCGGGCAGTTTCTCCGGGCCAAGCACGATCAGCGCGATGAGCGCGAGCAGCACCAGCTTGCCGAAGCTGATCTCGATCATCGCCGCAACCCGTCCGGCTTACTTCGAGTCGCTGGAGTCGCGCTGACTCTGCGTCGCCTTGTCGGCGGGGCTGACCGGCGGATCGGCGCGCAGGCGCTCGGCCTCTTCCTTGCGCCTGGCCTCGTCCTCGTCGCCGTTGAGGCCTTTCTTGAAATCCCGCATGGCGCTGCCGAGATCGGAGCCGATGTTGCGCAGCTTGCCGGTGCCGAAGATCACCACCACCACGACCAGCAGGATTATCAGATGCCAGATGCTCATGTATTACCTCGAAAACGGATGGAACCGGAAACCCGTCGCACCGCGCGCACCGGCCTTTCCGTATCAGCGTGAAGTGTACTCTTCGAGCCGGTCGCGAAAGTCGACGACCGGCGTCGGCACGTTGCTGACGCCACCCTCGAAGATGCGCCGCGGTGTGACGCCGGCGCCGTACACCGCGGCGTTCGCATCATAGTCGATGCGCAGCACCGAACCGTCGAGTGCGACACCGGCGAACAGGCCGCGGCTGCGCGAGTAGGAGTAGATCTCGGCCTTCATCTGCGCGTCGGTGGAGGCCGTGGCGGTGCGGCCGACCGGGCCGGCCGCGGCGGAGGCATCGGCGCCCAGGGTGAACTTGCCGTTGACGATCGAATCCACGCCGCGCTGGGTGCGGAACACCAGGATCACGTCGGTCGAGGACACGCCGACCTGGAAGCCCACGCTGCCACCGGTCATGGTGACGAAGCTGGGGTTGGACCAGGTGCCGTCCGGGCTCTTCACCGAGATCAGCCCCTCGCCGCGGCGACCGCCGAAGATGAAGCCGGCCTTGAGCATGTCCGGGATCACCGCGATCGCGCGGGCGTTCTGCAGCAGGTCCTTCGGGATCGCCTTGTCCGGCGCCTGCATGATGTCATTCATCACGCGCACGGCGTTGGTGGCACGCACCAGCGGCGGATCCTCGGCGTGCACGGCCATCGCCGGCAACAGCAGGGCCAGTCCGGCAAGCAGCAGGCGTTGCAGCGATGTCTTCAACATGGGGCAGCTCCACTCGGGTTCGGGGGATGGGCGCGGCGCCACGCGGTGCGCCGGGCTTGTGGCAGACTGCACGGTTCCAGCAGCCACGACTGTCACGATGCCACGCAGCAACCACTATACCGGCGTTGCCGACGATTCCGGTGCGGCGTCCGTTCAGCCCGTTCAGGCTGGCGTACTGCTGGTCAACCTGGGTACGCCGACCGCGCCGACCGCGCAAGCGGTGCGCCCGTACCTGGCCGAATTCCTGGGCGATCCGCGGGTGATCGACTACCCGCGCTGGCTGTGGTGGCTGATCCTGCATGGGGTGATCCTGCGTGTGCGGCCGAAACGTTCCGCGCACGCCTACGCGCGCATCTGGGACGAACGCGGCTCGCCGCTGCGCTACGGCAGCGAGGCGCTGGCCGCCGCACTGCAGGCCGAGCTGGACCGGCAGCAGCCCGGCACGCTGCGGGTGGCGCTGGCGATGCGCTACGGCGAACCGTCGGTGGCGCACACGATCGAACAGCTGCAGCGCGACGGCGTGCGCCGGCTGCTGGTGCTGCCGCTGTACCCGCAGTATTCGGCCACCTCCACCGGTTCGGTGATCGACGCGGTGGCCGATGCCTTCAAGCAACTGCGCTGGCCGCCCGAGCTGCGCATCATCAACGACTACCACGACGAGCCCGGCCACATCGACGCGCTGGCTGCCGGCATCGAGCGCTGGTGGGCGGCGCACGGCCGCGGCGAGAAACTGCTGCTGTCGTTCCACGGTATCCCCGAGCGCTACGTGCGACTCGGCGATCCCTACGCGGAACAATGCCGGCGCACCGCACAACTGCTGCGCGAGCGGCTGCGGCTGGGCGAGGACGGGATGGTCGTCAGCTTCCAGTCGCGGGTCGGCCGCGAACGCTGGCTGCAGCCGTACACCGACGCCACCGTGCGCCAGCTGGCCGCCAACGGCGTGAAGAGGCTCGACGTGGCCTGCCCCGGCTTCGCGGTGGACTGCCTGGAGACGCTGGAGGAGATCGCGATGCAGAACCGCGACTTCTTCATCGCCGCCGGCGGCGAGACGCTGCGCTACATCCCCGCACTGAACGACAGCGCCGAACAGGTGAACAGCCTCGCCGCGCTGGTGCGCCGGCACCTGGGCGGCTGGCCGGAAGCCGCCGCGTGACGCAGCCCGCCGAGCGCCGCATCGCGCTGCCGCACCTGCCATTGGCCGCACAGGTCTGGGGCGATGAGAAGCTGCCGCCGTTGCTGGCGCTGCACGGCTGGCTCGACAACGCCGGCAGCTTCGCCCGGCTGGCACCGCTGCTGGCCACACGCTGGCAGGTAATCGCGCTGGACCTGCCCGGCCACGGCCATTCCGGCCATCCCGCCGCCGGCGCCAGCTACCACTACGTCGACTACGTGCAGGCCGTGCTGGCCGCCGCCGACGTGCTGCAGCTGGATCGCTACACCTTGCTCGGCCACTCGCTTGGCGCGGGCATCGCCGCGCTGGTCGCCACCGCCGCGCCCGAGCGGATCGAACGCCTGCTGCTGATCGAGGGCCTCGGCCCGCTCGGCGACGACGGCTCGCACACGCTGCAGCGTTTCCGCGATGCGCTGACGCCACACGGCGCCAGCCGCAAGCCACTGCGGATATTCCGCGACGTCGCCCAGGCGGTCGCCGCACGCAGCATGGCCAGCGGCCTGCCCGCCGAACTGGCGCAGCCGATCGTCGAGCGTGGCCTGGCCGAAACCGATGGCGGCTGGCGCTGGCGCAGCGACCCGCGGCTGACCCGCCCCAGCGCCGTGCGCCTGGCCGAAACGCAGGTTCACGCGCTGCTGCGCGGCATCACGGCACCCACCGCGCTGCTGCTGGCGCAACCGGCCACGCCCTACCTGCCCGGCGCACCGATGCAGGCCCGCGCCGAGTGCGTGGCGAACATCCGTGTCAGCCATCTCGATGGCGGCCACCACCTGCACCTCGAACACCCGGCCGAGGTCGCCGCGTGGATCGACGCGGCGACCTGACGCACGCACCTCAGGGCTGCTTCAACCCCAGCACGTCGAGCCCCTGCTCGAAGCGGATATCGACCGGGATGTGCGCCTGGTCGAGCCGCTTCAGGTCGCCGGCCAGCTCGGCGTCGACGGCGCCCATCTGGTCGGTGAGCTGTTTCGCGGCGTCGTAGTCGCCGTCGCCCTGGATGGTCAGCAGTTTGGCCGACAGCGCGTTCATCGCCGCGGTCATCTTGTCGAAGTCGACGCGATAGCGGCCGGTCTTTTCATCGCGGCTGAACGCACCCTGCTGCTTGAAGAAGTTGAAGCGCACCATGTTCGCCTTGGCGTGCGCGTCGGACGCACCGAAGCGCACCGAGCGCAGGATGCCGGCGAGGAAGGTGACGTAGTTGTCCATCAGCTTCGACTTGTCCAGCTCGCCCTTGTCGGCCAGCCGGGTCACCATGTACAGGCCGAGAATGTCCGCCTTGCCTTCCTCGAAGCTGGAGGCCTGGTCCTTCAGCGCCTTGCGCACGGTGCCCTTGCCGTCCAGCGTGTTCTTGATGCCCAGGCCATGCGCCACTTCATGGAACATGGTGTTCTGGAAGAACGCGTCGAAGGTGAGGTTGTGCTGCTGGTCGTCGGCGATCAGCTCCTTCGCGATCGGCAGCATGATCTTGTCGAACTTCGCCTGCATCACGTTTTCCAGCTGCAGGCGGCGGGTGCCCTTCTTCAGCTGCACCTGCTCGTCGTTGGGCAGGTTGATCGCGATGGTCTTGGCGCCGACGTTGGCGTCGCCGCCGTAGTAGATCGCGAAGTAGGCGTTGAGGTCGGCGTCGGAGCCGGGCTTTTCCGCCTTGTACTTGTCGGCCACCGGCAAGCCGCGCTGCAGTTCGGGCAGGTACTTGGCGAAGCGTGCCAGTTTCGCGCTCCAGGCCTGGTCCTTGATCAGCACGTAGGATTCGTAGCTGGCCTTGTAGCCGTACAGCTGGTCCTCGTAGGTCTCGATCGGGCCGATCACGAGGTCGACCGGGTTGTGCTTCATGTCCATCCAGGCGAAGTCGCTGGGCTGGTAGTCGTCACTGAGCAGGGCGCCGGCGCGCAGCGTCAGGTATTTTTTGAAACCCGCATCCTTCGCCAGCTTCGCGGCCTGGCGCAGCAGGCCGGCGGTCTTTTCCAGCTCGGCCTTGTATGCCTCGTGGTAGGGCACGCTGATCAGCTGGCCCTGCGCGTCGCGGCGCAGCAAGGTGTACAGCGCGGTCTTGTCCTTCAGCGGCGACTTTTCGAACTCGGCCTTGCTCATGTCGGCCGGGTAGAACTGCGCGCCGGGCGGGCGCGCGCCGACGCCGTCGACGAACGGCTTGTCGTTGTCCAGCCGGTCCCACGGGCCGTAGTTGATCTCGGCGAATTCGCGCGTGGCGGGGTCGGCGATCTTCGCCAGCAAGGCATCCTTGTCGCCCCACGCCTGCTTCCAGTACAGCGCGTTCATGCTGTCGGCCGCCTCGACCAGCAACGCGATCATCTTCTTCTGCCGCGCGTCGAACTTCGACAGGTCGACACTGAGTTTCACCGTGGCGTAGTCGGCCAGATGCTGCCGCACGGCAGCGCTGGTGCCGGCGTCGGCCGGCGCCGCGGTGGCAGCCGGTGCCGGGGCCAGCTCCTCCTTCGACACCGGCGCCGTGGCGGTGCTCCCCTGGTTGGAGGAACAGGCGGCCAGCGCCAGCAGCAGGCACACGGGAAGCAGACGTCGGAGCATGGCGATTCCTCGGCGAAGGGGTCGCCCATGGTATCGCGCCATGCCACCAGGCGGCGCCCGCGCCGCGGATGGTGTGAACCTCATCGCGATGGCGGCGGCGGGCCCTGCCGCCCCGATGCACATGCCGCACCGCCGCCGTTCGGCTATCGTGCCCGTCCCATCGCCCCGCCATGCCCATGGACCCGTCGCCGACTCCCGCCGCACCGCGCCACCGGGCCGCGCTGGCCTTCATCTACGTCACCGTGCTGCTGGACATGCTGGCGTTCGGCATCATCATCCCGGTACTGCCGCACCTGATCGAACAGCTGGCCGGCGGCTGGATCGCGAAGGCGGCGTGGTGGGTGGGCATCTTCAGTACGGTGTTCGCGATCGTGCAGTTCGTGTTCGCGCCGGTGCAGGGCGCGCTGTCGGACCGCTACGGCCGGCGGCCGGTGATCCTGATCTCCAACCTGGGCCTGGCGGTGGACTTCGTGGTGCTGGCGCTGGCGCCCACGCTGTGGCTGCTGTTTGCCGCGCGCATCCTGCTCGGCATGACCGCGGCCAGCTTCAGCACCGCCAATGCCTACGTCGCCGACGTGATCCCGAAGGAAAAGCGTGCCGCCGCCTTCGGCATCCTCGGCAGCGCGTTCGGGCTGGGCTTCATCATCGGCCCCGGCGTGGGCGGCTTCCTCGGCGGCATCGCGCTGCGGCTGCCGTTCTGGGTAGCCGCCGGCCTGGCGCTGTGCAACTTCCTGTACGGCTGCTTCATCCTGCCCGAGTCGCTGCCGAAGGAGCGCCGCACGACCCGGCTCGAACTGCACAGCGCGCACCCGTTCGGTTCGCTGAAGCTGCTGCGCCGCCACCCGCAGGTGCTCGGCCTGGCGGTGGTGCTGTTCCTGGTCTACCTGGCGCACTACGTGCTGCAGACGGTGTTCGTGCTGTATGCGGACTACCGCTACCACTGGGGTCCGCAGGCGGTCGGCTACGTGCTGATGCTGGTCGGCGCCTGCGACGGCTTCGTGCAGGCGGTGCTCACCGGCAAGCTCGCGCCGCGCTTCGGCGAACGCCGCGTGCTGCTGGCCGGCATGCTGTTCGGCGTGGGCGCGTTCCTGGTGATGGGCGTGGCCGACGTGGGCTGGGCGTTCCTGCTCGGCGTGCCGCTGCTGGCACTGTGGGGCCTGGCGATGCCGCCGATCCAGTCGATCATGACCCAGCAGGTCGATCCTTCCGAGCAGGGCCGGCTGCAGGGCGCGATCAGCAGCCTGGGCAGTTTCGCCGGCATTTTCGGGCCGTATCTGTTCGCCCAGGTGTTCGCGTTGTCGATCGCGCCGTCTTCGTCGGTGCACCTGCCCGGTGTAGCCTTCGTGCTTTCCGCCGCCCTGATGCTGGCTGGCATGCTGATCGCGGCCCGGGTGACGCGACGGCGGCCGGCCGCCGCCCCGCCCGCCGAACCCACTCACCCACCACAGGAAGATCATCCATGAGCATTTCGATGTACCAGGTCGCCGTTCCCGTCTGCGTCCGCGCACTGGGCAATCTCGCCCACGTGCTGAAGAAGGGCGAGCAGCACGCCCGGTCGAAGAATGTCAGCGACGAGGTGCTGCTGCAGACCCGGCTGATCCCGGACATGCTGCCACTGATCAAGCAGATCCAGATCGCCTGCGACATGGCGACCCGCGGCGTGGCCCGCCTGGCCGGCGTGGAGCCGCAAAGCTTCGAGGACAACGAGACCACGCTGGAGCAGGCCTACAGCCGCATCGAGCGCTCGATCGCGTACATCAAGAGCTTCACGCCGGAACAGATCGACGGCAGCGAAACCCGCGCGATCCACCTGAAGATGCGCAACGGCGAGATGCACTTCGAAGGCCAGGCCTACCTGCTGCACTTCACCCTGCCGAACCTGTTCTTCCACTGCACTACCGCCTACGACATCCTGCGCCAGGCCGGTACCGACATCGGCAAAACCGACTTCATCGGCAACGCCTGACCAAGCGGCACGATGGCGGCCCGTGGGGGCCGCCGCGGGCGGAATCGCCAAAATGTGATGCAAGCCACATTTGGCCACCGCCCCGTGGCCTGCCTTCTGCTTGCTGGGAAGTGACACCTCCACCGTCCTCTCCCTCATTACGAGCAAGCGTCATGGAACAAATCAAATGCATCATCGTCGGCGGCCCGCAGCATGGCCTGGTGCTCCGCCGCCCGTGGGACCAGCGCCGCCCGGCCCGGCTGTGCGTCATTGCCGCCGACGGCAAGCCGTGCATCGCCGCCGCCCGCCGGCACGACCACAGCATGCGCCCGCACTACCTGCTGCTGCACCCGCATGCCACCGGCGAACAGATCCTGACCATGCTGGCGGCCTGAACTGACGCATCGTGTCACCCCGGGCCCCGCCGCGCCGGCGCCGGCGCCCGCCGGAAACCGGACACGATGTCGCAGGTCAGGCGCGCTTGTCGGCTGCGCACCGTCGCATCGACAATAGTCGGCCGGGCCCACGCCCACTCCAGCCGACCGACCGTTCCGGGCCTCCCATGCTGCGATTGACCGACCTCAAGCTGCCGCTCGACCACGGCGAGGCCGCGCTCACCGCCGCGATCCTCCGCCGGCTGGACATCGACGCCGCCGCGCTCACCGGCTACAGCGTCGCCCGGCGCGGCTACGACGCGCGCAAGCGCGGCGCGATCATGCTGATCTACGCGCTGGACATCGACACCCCGCGCGAGGCCGAGCTGCTGCAGCGTTTTGCCGACGACGTGCACGTGCAGCCCACGCCGGGCACGAACTACCACTTCGTGACCAAGGCCCCACCGCGGATCGAACACCGCCCACTGGTGATCGGCTTCGGTCCCTGCGGCCTGTTTGCCGGCCTGATCCTGGCACAGATGGGTTTCCGCCCGATCATCCTCGACCGTGGCAAGGAAGTACGCGAGCGCACGAAAGACACCTGGGACCTGTGGCGCAAGCGCCAGCTGCACCCGGAATCGAACGTGCAGTTCGGCGAGGGCGGCGCCGGCACCTTTTCCGACGGCAAGCTGCACAGCCAGATCCGCGACCCGCAGCATCATGGCCGCAAGGTGCTCACCGAATTCGTCAAGGCCGGCGCGCCGGAAGAGATCCTCTACGTCAGCAAGCCGCACATCGGCACGTTCCGGCTGGTCTCGATGGTGGAGAACATGCGCGAGACGATCCAGTCGCTGGGCGGCGAGATCCGCTTCAGCCAGCGCGTGGACGATCTGCTGATCGACACCGACGCCGCCGGCGAGCGCCGCGTGCGCGGCGTCAGCCTGGCCAGTGGCGAACAGCTGCGTGCCGACCACGTGGTGCTGGCGCTCGGTCACAGCGCGCGCGACACCTTCGAGATGCTGCATGCACGCGACGTCTACCTGGAGGCAAAGCCCTTTTCGATCGGCTTCCGCATCGAACACCCGCAATCGGTGATCGACCGCGCCCGCTTCGGCCCGCAGGCCGGCCACCCGATCCTCGGCGCGGCCGACTACAAGCTGGTGCATCACGGTAAAGGTGGTCGCTCGGTCTACAGCTTCTGCATGTGCCCCGGCGGCACCGTGGTCGCCGCCGCCAGCGAACCCGGCCGGGTGGTCACCAACGGCATGAGCCAGTACTCGCGCAACGAGCGCAACGCGAACGCGGCGGTGGTGGTCGGCATCGAGCCGTCCGACTTCGTGCCGTATGACAACAGCGGCGGCCCGCTCGCCGGCATCGCGCTGCAGCGCGCACTGGAAAGCCACGCCTACGTGCTCGGCGGCGAAAACTACAGCGCTCCGGCGCAACTCGTCGGCGATTTCCTGGCCGGTCGCGCCTCGCGCGAATTCGGTGACGTGCAGCCGTCGTACCAACCCGGCGTGACCCTGGGCAACCTCGACAGCGCGCTGCCCGACTATGCGATCGCCGCGATCCGCGAGGCGCTGCCCGCATTCGAGCGGCAGCTGCGCGGCTACGCGATGCACGACGCGATCCTCACCGGCGTGGAAACGCGCACCTCCTCGCCTGTCCGCATCAAGCGCGACGACAGCCTGCAAAGCCTCAATACCCGCGGCCTCTATCCCGCCGGCGAAGGCGCCGGCTACGCTGGCGGCATCCTTTCGGCGGCGGTAGACGGCATCAAGGTGGCCGAGGCGGTGGCGCTGGGCATCGCCGGAAGCCGGGTTCCTACCGGCAGTTGATTGCGCCGCATCGTGGCCGCATCTTGATCGGATCGGCAGTATCCGCACTGCCTGTCTCACGATGAAGGTATCCCGATGTCCACGCCCGCCCCGCTCCGTATCGACTTCGTCTCCGACGTTTCCTGCCCGTGGTGCGCGATCGGTCTGGCTTCGCTGCAGCAGGCGCTGGCGAAGCTGGATGGCGAGGTGACGGCCGAGATCCATTTCCAGCCGTTCGAGCTGAATCCGCAGATGGCGGCGGAGGGCGAGGATGCGGTCGAGCATCTGGTACACAAGTACGGCAGTTCGGCCACGCAGATCGCGGCGAACCAGGAGATGATCCGCGCCCGCGGTGCGGCGCTGGGATTCACCTTCGACATGGATCGGCGCCGCCGCGTCTACAACACCTTCGACGCGCACCGGCTGCTGCACTGGGCCGAACTGGAAGGCCATCACCTCGCGCTGAAGCAGGCGTTGCTGCGCGCCTATTTCACTGACGGCGAAGACGTCAGCGCACACGACACGCTGCTGCGGCTGGCTGTTGAAGCCGGTCTGGACGCGGAACATGCGCGGGAAGTTCTCGCCAGCGACGAGTTCGCCGACGAAGTGCGCGCGCAGGAGCAGTTCTTCCAGAGCCGCGGCATCCACTCGGTGCCGGCGACCATCGTCAACGGCCAGCACCTGATCTCCGGCGGGCAGCCGCCGGAGGCGTTCGAGCAGGCGTTGCGGCAGATCGTCGCCGCCGGCTGAACGGGTTCGGCCGGGCCGCGGCTGCGGCCCGGCTCACGCGTCGACCGTGCGCGGCTCCCGCCACTGCGCGATCGGCGCCGGGCGGCCGAGCAGGTAGCCCTGGCCCATCTCGCAGCCCATCGCCATCAGTGCATCGCGCTGGGTCGGCGTCTCGATGCCTTCGGCGATCACCTGGATGTTCAGCGCGCGGGCCAGCGCCAGGATCGCCGCCACCACCGTGGTGCTGGAAGTGTTGGCGCCCTTGTCCAGCTCCTGCACGAATGCGCGGTCGATCTTCAGGATGCGCAGCGGCAGCGAGTGCAGGTAGCTGAGCGAGGAATAGCCGGTGCCGAAATCATCGAGTGCCGCGCCGATGCCGATCGCGCGCAGCCGCTCCAGCGTGGCGCGCACGCGCTCGGGGTTGTCCAGCAGCGCGCCCTCGGTGACCTCCATCACCAGTCGCGACGGCGCCAGGCCGGTGCGCTCCAGCAACTGCACCAGGTGCCGGTCGAAATCCGCATGGCGCAGGTGCAGCGCCGAGACGTTCACCGTCATGAAGATATCGCTGCGGCCGAGCTGCTGCAGCCGTCGGCAGCCGAGCTCGAACATGCGCCAGTCGATGGCCTCGACCAACCCGCTGTCCTCGGCGATCTTCAGGAAATCGCCAGGCCGCAGCACGCCGCGGCGCGGGTGATTCCAGCGGATCAATGCCTCGAAGCCGACCACGCGGTCGCTGCCGTCGAGCGCGCAGATCGGCTGGAAATACGGCTCGAACTGGTCATGCTGCAATGCCTGACGCAACTCGCCCTCCAGCGTCAGCACGTCGACCACGTTCTTCGCCAGCGTCTCGTCGAACAGCTCGTAGCGCTTGCGGCCCAGTTCCTTGGCCCGGTACAGCGCAATGTCGGCGTCGCGCAGCACCTCGTCAGCCGTCGCGTAGTGATCGTCGCCGATGGCGATGCCCACGCTGGCGGTCACCTGCAGCTCCTTGCCGGCGACCGGCATGGGCGCGCGCAGCGCATCCAGCACGCGCTGCGCCACGGCGATCGCCGCCGCCGGCAGGTCATCCTGCTCCAGCAGGATCGCGAACTCGTCGCCGGACAGCCGCGCCACCAGATCCGGATGGCGCACGCAGCCTGCCAGCCGCCGCGCCACCTCCTTCAGCACCTCGTCGCCGGCCAGGTGGCCGAGGCTGTCGTTGATGATCTTGAAACGATCCACGTCCAGATACAGCAGCGCGCAGCGCTGTTGCGACCCGCGCTGCATCGAAGCCAGCACGCGGTCGATGCGGTCACGCAGGTAGCCGCGGTTCGGCAGCCCGGTGAGCGAGTCGTGCATGACCTGGTGGCGCAGCTGATCCTGCATGCGCTCGCGCTCGCTGATTTCCTTGCGCAAGGCCAGCGTGCGTTCCTCCACCCGGTGTTCAAGCTGTTCGTAGGCACGCTTCAGCGACTCGGCGGAGCGGCGCCGGGTGAGGCTGTTGGCGATCTGCGAGGCAACGAAGCCGAGCAGTTCCTGGTCGGCCACGCCGTACACCACGTCAGGCCGGTAGCTCTGCACGGCGACCAGGCCGATCACCTCGTCGCCCACGATAAGCGGCACGCCCAGCCAGTACATCGCGGGCGAATTCATGCGCCCCGGCGCGATCTCGCCGCGCCGTTCGAGTTCCTCGATGTCCGCGTTGTCGACGCACAGCGTCCGTCCCAGCCTGAGCACGTACTCGCTCAGGCCACGCCCCAGCGCGCGTTCGGCCGGCGGCGTCAGCACCGCATCCACCGAGTAGGGGAAGGTGAGCCGCTGGCGCTCGTCGGAGAGCAGCCCGATGAAGAAGTTCTCCGCGTTCAGCAGCTCGCCCACCACCGCGTGCACGCGCCGGTAGAACGCGTCCTGGCCGATGTCCGCGGTGGCCAGTTCGGCAACCTGGAACAGCGCCGCCTGCAGGTGTTCGGCGCGCTGCCGTTCGATGATCTCCAGCTGCAGGCCGCGGTTCGCCTCGGCCAGCTGACGGGTGCGCAGCTGCACGCGTTGCTCCAGGTCCTCCTTGCCCTGCTTGCGCTCCAGTGCGGTGAGGATGTGGCTACCGACGAACTCCAGCAGGGTGAGGTCCTCGTCGCTGAAGCCGATGTCGGGCCGGTAGCTCTGCACCACCAGCGCACCGCCGAGCTGGCCGTCACGCAGCATCGGCACGCCGAGCCAGTCCGTGCTGTCGGGGCCGATCTGCGCCACCGGCCCGGCGGCCTGGCTGCGCAGCTCGTCGGCGTTGCCCATGCGCGCCTTGCCGTCGCAGATGACGTACCAGGTCAGGGTGTACTCGATCGCGCTCAGCGGCATGTCGAGCCCGTCGCCGGGTACGCGAGGGTCCTCGACATCGACGTAGTACAGGAAACGGATCGTGTCCTGCTCGGCGTTGTGCATCACGATGAAAATGTTTTCCGCGTACATCAGCGTGCTGACGATCGCGTGGATGCCGCGCAGCATCGCCGGCATGTCGCGCTCGGAGCCGGCCAGGTCGGAGATCGCGAACAGCGCGCGCTGCAGGTTTTCGGAACGTTCGAGCTGCTCGTGCGAATCCTGCAGCTCGGCCCACTCCAGCGCCCGCCGCAGATGCTGGCCCGCCAGTTGCAGCGGTGCCTCCAGTTCCGCAAAAAACCCGGCGTCGGCATGCGCGGGCTGGAGTTGCAGCAGCAACACCGCCGGCTCGGGTTGCGAACACAGGCGGATCGCCACGCGCTGCCGGTCCGGGTGCCAGTGCGGGCCATCCGCGCGGCGGGCCGCGTCCAGCCACGGCCCATCGGCCGCTGCGAACGGCACTGCCGTGAACAGGGCCAGCGGCATGCCGGGTGCGGCGACCACCTCGTCCAACCCCCACAACACGCCGGCCGCAATGCAGCCCGGCCGGGCCTGCACCAGTGCGGCGATCGCCTCGGCCACTTCTTCCGGCGCGTGCGCGTCGATCAGCCGGGCCAGCCAGCTCAGCTGCAACGATCCGTCATGCGACGTCGAATGCACGGTATCGGCACACTTCATCGATGGAGCTCCCCCCAAGCCCGGGCTCGACCAGTACACCCATCGAAACCATGCGGCAACGTTGGCGTCGGGCTTTGCTGAGCCTGCCCTCATGTGGGCCGACGCGCAATACCGATAAACTGCCCCATGGCATCCGGCCGGCCACGCCATCCGTCGGCCAGCGCCCTGTTTCCATGTGATCCGCACCGCAGGTTCCCGATCCGCCCATGCTCGCCGATACCACCAAGGACGCCATCCGCGCCGCCTACGCACGCCTCAAGGAAGGCCTGCCGGGTTTCCGCGCACGTGCCTCGCAGGGGCGGATGATCGCCGAGACGGCCAAGGCGTTCGCTCGCGCCGGCGGCGTGGCGGCGGTCGAGGCGCCCACCGGCACCGGCAAGTCGATGGCCTACCTGATCGCCGGCGTCGACGTGGCCCGCTTCCAGAAGAAGAAGCTGCTGATCGCCACCGCCACCGTGGCGCTGCAGGAACAGCTGGTGCAACGGGACATCCCGCTGTACCTGCAACTCAACGGCATCGAGGCGAAGGTGGCACTGGCCAAGGGCCGCGGCCGCTACCTGTGCCCGCGCAACCTGCTGATGGCGGCGAACAGCGTCCATGACGCGCAGATGGGCCTGGCCGGTTTCGAGGCGGACCTGATGCTGTGGAGCAAGCCGCCGCAGCCGCGCGACAAGCAGGCGCTGGCGAAGTTGCGCGACGCGTTCGACCGCGGTGAATGGAACGGCGACATGGACAGCGCGCCGGAGCCGGTCAGCGACCTGCTGCGGCCGATGATCACCACCAGCGCCGGCGGCTGCACCAACCGCAAGTGCGGCCATTTCATGGTCTGCCCGTTCTTCGCCGCGCGCCGCGCGGTGGACGACGCCGAGATCATCGTGGCGAACCAGGACCTGGTGCTGGCCGACCTGACCATGCCGGGCGAGGGCGACGGCGGCGCCGATCCGGCCTGGGGCGGGGTGATCCTGCCGCGACCGGACGAGACGCTGTACGTGTTCGACGAAGCCCACCACCTGCCGGGCAAGGCGATCGACCGCGGCGCGGCCGAGGTCTACATGACCGCCAGCGTGCGCCAGCTGAGCCGGCTCGGCCGGCAGGTGCACGCGGCGTATTCACTGACCGACAAGGAAACCCTGGGCAAGCTTTCGCTGGACGCCGGCGACGCGAAGCTGCAGGAACTCAGCGACGCGCTGGAAGAACTGGAAAAGGAGATCCGTCTCGGCTGGCTGCCCGATCCGGCCGAGGCCGAACCGATGTACCGCGGCTCGCTGGGCCAGCTGCCCGAACCATGGGTGGAACATGCGCGCCTGCTCGGAATGTTCACCGGCGAAGTGCAGCGCTGGCTCGGCGCGGTGCGCCGCGCAGTGGTCGAGATGACCGACGGCGGCCCGACCCAGGAAGCGCTGGCGCGCGAGCTGGGCATCGCGCTGGAACGCATCGGCAGGCAGGCCGCTTGCTGGCGCGCGTGGTCCGGCGACGATCCCGACGACGCACCGCCGCTGGCGCGCTGGGTCACCCTGGGCGCCGACCAGCAACTGGTCTGCCACGCCTCGGCGGTGTCCGCCGCCGGCCTGCTGCGCAGCGTGCTGTGGGGCAACGCCAGCGGTGTGCTGCTGACCTCGGCCACGCTGAGCGCCGGCGGCAATTTCCGCGGTTTCGCCGACGCGGTGGGCCTGCCCGACGACGCGGCAACGCTGAGCCTGCCCTCGCCGTTCAACCTCGAAGCGCAGGCGCGGCTGGAAGTGCCGGCGATGCGCACGCTGCCCGACGCACGCGAGGCGCACGCGGAGGAAATCAGCGAGTGGCTGGCCGAGAACCTCGACTGGGACGCCGGCAACCTGGTGCTGTTCACCTCGCGCCAGAAGCTTGACCGCGTACTGCAGAAGTTGCCGATCGCGCAGGTGCGCAAGGTGCGCGCACAGGGCTCGCTGGGCAAGTCGCAACTGGTCGCCGAGCATTGCGCCGACATCGAGGCCGGCAAGGGCAGCACGCTGTTCGGGCTGGCCTCGTTCGGCGAAGGCCTGGACCTGCCGGGCAAGCTGTGCGAGACGGTGGTGATCACCCAGCTGCCGTTCGCGGTGCCCACCGACCCGGTCGGCGCCACCTATGCCGAGTGGCTGGAATCGCGCGGACGCAACCCGTTCATCGAGGTCAGCATCCCCGAGGCCACCCGCCTGCTCACCCAGTACTGCGGCCGCCTGATCCGCAACGAGAGCGACCACGGCCGCATCGTGCTGCTGGACCGACGCGTGGTCACCAAGCGCTACGGCAGCGGCATGCTGAAGGCGCTGCCACCATTCCAGCGCGTAATCGAGAGGACCGCATGATCATCCGCCTGGCCGACCGTCCGTTGCAGCCGTGGAAGAACGGCCTGGGCCGCACTCGCGAAATAGCCGTCCAGCCGTCCACTGCCGGCATGGATGATTTCCTGTGGCGGGTGAGCGTGGCCGAGGTCGACAGCGCCGCGCCGTTCTCCGTGTTTCCCGGCATCGACCGGGAGATCGTGCTGCTCGACGGCGCCGGCTTCACGATGACGGTGGATGGCGGGCGGACGCACGCGCTAACCACGCCGTTCGCGCCGTTCGCGTTTCCCGGCGAGGCGAGGGTTGATGTGGCGCTGGTCGGCGGCCCCACTCGCGACTTCAACCTGATGCTGCGCCGCGGACGCGTGCGCGGCGCGATCGACGTATGGCGCGATGCAGGGCCGCACCTGACCGACGCCACCACCACGCTGGTGTATTGCGCCCGCGGTGCGATCGACAGCGCCGACGGCATGCTGCGCGCGGGTGACGCCTGGCGGCCGTCGTCCGCTGCCCCGACGCTGACCGTGCAGCCGGGCGCGCTGGCGCTGGTCGTGCGGGTCGAAGCCGTCTCCTGACGATTGTCACTATGGCGCGACGTGGCAGCCATCTATAGTCGGCGCTTGCCGTCACCACCGGAATCCCGCCATGCCCGTGCTGATCCTCGGCCTGCTGATCTTTCTCGGTATCCACTCGCTGCGCATCTTCGCCGACAGCTGGCGCAACCAGCAGCGGACGCGGTTTGGCGAGCTGGGCTGGAAAGGCCTCTACTCGGTGGTCTCGATTATCGGCCTGGTGCTGATCGTGTACGGCTTCGGCCTGGCAAGGCAGCATCCCGTGCCGCTGTACGTGCCGCCACTGTGGCTGCGTCACCTCAACGCGCTGTTCACCCTGTTCGCCTTCGTGCTGGTGGCGGCCGCGTACATCCCGCGCAACCACCTCAAGGCGAAGTTCGGCCATCCGATGCTGCTGGGCGTGAAGACCTGGGCGGTCGGTCACCTGCTGGCCACCGGCATGCTGCACGACGTGCTGCTGTTCGGCGCGTTCCTGCTGTGGGCTGTGCTGCTGTTCATCGTGTCGCGCCGACGCGATCGCGCCGCCGGCACGGTCTATCCGGCCGGCACCCTGGTCGGTGACCTGCTGGCCGTGGTGGTCGGTATCGCCGGCTGGGCCGTGTTCACGCTGTGGCTGCACCTGGCGCTGATCGGCGTGAACCCGATGGCATGAGCCTTTCGCGCGGGGGTGTCGAGAGTCACCTGCGCGCCCGCGTCGACCTGCGTTAAAGTCGGCATCGACCCCACCCCTCCACGAGGATCACCACATGGCTGGTTTCCTGCTCTGGCTGTTGCTGCTGGTGTTCTGCTGGCCGCTCGCGCTGCTGGCGCTGGTGCTGTACCCGATCGTGTGGCTGCTGTTGCTGCCACTGCGGCTGGTCGGCATCACCGTGAGCGCCGTGTTCGCCTTCCTCGGCGCACTGCTGATGCTGCCCGCCCGCGTACTGCGCGGCTATCCGGTCTGACGCGCGCCTGCGCGTGGAGAAGCCGCACTCGCCTTCGTGCGAGCGCAACCGCGAACCGATCCTCGGCGTGTTGCGCGAACATTTCGCCGACCGCCGACAGGTGCTGGAAATCGGCAGCGGCACCGGCCAGCACGCAGTGCATTTCGCCGCGGCGCTGCCGCAGCTGGGCTGGCAGAGCTCCGACCGCGCGGAAAACCTGCCCGGCATCCGCGCCTGGCTGGACGAGGCGGCGCTGCCGAACACGCCGCCGCCACTGGAACTCGACGTCGGCGGCGCCTGGCCGAACGGCCCGTTCGACGCGGTGTTCAGCGCCAACACCCTGCACATCATGGCCTGGCCCGAGGTGCAGCGGCTGTTTGCACGGTTGCCCGTGATCACCACTGGCGATGCCGTGCTGGCGATCTACGGGCCGTTCAATGAGCAGGGCCGCTACAGCAGCGACAGCAATGCGGCGTTCGACACCTGGCTGAAGACACGCGGCGCGCACATGGCGATCCGCGACGCCGAAGCCGTCGACGCACTGGCCGACGCCGCCGGTTTCCGCCTGCGCGCCGACGTCGCGATGCCGGCCAACAACCGCTGCCGCGTGTGGCAACGCGTCCACGGCTGAGCATCGCCCACACACCAGACCTGCATGATCGCGCCGAACCGGGTACAAAGGCGGCATGAAGTCGATCGACACGCTGACCCCCTGCCCCTGCGGCAACCCGGCCGGTTACAGCCAATGCTGCGGGCCGCTGCATGACGGCGCCATCGCCGCCACGGCCGAACAACTGATGCGCTCGCGCTACAGCGCCTACGTGCTCAAGCGCGAGGACTACCTGCTCGCCAGCTGGCATGCCGACACTCGCCCGGCCTCGCTGCGGCTGTCCGCGCAGCAGCCGCCGCCGACCTGGCTGGGACTGGAAGTGCGCCGCCTGCACACCATCGACGACCACCACGCCACGGTCGAATTCGTCGCCCGCTACCGCCTCGGCGGCGGCCGTGCGCAACGCCAGCACGAGACCAGCCACTTCGTGCAGGAAGGCGGCCGCTGGTATTACCACGATGGCGAACTGAAGGGCTGAAGCGGCCACTGGCGATCATGCGCCCACGCTTGCAGCGGGTGTGCCGCCGGCCGCCGTTGCCGCACGCGACGCCAGCGCCGGCGGGCCGTGCCCGTCCCGCCGGAACCACCGGACCCGCCTTCAGAAGCCCGACACGCCGGCGGCGTGCAGGCGCGCCGCCTGTGCGCGCACCTCGCGGCAGCCGAAGAACGCCACCAGCTGGTTCGCGCGACCGGCACCGATACCCTCCAGCGCCTGCCAGTCGCTCGCCCCGCGCGCGCTCAGGGTGGCCCAGTCGGGCAGTCCGGCCGTCACGCTTGACGGCACCCCCAACGCCTGCAGCCAGCGCGCGAACGGACGATCGCGCGCACCGGCGAAACTGCGCGCCAATGTCGCCGCGCGACTGGCGCCCAGGCCGGGCACGCTCGCCAGTTGCTCCGGCGTGAGATCCATCCAGTCCAGCAGGTGGCGGACCTGGCCGGCATCGATCAGTGCCTGCCAGGTATCCGCACCGAGGCCGTCCAGTTGCAGGCCCTGCCGGCCGCCCAGCCACACCAGCCGCGCACGGAACTGCTGCTCGCAACCCGGCGTCGGCGACCAGCAGCTGAGCGCGTCATGCGTCGCCGGATCCGGCGGCGTCACCACCGCGCGCTGCTGCGTACGCCACGCCACCGACTGCAGGCGCGGAATGGTCAATCCGGCCAGCACCACCTCGACCTGGTCGCCGGGGCGGATGTCGAGTTCGCGCCAGCGCCTGAGCGACCCCACGCTGACCCGCTGCACGCGGTGATCGTCCAGTTGCACCGGCTCCAGCTCCAGCACCGGCGTGATGCGGCCGCTGCGACCCACGGTGAAATCCACCGCACGCACTTCGGCCAGCGCCGACGCGGCCGGGTACTTCCACGCCACCGCCCAGTCCGGTGGCGCCGCCGGCCAGCTCGACGCCGGCGGCCGATGGCCCTGGCGCAGCACCGTGCCATCGGCGGCGAACGGCATGGCGTGGCGATACCACTGTTCGCGCCAGCGCTTCACCTCGTCCAGCGTCGTTACCGGCTGCGTATACGCCACGCTGTCGGCCAGACCCATCGCCGCCAATCCGGCCAGCCGCGCCGGCATGTCGGCCGGGCCGCTGGGCCAGTCCCATACGAACAGGCCGATCTGCGCCGCGCTGTCGGCATCCAGCGCATCGCGCGCCAGTGCGCCGGCCACCGTCGAACGGGCGTTGGCACCGCCGTCGTCGGCCTGCACGTGGCCGGGCAGGCGCCAGTACAACTCGCCCTGCAATACCACGCGTGCCGGCGCATGGGGCAGCCGTTTGGGAATCGCCTCGATCGCCTGCGCCAGCCGCGTCCAGTCCGAGCCATGCAGGCCGTCGCCGCGGCTGCTCGCCTGGCGCAACTGGCCGTCCACGTACAGCAGGGTGACCGCCACGCCATCAGCCTTCGGCTGCACCCACAGGTCATGGTCGCCGTGCGCGTGCATCCATGCCTCGACCGCCGCCACGTCGGGCAGCTTGGCCAGCCCGGTCTGCGCCACCGGCGAACGTATCCGGCCGCTGGCGTCGGCGAGAGGCGCCAATGGCGCCGGTGCCTGCGCGGGAAAGCAGCGCTGCCATGCGGCGAGGCGCTGCATGGCCTGGTCGTAGACCGCGTCGCTCACCGGCGACTGGCCTTCGACGCGGTACGCGTGGTTCCAGCCTTCCAGCCGGTCATGCAGCGCGGCGAGCTCCTGCTGCGCCCGTGCCGGCGACCAGTCCGGGCACGCGGTCGCGTGCGCCACGCCGGCAATGGACAACACGATGCCGGTGCCCAGCGAAAACCATTTCATGCGCATGTGCCCGTTCCGTTCCGTGGACCTGGCGACAGGCTAGCCGCCGGCCGCACGTACCGGCAGCCGACGATGCCGATCGCCGGCGTAGGCGTCGGGCTAGTGACGCAGCACGAGCTCGCCGAAGCGCAGCATCGTCTCGCCGTGGAAGCGGCCGTTCGGCCCGAAGCGACGCTCCGCGATCACGCCGCGGCCATCGTGGCCGATCGCCACCACGGTGCTGGCGCGGGTGCCGTACTGCTCGCCGCGGATGAACGCCGGCGACAGCAGGCGCTCGCGCTCCAGACCCACCCCGGTGTCCGGCAGCTGCGCATCCAGGGCCTGCTGTTCGTCGGCAAGCGCCTCGAACAGCGGCGCGAAATCCGCGTCGCCGCCAGCCTCGATCCACTGCTGCAGCCGTTGCATCAGCAGGCGGGTCTTCGGCCATGGCGTGTTGAAGTCGGCGTTCGACAGGCCATGCACGCCGGGTGTCACCGCCTGCGCGCGCGGTTCGGGGCGGTTGCCGAGGTAGAACGCCGCGTGCGCATCGAAGGTGAGCAGGTTGAACGGGCGATAATCGGCGGCGGTGCGCAGCAGTTGCTGCGCGTGCGTGGCGGCATCGGCGGCGCCACGCAGGTAGTCGGTAGCGAGCAGGCCGCGCGAGGTGCCCAGTTGCGGGTCGCGCGGGTCGCGCACGTTGGTCACCACGCAGCAGCGCCCGCCATCGGTGACACCCAGCCAGGTGCCGCCAGCCTCCAGGTCGCGACCGCCGACGATCGGCGCATCGTCCCAACGCGCCAGCGCCGCACTGGGCCGCGCATGGAACTCGTCGCGGTTGCCCACCAGCAGCAGGCGCCAGCGTGGATGCGTATCCCAGGCGAACGCGATCAGGCACATGCGCGAAACTTACGCCACACCGGCCATCACGGCCAGGGAAAGTTCGCCGGGCATCCACGCGCACGCACGACCGGGGACAGTCCCTGGCGGCGGCGTCTCGCCTGGATCAGCGGGCTCGGTGATAATCCGGCCATGCCCAAGCCCGTCCGCCCGCTCCAGCACGTCCTGCTCACCGTTGCCATCGGTCTTGCCACCACGTTCACGACAGCCGCCTTGCAGGCGCGCCAGGACGGCAAGAGCCGCAGCGAACAGGTCGAGGCGAAGCAGAAACTGGCCGAGCTGCACCACCAGATGGAGGCGCTGGCCAAAGAGCAGGCCGACACCGCCGCCCGCCGCGACAGCGTCAACGCCGAACTGGCCCAACAGGCCAACGCGCTGGCCGGCGCGGCGCGCGCGGTGCACCAGACCGATACCGAACTGGCGGCCAAGCAGCAACAGCTGGATCAGCTGCAGCAGCAGCGCACCACCCTGAAACAGACACTGGACAGCCAGCGCGCCGCGATCGCCGACTTGCTGCGCGCCACCTACGCGCTCGGCCACGGCTCGGACCTGCGCCTGTTGCTGGGCGACGAGGACGTCGCGCGCATCGCCCGTGCGCTGGTGTACTCGAAATACTTCCAGCAGGACCGCGTGCAGCGCGTGCAGCAACTGATGGCCGACCTGGCCAAGCTGCAGGAGCTGGAAGATGCGATCACCGCCGAACAGCAGGCGCTGCAGGCAACCCGGACCCAGCGCGAACAGCAGGCGGCCACGCTGGCCAAGCAGCGTGCCGCGCAGCAGAAGCTGGCCGCCGAAACCGACGCCCGCTACAAGGACCAGGCGCAGCGGCTGGCCGCGCTGAAGCAGAACGCGCAATCACTCAACAACCTGCTCGACAAGCTGCAGAAGGCGATCGACGAAGCCGCCGCCCGCGCCACCGCCGAACGCGCCGCGGCGATCAGGAAGCACCCCGGGCGCAAGCCGCCACCGCCGCTCGAAGTCGGCGGCGCCGGCGCCAACATCCGCGGCAACCTGCCGTGGCCGGCCAGCGGCGTGGTCAACAGCTACGGCAGCGGCGTGCTGATCAAGGCCAGCGGCGGCAGCGAGATCCATGCGGTGGCACGCGGCCGGGTGATCTACGCCGGCTTCCTGCGCGGCTACGGCATGCTGCTGATCCTCAACCACGGCAACGGCTGGATGAGCATGTACGGCAACAACGAAACCCTGCTGCACGACGTCGGCGACCAGGTCGAGGCCGGCCAGGCGATCGGCACCGCCAGCCCGCCCACCGGCGCCAATACCGGGGTCTATTTCGAACTGCGCAAGGCTGGCAAGCCGGTCGACCCGCGCAGCTGGCTGAGCCAGCACCGTTGACGCGATCGCCGCCGCATCGCAGGCTAGCCACACGTTCACGCTGAATTACCCCGGCATCCGGTTGTCTCATGCCTGACCACACTTTCGTCGCGCCCCGGCGCGGCGTTGCCTGCCGTACGGAGTCACACGATGCGTCCATCCCCTTCCAGCCCGGCGATCGGCATGGCGGCCCTGCTGTTCGCCGCCCCGTTCCTGCTGGCCGCGCCGAACCTGCGCGCGCAAAGCGCGCCGGCCGCGGCCGCCAGCGTGGCGGCGCCGCCAGTCGATCTGCCGGCCGCCAACAGCCGCGCCGACGCGCCGGCCACCGCCAGTTCCAGCAACCAGGTGAGCCTGGAAGACATCCGCAACTTCAGCCGCGTCTACGAAGTGGTGCGCCAGGCCTATGTGGAGAAGGTCGACGACAAGACCCTGATGAAAGCCGCCATCACCGGCATGCTCAGCGGCCTCGACCCGCACAGCGAATACCTGGACAAGGACGGCCTGGCCCAGCTCAATGAGGACACCACCGGCGAGTACAGCGGCCTCGGCATCGAGGTGCTGCAGGTCGACGGCGGCCTGCGCATCGTCTCGCCGATCGACGACACCCCGGCGGCGCGCGCCGGCATCAAGCCGGGCGACAGCATCGTCAAGGTCAACGGCAGCGTGGTCGACGCGCAGAACGTGGACGACATGTTCAGGCAGCTGCGAGGCAAGCCGGGCAGCAAGATCGACCTGACCATCGTGCACCCGAACAGCGACAAGCTGATCGACCTGCACCTGGTACGCGAGAACATCGCGATCAGCAGCGTCAAGGTGCGCGAACTGGAACCCGGCTACGCCTACGTGCGGATCAGCCAGTTCCAGGACGACACCGCCGCCGACCTGGAGAAGAAGCTGGGACAGCTGATCGCGAAGCACGGAGCACCGAAGGGCGCCGTGCTGGACCTGCGCAACAACCCCGGCGGCCTGCTCACCGCGGCGGTGGGCGTCAGCGACGACTTCCTCGACGCCGGCACCATCGTCACCACCCGCGGCCGGCTGCAGGACGCGAACATGAGCTTCACTGCGCATCCCGGCGACCAGCTCGCCGGCGCGCCGATGATCGTGCTGACCAACAACGGCACCGCCTCGGCCGCGGAGATCGTCTCCGGCGCGCTGAAGGACAACCACCGTGCGCTGATCATGGGCCAGCGCACGTTCGGCAAGGGCGTGGTGCAGACCGTGCTGCCGCTGGACGCCGACCACGCGGTGAAGATCACCACCGCGCGCTACTACACGCCGAACGGCACCTCGATCCAGGCCGAGGGCATCAAGCCCGACATCGCGCTGGCCGACCTCACCGTGAACCCGTCCGACCATGGGCCGGCGCTGATCAGTTCGGAGGCCGACCTGCCGAACCACCTGGCCAACGAGAAGGCCCAGGCCGGCACCGACATCAACGACGACGGCAGCGCCGCCGACGCCAAGCTGGCCACCAGCGACTACGCGCTGTCGCAGGCGCTGAACGTGCTCAAGGGCATGGCGCTGCGCCAGCCCGCCGCCGTGCGGCGCTGAGCGGCACACGTCAAAGAGGCGGAAATGAAAACGGCCCCTCGCGGGGCCGTTTTCGTTCGGGACCGTGCCTCGACGCGCCGGCTCAGGCCGCCGTGGCGAACAGGCCGCGCATCTTCTTCATCGCGTTCGCCTCGATCTGGCGGATGCGTTCGGCGGACACGCCGTACTCATCGGCCAGGTCCTGCAGCGTGGCCTTGTTGCTGTCGTCCAGCCAGCGGCGCTGGATGATGTCGCGCGAGCGCGGGTCCAGCTGGCCCAGCGCATCGCTCAGCGTTTCCATCTGGTTGTCGGCGTAATCCTCGTCGGACACGTTCTCGTACGGGTCGGCGCCATCGTCGATCAGGAACGCCGCCGGTGCCGGCTTGGCGTCGTCGTCGGCATCGACCGGCGCCTCGAAGCCAATGTCGCGGCCGGACAGGCGCGATTCCATCTCGCGCACGGTCGCCTCGGGCACGCCCAGATCCTTCGCCACGGTGCTCACCTCGGCCGCATTCATCCAGCCCAGGCGCTTCTTGCTCTTGCGCAGGTTGAAGAACAGCTTGCGCTGCGCCTTGGTGGTGGCGACCTTCACGATGCGCCAGTTCTTCAGGATGAACTCGTGCATCTCGGCGCGGATCCAGTGCACCGCGAAGCTGACCAGGCGCACGCCCTGGTCGGGATCGAAGCGCTTGACCGCCTTCATCAGGCCGATGTTGCCTTCCTGGATCAGGTCGGCCAGCTGCAGGCCGTAACCGGAATAGCCGCGCGCCACATGCACCACGAAACGCAGGTGCGACATCACCAGCTTCTTCGCGGCCGCCAGGTTGGCTTCCTCGAGATAGTCGCGCGACAGCGCCTGCTCTTCTTCCGAGCTCAGCACCGGAATCCGATGGACCGCGGAAATGTATGCATCCAGGCTGCCGACAACGCTCGGCAGCGGGAAGTTGGCGGTCACCAAGGCTTGAGACATGGATGGAACCTCCTGCAATAACGTCAAAGTTTAGCACTCAGGTGGTTGGAGTGCTAAGCCCGGCATTTGGTTCCGGGCTTTTAATGAACCGAATGGTACAGATATTTAGCAGCCCTGTCCAGCTTCTTCTTCTTCCCTTCGCCCCCAGCTTGGCCGGGGTTACGTTCACGACGCGTCACGATCGGCCCGATGCGCTTCCCGCGTTCGCATCAGAACGCGGCTTCTCCGTCGCCGCGAGTGCCGAAGGTCGTGCGATCCGGCTTGACAGCCCTCGACCCCGCCGCCATCCTGCGGCGCATTCCGAGGGGTGCCCCGCAAGGGGCTGAGATAGCGCGAGCTGACCCTTGAACCTGATCCGGGTCATGCCGGCGTAGGAACGGGAATCACCATGGGCGGCCGCAGTCGGCGCGTCCGTGCGCCGTTGCAGCGTCACGCCCCGGATCTCCACCCAAGGAGGAGATCCATGAGCCATTACGCACCCGCCGCCCCGGCGCTGACGGTTACCACCGGGCCGATCCGCGGCTCGCGCAAGGTCTACGTCAGCCCGCCCGGCCATCCGTCGCTGCGCGTGCCGATGCGCGAGATCACGCTGAAGGACCCGCTGACGCCGACGCTGCACGTCTACGACTCGTCCGGGCCGTACACCGACGACGATGCCCGGATCGATCTCGCCGCTGGCCTGCCGCCGCTGCGCGACACATGGATCAGAGCACGCGGCTTCGCGACCATCGAAGGCCGCGCCACCCGCCCGGAAGACAACGGCGGGACTGGCGCGGAACGGCAGGTGGCGCCGTGTCCAGCGCAGCGCACGCTGCGCATGGGCGAAGCAGGTCAACCGGTGACGCAGCTGGAGTTCGCCCGCGCCGGCATCGTCACCGAGGAAATGGTCTACGCCGCCCAACGCGAGAACCTGGCGCGCACCCGGATGCACGAGGACGCCGCCGCCCGGCTGGCCGACGGCGAGGCCTTCGGCGCCGCCCTGCCCGCCTTCGTCACGCCCGAATTCGTGCGCAGCGAAATCGCGCGGGGGCGCGCGATCCTCCCGGCCAACATCAACCACGGCGAGCTGGAGCCGATGGTGATCGGGCGCAACTTCCTGGTGAAGGTCAACGCGAACATCGGCAACTCGGCGGTGTCCTCCGGCGTCGCCGAGGAAGTCGAGAAACTGGTGTGGGCGATCCGCTGGGGCGCAGACACGATCATGGATCTCTCCACCGGCCGCAACATCCACAACATCCGCTCGTGGATCATCCGCAACTCGCCGGTGCCGATCGGCACCGTGCCGATCTATCAGGCGCTGGAGAAGGTCGGCGGCGACCCGGCCCGGCTGAACTGGGAGGTCTTCCGCGACACCCTGATCGAGCAGGCCGAGCAGGGCGTGGACTACTTCACCATCCATGCCGGCGTGCGCCTGCAGCACGTGCCGCTGACCGCGCAGCGGGTCACCGGCATCGTCTCGCGCGGCGGCTCGATCATGGCGCGCTGGTGCCTCAGCCATCACCGCGAGAGTTTCCTGTACGAACACTTCGCCGAGATCTGCCAGATCATGCGCCGCTACGACGTCGCCTTCTCGCTGGGCGACGGCCTGCGCCCCGGCTCGATCGCCGACGCCAACGACGCGGCCCAGTTCGCCGAGCTGGAAACCCTGGGCGAGCTGACGCAGATCGCGTGGGAACACGGCTGCCAGGTGATGATCGAAGGGCCCGGCCACGTGCCGATGCACAAGATCAAGCTCAACATGGACAAGCAGCTGCAGCACTGCGCCGAGGCGCCGTTCTACACGCTCGGCCCGCTGACCACCGACATCGCGCCGGGTTACGACCACATCACCTCGGGCATCGGCGCGGCGATGATCGGCTGGTTCGGCACCGCGATGCTCTGCTACGTCACGCCGAAGGAACACCTCGGCCTGCCGAATCGCGACGACGTCAAGACCGGCGTCATCACCTACAAGATCGCCGCGCACGCCGCCGACCTCGCCAAGGGCCATCCGGCGGCACAGCGTCGCGACGACGCGCTGTCGCGCGCGCGTTTCGAATTCCGCTGGGAGGATCAGTTCAATCTGTCGCTCGACCCCGACACGGCACGCGCCTACCACGACGCCACCCTGCCGAAGGAGGCGCACAAGGTCGCGCATTTCTGCTCGATGTGCGGGCCGAAGTTCTGCTCGATGCAGATCACCCAGGACCTGCGCCGCGAAGTACGCGAGATGGAGGAGGCCGCGCCGCAGGCCGGTCTGGACGGCAAGTCGCGCGAGTTCGTCGAACGCGGCGCCACGCTCTACGTGCCGACCGCGGAATAGCCGCCATGCGCATCGGCATCCTCGGCGCCGGCGTCGCCGGCCTGGTCACGGCGATGGAGCTGGCTGAGCGTGGCGCCCGGGTGGAGATCATCGAGCGCGCGCCAGACCACGCGCAGGCCTGCGCGTGGGTCGCCGGCGGCATGCTGGCGCCGTGGTGCGAGCAGGCCACCGCCGAGCCGCAGGTGGCGGTGCTGGGCGCGCCCGCCATCGCGTGGTGGCAGCGCCATTTCGCCAGTACCGTGCAGCACGGCACGCTGGTGGTCGCGGCCAGCCGCGACGCCGGCGAGCTGGCCTTGTTCGGCCGGCGCACCGAGCGCTTCGAGCCGATCGACGCCGAGCGCATCGGCGCGCTGGAACCGGAACTGGCCGGGCGTTTCCGTCAGGGCCTGTTCTTCCCCGATGAAGCCCACCTCGATCCGCGCCGCGCGCTGCCCGCGTTGGCCGCGCAACTGGCGGCGATGGGCGTGACGATCCGCTACGGCGTGGACGCCGATGCCGAGTGCATCGATGCGGACCAGGTCGTCGACTGCCGCGGCCTCGCCGCGCGCGACACGCTGGAGGACCTGCGCGGCGTACGCGGCGAAATGATCGTCGTGCGCTCGCCTGACATCCACCTGTCGCGCCCGGTGCGCCTGCTGCATCCGCGTTTCGGGCTGTACGTGGTGCCGCGCGGCGACGGTGTCTTCATGCTCGGCGGCACGCTGCTGGAAAGCAGCCGCCGCGGTCCGGTCACCGTGCGTTCGGCGATGGACGTGCTCAACGCCGCGTATGCGCTGCACCCGGCGTTCGCCGAGGCCGAGATCCTGGAACTGGGCGTGGGCGTACGCCCGGCCTTCCCCGACAACCTGCCGCGCGTGCTCAGGCGCGGCCGCACCGTGTACCTCAACGGGCTTTACCGCCACGGCTTCCTGCTGGCACCGGCGTTCGCCCGGCAGGCTGCGCAGATGATCCTCCCCATCCTCCCGGAAACCGCTCCATGCACATCACCGTGAACGGCGTCGCCAACGCGGTGCGCGCCACCACCCTGGCGCAGGCGCTGGACGAACTCGATTACCACCAGGCCATCGTCGCCACGGCCGTGAACGGCCGCTTCGTGGCGGCCAGTCAGCGCGACACGACCGCGCTGGCCGAGGGCGATGCGCTGGAAATCCTCGCACCGATGCAGGGCGGCTGAACGATGAATCTCTACGGCATCGAACTGGGCTCGCGCCTGTTGCTGGGAAGCGCGCGTTACCCCTCGCCGGCGATCCTCGCCGAAGCGGTGCGAGCCTCGGGCAGCGAAGTCGTCACCGTGTCGCTGCGGCGCGAAGCCGGCAAGCAGCGCAGCGGCCAGGACTTCTGGTCGCTGATCCGCAACCTTGGCGTGCGCGTGCTGCCGAACACCGCCGGCTGCCACTCGGCGAAGGAAGCGGTGACCACCGCGAAAATGGCGCGCGACATCTTCCACACCGACTGGATCAAGCTGGAGGTGATCGGCGATGCCGACACGCTGCAGCCCGACGTGTTCGGCCTGGTCGAAGCCGCGGCCGAACTCGCCGCCGACGGCTTCGAGGTGTTTCCATACACCACCGAGGACCTGGTGGTGGCCGACCGCCTGTTGCAGGCCGGTTGTCGCGTGTTGATGCCGTGGGGCGCACCGATCGGCAGCGGCCGCGGGCTCAACAATGTGTTCGGCCTGCGTGCGCTGCGCGCGCACTTCCCGGATGTGCCGCTGATCGTGGACGCCGGCATCGGCCGCCCGTCGCACGCGGTGCAGGCGATGGAGCTGGGCGTCGACGGCGTGCTGCTGAACACCGCGGTGGCCATGGCTGGCAATCCGGTGGCGATGGCCGGGGCGTTCGCCCACGCGATCGCGGCGGGCCGCGCCGGCTTCGAGGCGCAACCGATGGAGCCGCGCGATCTCGCCGTGCCCTCGACGCCGGTGGCGGGCACGGCGTGGCTGGCATGAACGCGTTCCCCGCGTTCTACCCGATCGTGGACAGCGCCGACTGGGCCGGCCGACTCGCCCCGCTCGGTGTCCGGCTGCTGCAGTTGCGCATCAAGGAACGTCCGCCGGCGCAGGTTCGTCGTGAAGTGCGCGCGGCGCTGGCGGTCTGCCGCGCGCGGCAGGTGCAGCTGGTGGTCAACGACCATTGGCAGATCGCGCTGGACGAAGGCGCCGACTTCATCCACCTGGGACAGCAGGATCTGCTCGCGGCGGACCTGCGGGCGATCCGCGCGCGTGGCGCGAGGCTCGGCATCAGCACGCACGACCACGCCGAGCTGGAACAGGCGCTGGCGCTCGCCCCCGACTACGTCGCGCTGGGTCCGATCTATCCGACCACGCTCAAGGCGATGCCGTGGGCGCCGCAGGGGCTGCCGCGCATCGGTGAGTGGAAACGGCGGGTCGGCGGGCGGCCACTGGTGGCGATCGGCGGCATCACGCTGGAGCGCGCCGCCGGCTGTTTCGACGCCGGCGCGGACAGCGTCGCCGTGGTCAGCGACGTGACCCGGCATCCCGACCCGGCCGCCCGCGTCGCGGACTGGACCGCGTTCACCGGCGCACGCGCATGACCGATCGCTACGCGCGCCAGATCGCCCTGCCCGAAGTCGGCCCCACCGGCCAGGCCCGACTCGCCGCGGCCCGCGTGCTGGTGGTCGGCGCCGGCGGCCTCGGCTGTCCGGTGCTGCACTACCTGGCTGCTGCCGGCATCGGCCGGCTGATCGTCGTCGACCCCGACCGCGTCGAAGAGAGCAACCTGCACCGGCAACCGCTCTACACGATGGCCGATATCGGCGAACGCAAAGTGGAAGCGGCACGCGCGGCCCTGCTGCGCCTGAACCCGGACATCGCGGTGGAAGCACGGCCGCAGCGACTGACGCCGGGGAATGCAGCGGCGCTGGTCGGCGCGGCCGACATCGTCGTCGATGCCGCGGACAGTCTCGCCGCCACTTACGTCCTGAGCGACGCCTGCATGCAGCAACACACGCCGCTGATCAGCGCGTCGGCGGTCGGCCTGGCCGGCTACGCCGGCGGCTTCTGCGCCGGTGCGCCCAGCTACCGCGCGGTGTTCCCCGAGATGCCCGCACGCGCCGCCAGTTGCAGCAGCGCCGGCGTGCTCGGCAGCCTGGTCGGCCTGCTCGGCAGCCTGCAGGCGCAGTTCGTGCTGCAGTGGCTGTTGGGCATCGAGCCCTCGCCGCTGGGCCGACTGACGAGTTTCGACGCCGGCCGGCTGGCGTTCGGCGGCTTCGATTTCCACCATGCCGGCGAACCCGAAGGCGAGGTGCTGCGCTTCATCGAAGTCGATAACGTCACGCCCTGCGACGTCGTGATCGATCTGCGCAGTCTTGACGAAGCGCCGACCTCCCCGCTGGCAAACGCCTTGCGCTTCACCCCCGAACGCATCGTCGCGTTCGCCGCCGAACACCCGCCCACCGACGGCCGTGTCGTGCTGTGCTGCCAGAGCGGTTTGCGCGCATGGCGTGCCGCCCGACAGCTGCAATCCCGTGGCTACCGTCAGCTGGCACTGGTGACGCTCGCCGGCCTGCCCTCGTGATGCGTAGACGCGTGATGCCGGCTGTCAGCGCGCTCTCCATCGCCGGCTCCGACTCCTGCGGCGGCGCCGGCATCCAGGCCGACCTGAAGATCTTCGCCGCCTTCGGCGTCGATGGCGCCACCGCAGTGACCGCGGTCACCGCGCAGAACACCACGGGCATCCGCGCCGTACAGGCGATGTCCGCCGCGATGGTGCAGGCGCAACTGGACGCCGTGTTCGAGGAGATCGACGTCCGCACCGTGAAGCTGGGCATGCTGGCCAACGCCGATATCGTCGCGGCCGTGGCCGGACAGCTGGAGCGCCGCCGCCCGCCCTTCGTGATCATCGACCCGGTGCTCGTCGCCAGCTCGGGCACCCGACTGCTGGACGAGGCCGCGCTGCACCTGCTGCGCACGCGCCTGCTGCCGCTGGCGGATTGCCTTGCGCCAAACCTGGCCGAAGCGGCCGCGCTGCTCGGCACGGCCTGTGCTCAAGGCGAGCCGGACATGGAGGCCCAAGGCCGCGCCCTGCTCGCGCTCGGACCACGATCGGTACTGATGAAGGGCGGCCATGCCGCGCTGGTGGAAGCGGTCGACCTGCTGATTACCGCCGAAGGCACGCAGCGCTTCGCCGCGCCGTGGGTGGCCACCCGCCGTCTGCACGGTACTGGTTGCATGCTCTCGGCCGGCATCGCGGCCGGCGTGGCCCGGGGCTATCCGCTGGCCGATGCCGTCCGTCGCGCGAAAGCCCACGTGCGAGCCGTGCTGGTCAGCCGCCAACACCGGTCATCGTCATCTCAACCGGCGGGAAGTGAAGCCCGCGTCGGCAGCGACCAGTCGATCGGCGACTGACCGCGACTTTCCAGGTAGCGGTTGGCGGCGGAGAAATGCCCGCAGCCGAGGAAGCCGCGGTGCGCCGACAGCGGCGACGGGTGCACGCTCTTCAGCACGCAGTGCTTGCGGCCGTCGATCAGCTGCCCCTTGCGCTGGGCGTAGCTGCCCCACAGCAGGAACACGATCCCCTCGCGCTCGCGGTTCAAGGCGTCGATCGCCGCATCGGTGAAGCCTTCCCAACCCTTGCCCTGATGCGCACCGGCATGGCCTTCCTCCACCGTCAGCACGCTGTTGAGCAGCAGCACGCCGCGGTCGGCCCACGGCGTGAGGCAGCCGTGGTCGGGGCGCGCGATGCCGAGGTCGCGCTGGATTTCCTTGAAGATGTTGTCCAGCGACGGCGGCACCCGCACACCGGGGCGCACCGAGAAGCACAGGCCGTGCGCCTGGCCGGGGCCGTGGTACGGATCCTGGCCCAGGATCACCACCCGCACCACGTCGAACGGTGTGTGTTCGAACGCCGCGAAGATCTCCGGGCCGGGCGGATAGATCCGCTTGCCAGCCTGCTTCTCCGCGCGCAGGAAGGCGGCCAGCGCCTGCATCTCGGGGCGCAAGAGGTAATCGCCGATGCGCGCCTTCCACGACGGTTCCAGCCGGATCTGCGCCGCGTCGCTCATGCCTCGGCGGCGTGTTCGCGCAGGTGCCTGGCCACGCGCAGCTGGAACAGCAGCTTGGTCACCAGCAGTTTTTCCTCGACCGGCTTCTCGACCAGGTCGTTGGCGCCGGCCTTGATCAGCGCGGCCTGGTTGGCCGGGTTCTCGTCGCCGGTCATCACCAGCACCGGCAGCCGGCCCTTGCCGTAGCCGAACTCGCCACGGATCTGCCTGAGCAGGTCGCCGCCGGTGAGTTCACCCTTCAGGCTGACGTCAGTGAGCACCACGTCGGCGCCGACCCAACCCAGCGCGCGATCCGTCTCCAGCATCGCCAGCGCATCCTCCACACTGACCACGTGACGCACGGTGAGGCCGATCTTCTCCAGCATGCGGCGGGTCGCCAGCGCCACCACGCGACTGTCCTCGACATACAGCACGGTGCCTTCCGCCGCCGTCTGCGTGCTGACGTAGCCGCGGATGAACTCGGCCAGCGCCTGGAAGCCCAGCGCCTTGTCGAAATAGTCGGTGACGTGCTCGCCCAGCGTGCGCCGATGCAGCCGATCCTCGACGTCGCCGGACACCACCACGATCGGCACGTAGATCTGTGGCGCCGACTCGCGCACGAACTTCGCCAGCTCCAGCCCGTCCATGTCGGGCAGGCGCAGCGCGATGGTGATGAAATCAAACACGCCCTCGCCGAGCACCTGCTGCGCCTCGGCGCCGCTGCCGCAGCCGACCACCTCGACCCCCGGCAGTTCGGCCTGCAACACGCGGGTGATCAACTGGCGCACCACGCGCGAACCGTCGACCACCAGCACCCGCGGCGCATCGGTCAGCAGACGGCTGCTGATATTCGTACTCATTGCCTAGTTCACCCACCTGACCCGTGGCTGTCCTTCGCCGATGAATCTGCGGGGGCACCCCCTGCACCCGCTGCAACTGGGGATAGTGCACCGGATCCGGCTCCGGCGGCTGCGATTCACGTCACTGCGGCGCAAGACCATCACACGGCCTTGCGCAATTGCCACGCACTGACCAGTCGCGCGCCCAGCCAGCCCAGTGCCGCCGCCACCAGCGGCACCGCCAGCAGCAGCCACGGCGGCAGGCCGCCGACCTGCAGCCTGCCGTCATAAGCCTGGCTCAACTGCGCCACCGGTGCGGCCAGCGCCAGCTCGATCAGCACCGCCAGCAATGCAGCCAGGATGCCGCTGAACAAGCCATACCAGATCCCCGCGTACAGATAAGGCCGGCGCACGAACGCACCGCTGGCGCCGACCACCAGCAGCACGCCGATCTCCTCGCTGCGACTGGCGATGTCCACCCGGATCGTGTTGCCGACCACCAGCAGCGCCGCCAGCGCCAGCAGTGAAGCCAGCACCAGCACCACGCGGTTGCCCACGCCGAGCAGGGCATCCAGCCGCTGCCGCCAGTTGCCGCTGTCCTGCACCAGGTCGACGCTGTGCAGGGTGCGCACGTCGGCCACCAGTTGCTCCAGCGCGTGCGCACTCACCCCCGCCCGCGGCTGCAACTGCAGCACGTACGGCAGCGGGTTGTCGTCCAGCGTCTGCAGCGCGCCGGAGAAGCCCTGCATCTTTGCCAATTCGTCCATGCCCTGCTGCGGCGTCTTCACCACCACCGCGGCCACTTCGGGGCGCTCGCCCAGCTGCCGGGCGAGCAGCTGTACCTGCGACGCGGTCTGGCCCGGCTGCAGGAACACGCTGATCGCCTGGCTCTGGCCCAGCGCATGACCGAGCTGCTGCACATTGCCCAGCAGCAGGTAGAACGCCAGCGGCAGGGCCAGCGCCAGGCCCATCACCGCGATGGTGAGCAAGCTGCCGAACGGACGCGAGGCAAGCCGGCGCAGGCTGGACGCCGCGCTCCAGCGATGATGTTCCTGCCAGCTGGCGAAGCGGTTGCCGCGGCTGTGGACGTTGCGCTGCGGCGCATCCGCGGGCACGTGCAAGGTTTCCGGCGACGTGTTCACAGCACCTCCTGCGCGGCCAGGTCGGCCACCAGGCGGCCGTGGTCGAGCACGATCACGCGCTTCTTCATGCGCTTGATCAGCGGCAGGTCGTGGCTGGCGATCAGCACGGTGGTGCCGACCTGCTGGAACTCGCCGAACAGGCCCATGATCTCCACCGCCAACTGCGGGTCGAGGTTGCCGGTGGGCTCGTCGGCGATCAGCAGGCTGGGACGCGCCACGATCGCGCGGGCGATGCCCACGCGCTGCTGCTCGCCGGTGGACAGCGTCGCCGGCAGTTGCCGCTCGTAGGCGAGCAGGCCGACCTTCTCCAGCGCCGCGCGCACGCGCCGGGCGCGTTCGGCGCGGGCGATGCCGCCGATCACCAGCGGCAGTTCGACGTTGGCGAACACGCTGCGATCCAGCAACAGGCGATGGTCCTGGAACACCATGCCCAGATGCCGGCGCCACTTCGGGATGCCGCTGTGGCGGATCTTCGCCAGGCTCCTGCCGTCCACGCTGATGCTGCCGTGCGAGGGCCGCTCGATCAGCCCCAGCAGCTTGAGCAGGGTGCTCTTGCCGGCGCCGGAATGCCCGGTGACGAAGGCCATCTCGCCGGTCGGCACCTCGAACGAAAGCTGCGAGAGCGCCTCATGGCCGCCTTCGTAGCGCTTGCTGACTTGATCGAACTGGATCACCGAGCGTCCCCGAGCCTGCGTGTCGTCGTACCAGCGGCAAGGATAAGGGAAGCCGGCATCAAGGTGCGGACTTCCGGCCGCCGCGAATTCGCATCGCGGCGACCGGCAGGCTCAGCGCCCGGTAAACAGCCGGGTCAACCGGCGAAACAGGCCCGGCTTTTTCGGATGGGCATGCTCGACGGCCTTGCCCGAGGTCACCGCAACCTGTCGCGACGGCCGGTTGTGGCCGGTGCCCGCGGACTCGGCCGGGTTGCGCTCGCGCGGCGGGCGACGCTCGCCCCGCGGCGCGCGATTGCCCTCGGCAACCGCGGGCTGGTGACCCGTCGTCTCCACACCATCGGTCGGCGCACCGTCGCGGCGGCGATTGCGGCCACCGCGACGACGACGCGGCTTGCGCACGCCCTCGGCGGACGTACCGCCATCCGCTGCCGGGGCGGCGTCGGTCTTGTGCACGGCCACGGCAACCGGCTGCTCGGTCACGACGGCGGCATCGACCGCGGCCGGCCGGCGTTCGCGCGGTGGACGCGCGGCGCCACGGCTGTTCCCGCCGCGCTCGCCGCCACGACCGGAGGCCCCGCCATGCCGTGGCTTCTCGCCCGGCCGCGGCGGCACCACGTCGCCGAACGCGGCGCTGTCAGCGGCGGCATTCGCGGCGAATTCGGCATCGATCGCGCGCGGCTTCGGCATCACCAGCAGTTCCGGCTCCATCGCCGCGACCGGGATGCTCTGCCCGATGTAGGCCTCGATGTCCGGCAGCGACATCGCGTACAGGTCGCAGGCGAAGCTGATCGCGTCGCCCTCGGCACCGAGCCGCGCGGTGCGGCCGATGCGGTGCACGTAATCCTCGGCCTCGTGCGGCAGGTCGTAGTTGAAGACGTGGCTGACCGCCGGGATGTGCAGGCCGCGCGCGGCCACGTCGGTGGCCACCAGGATGTCCAGCTGGCCGTCCTGGAAACGCTGCAGCAGCTTCTGCCGCTTCAGCTGCGGCACGTCGCCGGAGATCGCGCCGACGCGGCAGCCGTGGCGCTTGACGCGCTCGGTGATGCGTTCGGCGGCGGCCTTGGTGTTGACGAAGATGATGCTGCGCGACGGCTGGTGCCGGTCGATCAGGTTCAGCAGCAGCGGCATCTTCTCTTCCTTGGCCGGGAAGTAGACCAGCTGGCGCACCTTGTCGGCGGTGACGTTGTCGCTCTCCACCACCAGCTTCTCGGCCTCGTGCATGTGTTCGTAGGCCAGCTCCAGCACGCGATGGCTCAGCGTGGCGGAGAACAGCAGCACCTGGCGCTGCTCGCGCGGCGGCAGCTTGCGGAAGATGAAGCGAACGTCCTTGATGAAGCCGAGGTCGAACATGCGGTCGGCCTCGTCGATCACCATCACCTCGACGCTGTTGAGGCTGAAAACCCCTTGCTTGTGGTAGTCGAGCAGGCGGCCGGGGGTGGCGATGATGATGTCGCAGCCGTCCTTCAGCTGCTGGCGCTGCTTGTCGTAGTCGACGCCGCCGTAGATCAGTGCGCTGCGCAGGCCGGTGTGGCGCCCGATCGCCTTGGCGTCCTTGTCGATCTGGATCGCCAGTTCGCGGGTGGGCGCGATCACCAGTGCGCGCGGGTCCGAATCCTTGCGCCCGGCCACCGCCGGGGTGGTCAGCAGGCGGTTCATCAGCGCGACCAGGAAGGCGCAGGTCTTGCCGGTGCCGGTCTGCGCTTGGCCGGCGACGTCGCGCCCGGCCAGCGCCGGCGCCAGGGTCATTTCCTGGATCGGCGTGCAGCGGGTGAAGCCGCTGTCGTCCAGGCCCTGCTGCAGCAGCGGATGAAGATCGAAGTTGGCGAAGAAAGTGTCGGTGAGTACGGTTTGTGACATATGCGGAATGGGTAACCTTGCCTGACGGCGGCGTGATGCGCTGCACCCGTTCCAGCGGCCGAAGATCGGCGCGAAACGGTGCAGGACGGGTGCGCGGTGCGCAGCGAAGCGTTCAATCTCGGGGTCGACAAGGTCGCGCCGCGGCGTGCGACGCCGGATTTGACGGCGGTCCGACGGATGGCCCGGAAGGTCACCCTTGAATCGTGCCCGGAGTTGCGCTGGAATGAATGTCTGCCGCCCTGGCAAGACCTGTTCCGGCTCAACCCGCGCTTCGTGGGCGCCTGAGTGTAGCCGATGACGGCCCTGCCCGTCGTCACTCCTTGTTTTTCCGTCCCGACCACCCCATTGTTTTCGACCTGCCAGTTCTGGCCCCAGCCACGGAGATGCCCGGTGAGCGACCTGATTACCCATGTGAACGACGACGCCTTCGAACAGCAGGTGCTCAAATCCGAAACCCCGGTGCTGCTGGATTTCTGGGCGGAATGGTGCGGCCCGTGCAAGGCCATCGCGCCGATGCTGGACGAGATTGCCCAGCAGTACGAAGGCAAGCTGCGCATCGTCAAGGTCAACATCGACCAGAACCAGCAGACCCCGCGGGCCTATGGCGTGCGCGGCATCCCGACCCTGATGGTGTTCAAGAACGGCAAGGTAGAGGCGACCCAGATCGGCGCCGTCAGCAAAGGCCAGCTGACCCAGATGATCGACAAGGCCATCTGATCCACCCGTTGCAAACCCGCTGCCCGCCGCCTGCCCGGCCCCGTCCGGCAGGCTCGCGAGGCTTTACGCCGATACGCGGCGGGTGCTAGATTCATCGCGTCCGTCGGGACAGTCCTGTCCCCTTGCGCCTTCCGCGCGACGCACACCCTCCCTCCTGTAATTCAACGGCGCCCCGCGAGGATTGCCCGTGTCCGATACCGAAAACCGAACCCCGAACGACGCCCCGGGCGCCGACGCCAGGCCTGTTGCCGAAAACAAACCCGAGCCGCGCCCCCGCGCGCCGCGCCGCACGGCCGCCGCGATCGCGGCGGCGAGCGCCGGGAAGGCGACGGCCGCCGACAGCCCTGCCACGCCAGCACCGGCGTCGACGCCGGCTCCCGCAGCGCAGGTACCGGTAGCGGCCAGCCTGCCGGCGGCAGCGCGCCCCGTACAGGAGCCGCGCGAGTTCACTGCCCAGTCCGCCCCGAACCAGGACTCACCGCAAGCCCAGCCGAATCCGGGCCAGGTGCAGAGCCCGAACCAGGCGCAGAACCCGAACCAGGGCCAGAACCCGAACAATGGCGGCCGTGAAGGTCGCGAAGGTCGTGGCCGGCGCCGCCGCAACGAGCGCGGCGGCAACCCGAACCCGCAGCAGCAGGGACGTCAGCAGCATCCGCGTCCGAACCCGAACGGCCTGCCGGTGGACGACGACAACGCCGATCCCGGCAGCAACGACCGGGTGATCAACCTCACCGAACTCAAGCGCATGCGCGCGCCGCAGCTGCTGGAGTTCGCCGAGTCGCTGGGCGTGTACGAAGGCGTCGCCCGCGCGCGCAAGCAGGACGTGATCTTCAACGTGCTCAAGGCGCACGCCCGCTCCGGCGGCGGCATCTGGGCCGAAGGCGTGCTGGAAATCCTGCAGGACGGCTTCGGCTTCCTGCGCTCGGCCGACGAGTCCTACCTGGCCGGTCCGGACGACATCTACGTGTCGCCCAGCCAGATCCGCCGCTTCAACCTGCGCACCGGCGACTACATCACCGGTCGCGTGCGCCACCCGAAGGAAGGCGAGCGCTACTTCGCCATGCTGCGCGTCGACGACATCAACGGCGATCCGCCGGAGGCGTCGAAGAACAAGATGCTGTTCGAGAACCTCACCCCGCTGTTCCCGCGCAAGGCGTTCAAGCTGGAGCGCGGCAACGGTTCGAGCGAGGACATCACCGGCCGCATCCTCGACCTGATCGCGCCGATCGGCAAGGGCCAGCGCGGCCTGATCGTCTCCCAGCCGAAGTCCGGCAAGACGATGATGCTGCAGAACATCGCCCAGGCGATCCAGTACAACCATCCCGAAGCGCACCTGATCATGCTGTTGATCGACGAGCGCCCGGAAGAGGTGACCGAGATCGCCCGCACCGTGCGCGCCGAGGTAATCAGCTCGACCTTCGACGAGCCGGCGGTGCGTCACGTGCAGGTCGCCGAGATGGTGATCGAGCGGGCCAAGCGCCTGGTCGAGCACAAGAAGGACGTGATCATCCTGCTCGACTCGATCACCCGCCTGGCGCGTGCCTACAACACCGTGATCCCCAGCTCCGGCAAGGTGCTCACCGGCGGCGTCGACGCCAACGCGCTGCAGCGTCCGAAGCGTTTCTTCGGCGCCGCGCGCAACGTCGAGGAGGGCGGCAGCCTGACCATCATCGCCACCGCGCTGACCGAAACCGGCAGCAAGATGGACGAGGTGATCTACGAGGAGTTCAAGGGCACCGGCAACATGGAAGTGCACCTGTCCCGGCGCATCTCCGAGAAGCGCGTCTACCCGGCGATCGACATCAACCGCTCCGGCACCCGCCGCGAAGACTTGCTGATCGAGCCGGACATGCTGGCCAAGATCTGGATCCTGCGCAAGCTGCTGCACCCGATGGACGAGCTGGCCGCGATGGAATTCATGCTCGACAAGATGAAGAACACCAAGTCCAACGACGAGTTCTTCAATTCGATGAAGCGCTGAAGAGCAGGGCCGGCCTCGCCGGCCCTGCTTGTTTGTGGCGGTGACTTCGGGCGATGTCCGGGCCATCGGCTTGGCGGCGAAAAGGATCTTCGTGACCCACCTCCCTCGTTCCGCACCATTCGGCGAACACGCCAACAATTTCGACGGGCTGCGGCTGGTCGCCTCGCTGATGGTGCTGGCCTCGCACCAGTTCGTGCTGCTCGGCCTGCATGAAGCCACGCTGGCCGAGGGCATGACGCTCGGCTCGATCGCGGTCGCGATGTTCTTCACCATGAGTGGCTACCTGGTCACCGAGAGCTGGTACCACGACCCGCACATCATGCGTTTCGCCATGCGCCGGTTCCTGCGCATCTGGCCTGCACTGATCGTCGCCACGCTGGTCATCGTGGTCGCCGGAGCTGTGCTCACCACCTTGCCGCTGCACGAGTACTTGGGCCGCGAGACCCGCCGCTTCATCACCTTCAATGCCCAGTTGCGCGCCTACTACACGCTGCCGGGCGTATTCGTCACGACGCCGGCCAACGCCATCCTGTCGGCGGTCAATGGCAGCTGGTGGACGATACCCCTGGAGGCGAAATGCTATGCCTATGTCGCCGTGCTTGGCGCCATCGGCCTGCGCCGGAGGATCTTCAGCCTGCTCGCGCTGCTCGTGGTCGCGGTGATGTACGCCAAGACGCTGCCCGGGCACTCCCATGACAACAGCTTCGACAACCTCTGCTATTTCTACACGGCGTTCTTCCTTGGCGGCGTCTGCGCGCGCCAGTACGCCGTCGAGATCGGCCGGCGGCGCCTGATCGTGGCGGTTGCCGTGGCGGCCTGCCTGCTGGCTGCCGCCCTGCTGCAACACGCACGACTGGCGCAATGGGCGGTGCTGGTGCCGTTCACCCTGTGGTTCGGACACCAAGCCACGCCAGGCCTGCGTTCCGCAGCCCGGTTCGGCGACCTGTCCTACGGCGCGTATCTGTACGCCTACTTCGTGCAGCAGCTCAGCGTGCACCTGTGGCCGGCGACGCCTTCGTACCTGGCCACGGCAGCCGTGGCCGCCGTCATCACCCTGCTGGCCGCATGGTGCTCGTGGCACGCGGTGGAGGCTCCGGCGCTATCACTGAAACGGCGACTTCGTGCCTGGTTCCCCGACTCCGCCCATTGACGACGCGGCGCGAGGTGCGGCTGATCCGCCGCAGGATACATTCGGCCGCATGGCGTTGGGAGTCCGCTGCACGTGACATCATGAAAAGCCGACTCCGGGTCGGCCCTTGCTCGCGGGCTTGTGACTTGTGACGATTTCGGCTGGAATCAGCCAACGCTTGGACAGGGATGCCACTCAATGTTTGTCCGCTTTGCGCTCATCATGCTCGGGATGTTGCTGGTCAACAGCGCCATTGCCGACGGACTGCCAATACCGCCCCAGCCATGTGCTTCCCAGTGGAACGCGATGGGTCGGAAGGCTTACCAGCTTGGCGCAATGAATGCCTCCCCCGAGATCGCCAGACTCATGGTGAATGCGGGTGATGGCAAGCTCGACGAAGTCCGCAGGCAATTGCGCGCCATGCCTTCGGCAGATGCTTCGCGCTGGCGGCAAGCCGCCATGATCACCGCCGTCTGGGCCGGGCAGTCTGGAACGGTCGATGCCCTTCTTTACGATGGCGCGGATGCCAACGCCGTTGCGCAGATACCCAATTTCGGCAAAGCCACCATGGATCAGATGAAGGCGCTCGATCCGCAACTGTTCAGGATGGCCGAAAAAACGGGAGCCGTGGACGAGGCGGCAGCGAGAACGTCGGGGCCGGCTCTGTCCATCGCGGTCGAATGCGGAGACGTCGCCACGGTGAACGTCCTGCTACATCACCAGGCCGATGCGAAACCGCGTCCGGCAACCGGCACGGCCGATGTATTGCTGTGGGCCACGGTGCAAGGCGAGGCCGACATCGTTCAAGCCTTGCTCGATCATGGCGCCGATCCCTGCATGGACGATCGCCGCATCACCCAGGCCCACCGCAAGCATCCGGATCGACCCGTACATACCCTGGCGCAAATCGGTACGCGTGCCCGTCTTTCCGTCGCCCTGGTGGCCCGTCTTCGCTGCCCGGCCATCGACCCCACGCACTGAGTGCATACCTGGTTGATCCAGCTCAGGGCGCGATCCCGCGTGTGCGGCTCTAATGGCCCCGCATTCCACGACACCCCTTTTCGTCGCCTTGCGTCGCCCCCATAGTGTCGGCTCCCCCAGCGAGGCTTCGCCCGTGTCCATACCCAGTGCCGTCAAGAGCACCCCGATCCAGGGCCGCCAGCAGCTTGCCGACTACCTCGCCGCCGGCGAGAAGCCGCGCGAGGCGTGGCGCATCGGCACCGAGCACGAGAAATTCGGCTTCCGCACCGACGACTTGCGCCCGCCCACGTTCGAGGGCGAGCGCGGCATCAAGCTGCTGCTGGAAAACATCGCCACCCGCTACGGCTGGGAGGTGGCGCGTGAGGGCGAGAACCCGGTGGCGCTGTCGCGCGACAAGGCCTCGATCACGCTGGAACCGGCCGGGCAGCTGGAGTTGTCCGGCGCGCCGCTGGAGACCATCCACCAGACCTGCTGCGAGGTGAACTCGCACCTGGAGGAAGTCCGCTCGGTCGCCAGCGGCATGGGCCTGGGCTTCCTCGGCATGGGCTTCCAGCCGAAATGGCGGCGCGACGAGATGCCGTGGATGCCGAAGGGCCGCTACAAGATCATGCGCGAATACATGCCCAAGGTCGGCTCGCTCGGCCTGGACATGATGACGCGCACCTGCACGGTGCAGGTGAACCTGGATTTCTCGTCCGAAGCGGACATGATCAAGAAGTTCCGCGTCGGCCTCGCGCTGCAACCGATCGCCACCGCGCTGTTCGCCGATTCGCCGTTCACCGAAGGACGTCCAAACGGCTATCTGTCGTACCGCTCGCAGATCTGGACCGACACCGATCCGGACCGCACCGGCATGCTCGACTTCGTGTTCGCCGACGGCTTCGGCTACGAGCGCTACGTCGACTACATCCTCGACGTGCCGATGTACTTCAGCTACCAGGACGGCCGCTACATCGACCTGGCCGGGCAGGATTTCAAGCGCTTCCTCGCCGGCGAGCTGCCCACCCTGCCGGGCGTGCACGCGACCATGAAGGACTTCGCCGACCACCTCACCACCGCCTTCCCCGAGGTGCGCCTGAAGCAATACCTGGAAATGCGCGGCGCCGACGGCGGCCCGTGGAACCGGCTGTGCGCGCTGCCCGCGTTCTGGGTTGGTCTGCTGTACGACGACGAAGCGCTGGACGCGGCGTGGGACCTGGTCAAGGACTTCAGCCGCGAGGAACGCCATGCCCTGCGCGACGGCGTGCCGAAGCACGCGCTGAAGCTGCCCTTCCGCGGCGGCATGGTGCGCGACCTCGCCGAGGAAGCGCTAAAGATCGCCAGCCACGGCCTCAAGCGCCGCGCCCGCCTCAACCGCCACGGCGCCGACGAAAGCATCTTCCTCGAACCGATGATCGAGATCGTGCAGGCCAACCAGACCCCGGCCGAGCGCAAGCTGGAGCTGTTCCACGGCCCCTGGCACGGCAGTGTCGATCCGGTGTTCCGCGAGTTCGCCTACTGAGCTGCCCAAGCCAGGAGTGAGCCCTGCTCTCGCCCCCTCCCCTGCAAGCAGGGGAGGGCCGGGGTGGGGTCGCTCTTGCTGGACACGTTCGACGCGTTCGTGCGTCTCGTCAAAAAGTGGTCTGTTCTACCAGCGACCACGCTATCGATTCACCGGCGCGCATCGGCTTGCAGGTGGATCCACCCAGCGGATATTCGTCCGGCACGATCCACGGCGTGCGCTCGAGCGCGATGCGATCCGTGTTGCGCGGCAGACGGTAGAAATCCGGGCCGTGGAAGCTGGCGAACGCTTCCAGCCGATCCAGTCGGCCCGCCTGTTCGAAAGCCTCGGCATACAACTCCAGCGCCGCATGGGCCGTGTAGAGCCCCGCGCAGCCGCAGCCCGTCTCCTTCGCTTCGCGCGGATGCGGCGCGCTGTCGGTGCCGAGGAAGAAATGCGGATCGCCACTGGTGGCCGCCTGCAGCAGTGCGGCGCGATGCGTCTCGCGCTTGAGAATCGGTGCGCAGTAGTTGTGCGGGCGGATGCCGCCCTCGAACAACGCATTGCGATTGAGCAGCAGGTGATGCGCGGTGATCGTGGCCGCCACGTTGGCCGGCGCGCCACGGATGAACTCGACCGCGTCGCGGGTGGTGATGTGCTCCAGCACCATGCGCAGCGCCGGGAAGCGCTCGCGCAGCGGCAGCAGGTGGCGCTCGATGAACACCCGCTCGCGATCGAAGATGTCGATGGCCGGATCGGTGACCTCGCCATGCAGCAATAGAGGCAGCTCGTGCTTCTCCATCGCTTCGAGCACGCGGTACACCCGCGACAGCTCGCGCACGCCGGAATCGGAGTTGGTGGTAGCACCGGCCGGGTAGTACTTCACCGCGAACACGCTGTCGCTGGCCCTGGCGCGGGCAATTTCCTCCACCGCCGTGTTCTCGGTGAGGTACAGCGTCATCAACGGCTGGAAGCGCGCGTCTACCGGCAGGCTGGCAAGGATGCGTCGACGATAGTCCTCCGCCTGCGCCACCGTGGTCACCGGTGGCTTCAGGTTCGGCATCACGATGGCGCGGGCGAAGCGCTGCGCGGTGTGGCCGATCACCGAGGCCAGCGCGGCGCTGTCGCGGAGGTGCAGGTGCCAGTCGTCGGGGCGGGTGATTTCGAGGCGGGTGGGGGTCATGCGTTCCGGGCTCGGGTTTGCGATCGGAGATGACAATGGTATCGCGCGAGCGCCTCGGACTTGCGCATCCCGATCGGTCATTGTGAAAAGCAGCGCTTCACCCTCCTGCGGAGGGCTAGGCATTCCTCTTTAGCTAGCTTAGCTAGATGACTCGTCATGGAAGCTGGCTTGGCCTCATGCCATCAACATAGTTTGGTGGCATCTTGTTGTCATCAACGCGGAAGACCAGCATGTAGGTTCTGAACCAACGGGGCAATTCCTTTTTCATTACATACTTTTTGACGGACCTGACGACCGCCATATTGACCGCAACGTTTCCGGACGACTCGACCACGCGCACGTCAACCGGATGGCCATCACCACCAATTGAAAATACGACCCTTGCACACTCGGGGGTGCCGCCCGGAGTAGGAAATTCGCCAACCAGCGAGTCCAGCGGTGCGTCATGCAAAATCATCGCCCGGGTCTTTTCGACGATGGCCCTGTTTTCCTGAAGACCACATTCCCCGCGACCCACACCACGGTGAGTTATCTGAGCCAGCAATATCAGATGGGCCAATAGCATCAGACATCCCCAACACCGCAAACCTTACGAACTGATGGTAGCCCGGCATGCCGTACCACGAGGGCCTACCATTTTCATTTCCACCCGTCCAAAAGGCCCCAGGGAGTCGATTTGCCCTGCTGTTTCCCCGCCTCGACTACTCTCCGCGCAGCCAGCGCGCCGCGTCGACGGCGTAGTAGGTGAGAATCGCGTCGGCGCCGGCGCGCTTGAACGCAGTGAGTGACTCCAGCACCACCGCCTTCTCGTCCAGCCAGCCATTCATCGACGCGGCCTTCAGCATCGCGTATTCGCCCGACACCTGGTACACGAAGGTAGGCGCTCCGAAGGTGTCTTTCACCCGCCGCAGCACGTCGAGATACGGCATGCCGGGCTTCACCATCACCGCGTCGGCGCCTTCGAGCAGGTCCAGCTCGATCTCACGCAGGGCCTCGTCGCTGTTGCCTACATCCATCTGGTAGGTGTGCTTGTTGCCCTTGCCGAGGTTCGCCGACGAACCGACTGCGTCGCGGAACGGACCGTAGAACGCGGAGGCGTACTTCGCCGAGTAGGCGAGGATGCGGGTATGGATGTGGCCGGCCTCTTCCAGCGCGTCGCGGATGGAGCCGATGCGGCCATCCATCATGTCCGACGGCGCCACGAAATCCATGCCGGCGTCGGCCTGTGCCAGCGACATCCTGATCAGCGCCGCGACGGTGGGCTCGTTCATCACGTAGCCGTCGGCGTCGATCAGGCCGTCCTGACCGTGGGTGGTGTACGGATCGAGCGCCACGTCGCCGATCAGGCCCAGCTCGGGATACTTCGCCTTCAGCGCGCGGGTGGCGCGGTGCATCAGGTTGTCCGGGTTCCACGCTTCGGCGGCATCGAGTGACTTCGCCTCGGCGGCGGGCGAGGGAAACAGCGCCAGCGCGGGGATACCCAGGCGCACGCATTCGCCGGCCAGTTTCAGAAGTTCGTCGATGGAAAGGCGATCCACCCCCGGCATCGATGGCACCGCTTCGCGCTGGCCTTCGCCTTCGATCACGAACGCCACCATGATCAGGTCACTGACCAGCAAGGTGTGCTCGCGCATCAGCGCGCGGGAGAAGGCGTCGCGGCGCATGCGCCGCATGCGGGTGGCGGGAAAGCTCATGGCAAGGGTCTCGTGGGGCGGTATCCGGGGGGATTTTACGCCGTGCGGCCAGCAAAACACTGGACTAACCGCCGTGACGCCGGCAGGCTTGGCGCTTCACGCCGTCAGGAAGTTCCATGAGCCAGTCCAGCAACATCCCCACCCTGCTCGTCGATCTCGGCGGCACCAACGTCCGTTTCGGGGTGGCCGATCCATCGCGCGACCAGCCGCTGCTGACCGACAGCATCCGGCGCTACCGCGTGGCCGACCACGATTCGCTGGTCGAGACGGCGAAGCACTACCTCGCCGACACCGGCCTCAAGGTCAGCCGCGCGATCGTGGCCGCGGCCGGGCGCATCGTCGACGGCGAGACGGTCAAGGTCACCAACAATCCGTGGGCGATCTCGGCGCAGCAGACCGCCAGCGCGCTGGGCCTGGAATACGTGCATCTGGTCAACGACTTCGCGGCGCAGAGCATGGCGGTGACCTTGTTGCAGGGCGACGACCTGGTCGACGTGGGCACGGTGCCGCGCCCGGTGGTGGGAGCCGCGAATGAGCAGACCTTCGCCATCGTCGGCCCCGGCACGGGCCTGGGCGTCGGCGGCCTGCTGGTGCGCGGCGGCCATTGCAGCGTGTTGCAGACCGAAGGTGGTCACGCCGGCTTCGCTGCGCATACACCGGAGGACATCGCCATCCTCGACTACCTCAACCACAAGTTCGGCCGCGTCTCCAACGAGCGGCTGATCTGCGGCCAGGGCCTGGTGAACCTGTACGACGCGATCTGCCACATGGTCGGCGCGACGCCCGACGCGCTCAAGCCGGAGGACATCACCGCCCGCGCGAAGGACGGCAGCTGCTCGCTGTGCACGCGCACGGTGGAAACCTTCGCCGGCATCTTCGGTAGTGTCGCCGGCGACCTGGTGCTCACGCTCGGCGCCTGGAACGGCGTCTACCTCACCGGCGGGCTGATCCCGATCCTGCTGCCGTGGCTGGAACGCGGCCGCTTCCGCGAGCGCTTCGAGACCAAGGGCCGCTTCCGCGACATCATGGAGAAGGTACCGACCCAGGCGATCATGAACCCCGAACCGGGCCTGCTCGGCGCGGCGGCACTGGCGGTGCTGGAGTCGGGGCGCTCGTTGCTGCCGCGCGACTGAACCGGGAGAACCGCCATGCCCCGCCGCGACACCGCCTTCCTGTTCGACCTCGACGGCACCCTGATCGACAGCGTCTACCAGCATGTGCTGGCGTGGAAGGAGGCGCTGGATCGGGAGGGCGTGGAGCTGTCGGTGTGGCGCATCCACCGCAAGATCGGCATGAGCGGCGGACTGTTCGCCAACATCCTGCTGCGCGAGACCGGGCTGGCGATCACCGCGGACCGCCTCGACCGCCTGCGCCAATGGCATGCCGAGGCGTTCAACCGGCAACACGCGCAAGGTTCCGTACGGCCGCTGCCCGGCGCGCGCGAGCTGCTGGCCTATCTCACCGAACAGCAGATCCCGTGGGCGATCGCCACCAGCGGCCGGATGGAAACGGCGGCACCCAACCTGGCGGCGCTCGGCGTCGACCCGGCGCAGGTACCGGTGGTGACGCGCGACCAGGTACGCCACGCCAAGCCCGACCCGGACCTGTTCCTGGCTGCCGCCGAACGCCTCGGCGTGGACATCCAGCAATCGCTGGTGATCGGCGACAGCGTGTGGGACATGCTCGCCGCGCAGCGTGCCCGCGCGCTCGGCGTGGGTCTGCTCTCCGGCGGCTACGGCCACGCCGAACTGCAGCAATCCGGCGCGTTCCGCGTGTACGGCGACCCGGCCGACCTGTTGTGGCACATCGACGAAGTGGCCGCGCGCGACTGAGTGGCTGACCACCTACGCTGAACCGCGCGCCGCGCATCATGAAAAATTAATCACCCGCGCATGGGCCCGCGCTAGGCTCCGTGGCAGTCGCCCACGGAGCCTCCCATGTACCGCCTCGTCGCCAGCCTGCCGCTTGCCCTGCTGCTCGCCGCGTGCTCGCCTTCGCCGGCACCGCCGCCATCCGGCAGCACCAGCAGCCAGTCCACACCGGCGAACGTCGCACTGGGCTCGCCCGAATGGTATGCGTGGGTCGATCGTTCCCTGCACATCGGCGACGACGGCCACGGCCCGGAACATGGCTCGGACGCATGGAACCGGGCGGTGCAGGACAAGCTGGATCAGGAAGCACCGCAGTCGAAACCCGGCTCGCCGGAGTGGCAGCAATCGGTGGACGCGCTGCTGCGCACGCGGCTGCGGCCGTCGTGACGCGAAGGCTCAGCCCGGCGCCAGCAGCGCGTCCAGGTCGCCTTCGTCGAAGCTGAGTTTCTCGCGGCTGCCGCCGCCTTCGAGCACCGCCGCGGCCAGTTCGGCCTTGCGTTCCTTCAGCTGCTCGATGCGCTCTTCCACCGTGCCCGAGGTGATCAGGCGGAACACGAACACCGGCTTTTCCTGGCCGATGCGATGCGCGCGGTCGCTGGCCTGTGCTTCGGCGGCGGGGTTCCACCACGGGTCGTAGTGGATCACGGTGTCGGCGGCGGTGAGGTTGAGGCCCACGCCGCCGGCCTTCAGCGACAGCAGGAACAGCGGCACCTCGCCATTCTGGAAACGCTGCACCGGCTCGGCGCGATCACGGGTGTCGCCGGTCAGGGTGACGTAGCGGATGCGCCGGCGGTCGAGCTCGGCGGCGATCAGTTTCAGCATGCCGGTGAACTGCGAGAACAACAGCACCTTGCGGCCTTCGTCGAGCAGCGCCGGCAGCATGTCCATCAGCAGTTCGAACTTGGCCGATTCGTGCACGCCGCGCGCGGCTTCCAGTTTCACCAGTCGCGGATCGCAGCAGACCTGGCGCAGCTTGAGCAGCGCGTCCAGCACCACGATGCCGGAGTGCGCGATGCCGCGCTGCGCGATCACCTCGCGCAGTTCCTCCGCCAGCGACAGGCGCAGGCCTTCATACAGTTCGCGCTGGCGCCCTTCCAGCACCACGCGACGGGTAATCTCGGTCTTCGGCGGCAGCTCCTTCGCCACCTGCGCCTTGCTCCGGCGCAGGATGAATGGGGCGATGCGCAGGTTCAGTCGCTGCTGGCATTCCTCGTCGTGCTGCTTCTCGATCGGGATGCGGTAGAAGCGGCGGAACGCACCTTCGTCGCCGAGCAGGCCGGGTACCGCCAGATCCACCTGCGACCACAGCTCGCCCAGGTGGTTTTCCAGCGGCGTGCCGGTGAGGCAGACATAGCGCGGCGTGCGCAGGCTGAGCAGCGCACGGCGTGCCTGCGTGCGCGGGTTCTTCACCTGTTGCGCCTCGTCCAGCACGATCAGCGCGAACGGCTGCTTGCGCAACGCGACCACATCGCGCGGCAGCAGCGCGTAGCTGGTCAGCACGATGTCCTGCGCGCCGAGCTGGGCAAATTCCTCGGCGCGCTGCGGACCGTGCAGGGTCAGTACCTGCAGCATCGGCGCGAAACGGGCGATCTCCGATTGCCAGTTCGGGATCAGGCTGGTCGGCACCACGATCAGCGCCGGCTGGGTCAGCACGCCGCCCTGTTTCAGGGACATCAGGTGGGTGATCAGCTGCAGCGTCTTGCCCAGGCCCATGTCGTCGGCGAGCACGCCGCCGACGCCGGCTTCGGCCAGTGCGTTCAGCCAGCGCAGGCCTTCGCGCTGGTACGGCCGCAGCTCGACGGTGAGCCCGTCGGGCACCGCGTCGCTGGCGCGTGCGGCGGCGTCGCGCAGACGCGCGGTGAAACCGAGCAACGGCTCGGCGGCCTCCAGCGTGCCGTCGCCAGGCATCGCCGCGGCCAGCTCCTCCAGCCGGCCGGCCTGCACCCGCGGCAGGTGCAGCTTCTTGCGCGGCTTCTCCAGGTATTCGGCCAGCGGCGCCAGCAGCCCGCGCAGTTCCTTCAGTCGCACCGGCACGCGCCGGCGTGCATCGACTGGCGCGTACCACACCGCGTCCTCCGGCTCGTTCGGCGCCGGGCTGAGGTTCAACTGGTGCTCGGCCAACGCCTGCGCCACCGCGGGCAGCAGATTGTGCCGCTGGCCATCCAGCTCGATGCCGATCTCCAGGTCGAACGCGTGGTCGTCGGCGTCTTCCACCGCCTGGCCGTACCAGTGCACCGGGCCTTCCAGCACTTCGAACGGAAAGCTCGGCGCATACTCGACCTGGAAGTTTTCCAGCTCGAGTTTCGGCCGCAGCGCCAGCCAGCGCGCCGGCGTGTTGACCTCCAGCGCGCCGGCGTAGCCGGTGCCGGGAAACAGCCAGGCGTCGTCGGGCAGGGTTTCGGCCACGTCCCACGGCAGGCCTTCGGTATCCACGCCCGGGGTGAGTCCGGCGCGCTCGAGCTGCTCCATCGCGCTGAGTTCCTCGGCGCGGCGACGGGTGATCTCGACCAGTTGGCCGTTGCGCACGCGTCGCACCAGCGGCTCGCCGCCGCGGGCGGGCAGCCGCTCGCCGGCGTAGTCGAAGGCCAGCCGCGCATAACCGAGCGGCGGCGTGCCGGCGGCCAGCCGCGCGTGCCGGGTCAATGCATGCAGGGTCAGCACCGGTTTCGGCGCCAGCGCCGAGCGGCGCACCTCGCCGAACACCAGCGGCAGCGGCACCCGCGTGGCCAGCCGGCTGCCGGCCAGGCGGTTGCGCAGGCGGCGACCGTGCTCGTGCTTCAGCGGCGGCAGCTCCAGCCAGCGGGTTTCCTCGACGGCGGCGTCGAAGCGGCCCACGGTGGCGCGCTCGGCGTCGAGGTACCACAGCCCGTCGATGCGCAGCAGGCGCTGGCTGTGCGGCAGCACCGGCAGCAGGCGCTGGCTGCCGTCCGCTTCCAGCTGCCAGTGCCAGTTGAGCTGGTGCGACTTGCCGCGCGACAGGCGCAGCCCGGCCAGGCCGCCGAGGAAACACGGCGCGGTATCCAGGATCTCGGCCAGCAGGGTATCGCCGACGTGGCCGCCGAGGCGCGCATAGCTACGGCCCTTGCGCACGCTCTGCGGCAAACCCAGCATGGTCGCGGCCAGGCGCTGCTCGTGCGGTTGCAGCGGCGACTGCGCCAGGTGCCGGCTGTCCAGCGGCACCGGCCGCACGTAGCGACCATGCTCGGCCGCCGCCAGCAGCACCGGCGCGACGTCCAGCCGGGCGAACGCAGCGCCTTCTTCGGGCATCACTTCCAGGAAGAAACCGAGCACGCCGTGCTCGTCGGCCACGGCCGGCTTCGGTGCGGCCAGCAGCCGCCGCCATGCCTGCGGCAGGGCTTCGTCCTCACCGGAAGGCGCGCTGGCGACGTGCTGTTTTTCGTCCGGTTGCTGCATGCGCATGCGATCCGTGGCGACGACCAAAACATTGAGCTTAGCAGCGCAGGGGCACGATGCGATGGTCGCCAACGCACCCGGGCCAAAGCGCCCGGGCGCGCAGCGGATGGCTCAGGCGGCGCCGAACAGGCCTTGTGGATATTCCGGCTTCTGCTCGCGCGCCATCAGCGCCTTGAGTCCGTCGGCCGGAGTGACTTCGCCGTGCAGCACGGCGCGCACGCCGGCGCTGATCGGCAGGTCCAGGCCGTGCTTGTCGGCCAGCCGCGCCACTTCGTCGGCGGTGAGGATGCTTTCCACCACCTGGCCGATCCGGCGCACCGCCTCGTCGATCGCCACGCCCTGGCCCAGCGCCAGGCCGAGCCGGCGGTTGCGCGAGAGGTCACCGGTGCAGGTCAGTACCAGGTCGCCGAGGCCGGACAGGCCGATCAGCGTCTCCGGTCGCGCGCCCAGCGCCACGCCCAGGCGCAGCATCTCGTTCATGCCGCGGGTGATCAGCCCGGCACGGGCGTTCAGGCCCAGCTGCATGCCGTCGGCAATGCCGGTGGCCACCGCCAGCACGTTCTTCATCGCGCCACCGAGTTCGGCACCGAGCACGTCGCCGCCGGAATACGCGCGCAGGTTCGGCGCATGCAGCAGGGCGGCCAGTTGCTGCGCGAACGCCGCGTCGTCCGAATGCACGGTGACCGCGCTGGGCAGGCCAGCGGCCACTTCCTTGGCGAACGACGGCCCGGTGACCACCGCCGCGGGATGACCGGGCAGCCGCTCGGCCACCAGCTCGTGCAGGAAGCGGCCGGTGCCCGGCTCGAAGCCCTTGGTCGCCCAGGCGATCGCGGTGCCCGGATCGAGCAGCGGCGCCAGCTCGGCCAGCATCGTGGCGAACGCGTGGCTGGGCACCACGATCAGCACGATGCCGGCGCCGCGCACGGCGGTGGCCAGATCGGCTTCATAGTTCAGCTGCGCCGGCAACTCGACATCCGGCAGATAGCGCTGGTTGCGGCGGCTTGCCGCCATCGCCGCCAGCGCCTCGCGGTCGCGCCCCCACAGCGTGCTCGGCACGCCGTTGCGCGCGGCAAGTGCGGCAAGCGCCGTCCCCCAGGAGCCGGCGCCGAGGACGGTCAGCTTCGGGTTTTCAGGCATGGACACGGCTCAGCTGTTGAGCATGGCCGGGGCGGCGTCGCCACCCATCGCGCGGCGCTGCTGTTCGGCGAACAGCGCGTCGAAGTTGATCGGCTGCAGCAGGAACGGCGGGAAGCCGCCTTCCAGCACCAGCGAGGAGATCACCTGGCGCGCATACGGGAACAGCAGGTTCGGGCAGTAGCTGCCGATGATCCCGGCATGGTCCACCTCGTTGAAGCCGGCGATGCCGAACAGGCCGGCCTGCTCCACTTCAGCCAGGTAGGCGGTACGCTGGCCGATGGTGCAGGTCAGGGTGAGGCTGAGCACCACTTCGTACAGGTCGTTGCCCAGGTCGGTGGCCTTCTGGCCCAGGTTCAGCTGCACCTGCGGCTGCTCGTTCTCGCCGATCTCCTGGAAGATCTGCGGCGCGTTCGGCGCCTCGAAGGACACGTCCTTCACGTAGATCTTCTGCATCACCAGCTGCGGCTGACTGGCCTGGCCGTTGGCCTGGTCGTTGGTGATCTCTTGTGCCATCGGGAGTTCCTCGGGTCTGGGTCGTGTGTATAAAAGAGACCGATTGTTCCATACATCCCCGCGGTGCGCACGCCGGCAGGCGCTGGCGAAACGCCGCAAGATTGCGCACAGCCTTGTTTTTCTGCGAGAATACGCGGCTCGCCTCTGTCGACCCGGTGTTTCCGGGCGGTCCGCCACGCGGTACGGACCTCACGATCATGCGTTGCGACAACTCCAGCATCGCGTGGCGCATGGCGCCGCTGGGCCGATCTCACCCTGGCCAACGGGTGTCAATCAAGAATTACGGAGGTCGTCATGGCCCGTGTATGTCAAGTCACCGGTAAGGGTGTGCAGAGCGGCAACAACGTCTCGCACGCCAACAACCGTACCCGTCGCCGCTGGTTGCCGAACCTGCATGAGCGTCGTTTCTGGGTGCCCAGCGAGAACCGCTGGATCAAGCTGCGCGTTTCCAACAACGCCCTGCGCACGATCGACAAGAATGGCATCGAGGCCGTGATTGCCGAGATGCGCGCCCGCGGCGAAAAGGTCTGAGGATTGAGCCATGGCTAACAAATCGCAAGACAAGATCCGCATGATCTCCTCGGCCGGCACCGGCCACTTCTACACCACGCAGAAGAACAAGAAGAACACGCCGGAAAAGTTCGAGTTCAAGAAGTACGATCCGGTCGTGCGCAAGCACGTGATCTACAAGGAAGGCAAGATCAAGTGACGTCCTGACCCGTCCGCGCTCCGCGCGGCGGCTCTGTCAGAACGTCATCCCTGCGAAGGCAGGGATCGCTTCGGCTCTTGCATCTGCTGCAGCGACGCGACACCTCAAAGGAAAACCCGCCCATGTGGCGGGTTTTCTTTTGCCCGTCGGTCGGGGTGGGGACCACTCCTCCACGTCAGCCGACCGGTCATCCGCCCCATCCACGCCCCTCAAAAACAAAACCCGCCATCGGGCGGGTTCTGTGGGTGCAAGCCTTGTATTGCGACGATCAGGCGGTCGCGACGCTGTAGCCCTTGAGCCGTTGCGCGAATTCCTGCAACGAACGGATACCGCTCTCCTCGGCCTCGTGGATCCACTGCTGCAGGCCCTTCAGCGCCTGCTCGGCGCCGCGCTGCTCCATCAGTGCCACCAGGCGGGTGCGGAAATCGCACACGGTCTTCAGGGTCGGACGCCTGGCCAGCACCGCCTGCATGCGCTCGCGGCCTTCGTTGTCCAGCCAGCGGCCGCCGTCGGCCAGCGCACGACGCAGGCGACGCGGCATCGACTTGATGCTCTCGCCGGCATGCTGCGCCTCCTCGCCGAGGGTCGGCACGATCACCGCGCGGTAATAGTCGGTCATCGCCTGGAAGCGATGGGTCAGCACGGCCTTCAGCGTTTCCGCATCGGGCAGGCGCACGTTCGGGCGCACATCCAGCGACGGCGCCACGCGCAGCACCTTGGCCAGACCGAGCGCGCGCAGGCCGCAGATCGCCGCCCAGCCGATGTCGAATTCCCACTTGCGCAGCGCGAACTTGGCCGAGCTGGGGAAGGCATGATGATTGTTGTGCAGCTCCTCACCGCCGATCCAGAAACCCCACGGGATCAGGTTGCGCGCAGTGTCGGCGCTCTCGAAATTGCGGTAGCCGGCCCAGTGGCCGATGCCGTTGACGAAGCCGGCGGCCCAGAACGGAATCCACACCATCTGCACCGCCCACAGCGCGGCACCGATCACGCCGAACAGCGCGATGCTGATCAGCAGCATCAGGGTCGGCCCCCAGTACGGGTGCGCGCCGTAGACGTTGTGCTCGACCCAGTCGTCCGGCGTGCCGCGACCGTACTGCTCCATGTCCTGCTTCGACTCGCAGGCATCGCGATACAGCGAGACACCGTCCCAGAACACCTTCTTGATGCCGTAGATCATCGGGCTGTGCGGGTCTTCCTCGGTCTCGACCTTGGCGTGGTGCTTGCGATGCACCGCCACCCACTCGCGCGTGACCATGCCGGTGGTCAGCCAGCCCCAGAAACGGAAGAAATGCGCCAGCACCGGGTGGAAATCCACGCCGCGATGGGTCTGGCTGCGGTGCAGGTACAGCGTCACCGTGAAGATGGTGAGCTGGGTCACGATCAGCATGTAGACCAGCATCTGGCCCCAGCTTGCGCCGGTGAGACCGTCATTCAGGAAATTGAGTACAGCGTCGAGCATGGAAAGTACCGGGTGAGGGATGGAGGCAGTGTAGATCGGGGGTTTCCATACCCGCCAGCACGGCTGACCACGAATCATAGCAGCCGGTCAAGAGCTGGACGCTAAGGTGACGTTATCCACGTCCGTGGCGTGCACCTGTTGTTTAACGATGGGGGCGCCGTGACAATCACGCAATGACTTCGCCCCCTGCCGATTCATCCCGTACCGTCCTGCGCCTGCACCGGCTCAGCCGCCGCCGCGCCGGCCGCACTGCCGTGCAGGATCTCGGCCTGGAGCTGCAAGGCGGCCAGGTGATGGGCTTGCTGGGCGTGAACGGCGCCGGCAAGTCGACCACCTTGTCGATGATCGCCGGTGCGCTCAAGCCCGACAGCGGCGGCATCGAGCTGAACGGCGAGGATTTCCTGGAACACCCGGAACAGGCCCGCACGCAGATCGGCTGGTTGCCGGAACGCGCGCCGGTGTGGGCCGAGCTCAGCGTCGAGGAGCACCTGGACGCACACGGCCGCCTGCGCGGACTGGCCGGCGCCGCACTGCGCCAGGCGCGCAGCGCGATCATCGAGCGGCTGGAACTGCAACCACTGGCCCGGCGCCTGGCTGGCGTGCTGTCGCAGGGCCAGCGCCAGCGCCTCGGCCTGGCCTGCGCGCTGCTGCATCGTCCCACCCTGCTGGTGCTGGACGAGCCGGCCAACGCGCTCGACCCGGTGCAGGTCGCCGCGCTGCGTGCGTTGATCCGCGAGCAGGCCGCGGCCGGCACCGCGGTGATCCTGTCCACCCACCTGCTGGCCGAGGTCACCGCGGTATGCGACCGCGTGGCGATCCTGCACGAAGGCACGCTGCGCCACGATGGCGCGGTGCGCGCCGACGACCATGCCGCGCTGGAGAAGACCTTCTTCGGCATCGCGATGAACGGCAACACCGCACCGGCGCGCGCCGCATGAGCGGCGCTCTCGTGAACACCGTCGCCGTGACGCGGCTGGAATGGCGCCGGCTGCTGGTGCGGCCGCTGGCCTGGGTGCTGGCGGCGCTGACCCTGGCCTGGCTGGCATGGAACTTCACCCTGCTGCTGGGCAGTTTCCTGGCCGGGCAGATCCAGCGCGCCGCGCTGCCGGACGGTCCCGGCTTCATCGACCTGGTTGGTGTGCCGCTGCTGGGCCAGCTGGCCCAGCTGGCGTTCCTGGTGGTGCCGCTGCTCACCATGTCGACGCTTGCCGGCGAGCGTCGCAACGGCACCCTGCCGCTGCTGTTCGCCGCGGGCGTGCCGGCCTGGCGCATCGTGCTGGGCAAGTACCTGGCCGTGCTGGGCTGGCTGCTGCTGTGGCTGGTACTGACCCTGGCGATGCCCTTGGCGCTGATGCACGCCACCCACTTCGACTGGGGCAAGCTGGCCGCCGCCACGCTGGGCCTGGCGCTGATGCTGGCGGCGCTGGCCGCGATCGGCGTGGCCTGTTCGAGCTTCGCCTCGCATCCGGCGCTCGCCGCCGCCGCCGCGCTGGTGATCGCGCTGGCGCTGTGGAGTGTGAACCTCGGCGCGCAGATGGCCGGCGTCAACGGCGGCGCGATCAACTGGCTGGCGATGAGCACGCACCTGCAGCCGTTGCTGCGCGGACTGGTCTCCAGCGCCGACCTCGTCTGGTTCGCGCTACTGGTCGTACTGGCGCTGGCGCTGGCCACACGCCGGCTGGCGGCCGACAAGGAGCGCAACTGATGGGCGCGCTGTTCAGACGTCTGGACGGCTGGTTGTTCGCGCTGCTGCTGGTCCTGGCGGCGGCGGCGATCGGCTACCTCAGCACGCGCTACGCGCACCAGGCCGACTGGACCGCCAACGGCCGCACCAGCCTGTCCACGGAAAGCCGCGCGGTGCTGGCCCGTCTCGATGGCCCGGTGGAGATCGTCAGCTACGCCAACCCGCAGGGCAACCTGCGCCAGACCGTGGCCGGCTTCCTGCAGCGCTACCAGGCGGTGAAGCCGGATCTGACGCTGCGCTTCGTCGATCCGCAGCTGGACCCGGCGAAGATGCGCGAGCTGGGCATCACCGTCGACGGCGCGTTGATCCTGCACTACAGGGATCGCGAGCAGCGGCTGGACGAGCTGTCCGAACGCAGCCTCACCAATGCGCTGGAACGGCTGCTGCGCGGCAGCGACCGCATCGTGGCCTTCGTCACCGGCGACGGCGAACGGCGCGCCGACGGCCAGGCCAACGCCGACCTCGGCACCTTCATCACCCAGCTGGAAGCGCGCGGCATGCGCGCGGTGCCGCTGAATTTCGCGCAAGTGACGGCGGTGCCCGAGCACACCGACCTGGTGGTGCTGGCCAGCCCGAGCCTGGCGCTGCCGCCGGCCGCGGTGCAGGCGCTGGTCGCCTACGTGCAGAACGGCGGCAACCTGTTGTGGCTGAGCGAGCCGTCCAACGACGACCTCGGCCTCGCGCCGCTGGCCGCCGCGCTCGGCGTGCGCGTGCTGCCGGGAGTGCTGGTCGACGGTTCCGGCGCCGCGCTGGGCCTGGGCGACCCGCGCCTGATCGCGCTGGGCAGCTACCCGCCGCAAGCGATCACCCGCGGCTTCACCTTGACCACGCTGTTCCCGCAGGCCTCGGCGCTGGCCCAGCTGGCGCAGGGCGACTGGGCGGCCAAGCCGTTCCTGCGCTCCGGCGCGCAGAGCTGGACCGAGTTCCAGCCGATCGACAACAGCAAACCCTCGGACATCCACTACGACGCCGATGCCGGCGAGCTGAAGGGCCCGCTGGACTTCGGCTTCGCGCTGAGCCGGCTGTCGCCCAGCCCGGACAAGAGCGAGCAGCGTGCGGTGGTGATCGGCGACGGCGACTTCCTGTCCAACACCTTCCTCGGCAACGGCGGCAACCGCGCGCTGGGCGAGCGCGTGTTCGACTGGTTGCTCGGCGACGACAAGCTGGTCCAGCTGCCGCCACGCGGCGCGCCGGACCGGCTGCTGGAAATCTCGCAGGCCGAGTTGAATGCACTGAGCATCGGTTTCCTGGTCGTGCTGCCGTTGCTGTTGCTGCTGGCCGGCGGCCTGATCGCTTGGCGTCGGCGGCGGCGCTGAGCGATGAAGCGTGCCGCCCGTCAGCGTCTGATCCTGCTGGTTGCCGTGGTGGCGTTGCTGCTGCTCGCTGGCTGGCAGTGGCAGCGTGACGCGCGCCACGCCACCGGCAACCTCACCACGCTCGATCCCGCCGCCATCACGCACGTTGCGCTCACCCTGCCCGGCGCCCCCGCCGAACACTACGAAAAGCGCGACGACCATTGGTGGCGTGTTGACGGCACGCCGGCGCGCGCCATCGACGGGCGGCTCAACGACCTCGCCGACACCGCCGCCGCGCCCGTGCTGAGCTGGCGCGCGGCCGGCGATTTCGAGCCAGCGAAGATCGGGCTGGCCCCGCCGCGCGCCGTGCTGCAACTGGACGGGCAGACGCTGGAATTCGGAGAGGCCTCGGTCACCGGCCCGCAGCACTACGTGCGAGTGGGCCAGCGCATCGCGCTGGTATCGTCGCGCTACGTGCCGCGCTCGCCGGCGACGACGACCACCGAGCTGCACTGAGCCGCGGGATCACGCCTTGCCTGAACTGCCCGAAGTCGAAACCACCCGCCGCGGCATCGCGCCGTACGTGGTCGGCCGCCGCGTCACCGGCGTGATCCTGCGCCGGCCCGACCTGCGCTGGCCGATCCCGCCGGAGATCACGGCACTGCTGCCCGGCCAGCGCATCGACGCGGTGGAGCGCCGCGCGAAATACCTGCTGCTGCACACCGGGGCCGGCAGCGCACTGCTGCACCTGGGCATGACCGGCGTGCTGCGCGTGCTGCCGCCGGACGCGCCGGTGGGCAGGCACGACCACGTCGACATCGTGCTGGAACGCACGAACGCACAGGCGCCGCGCATCCTGCGCTTCACCGACCCGCGCCGCTTCGGCTGCCTGCTGTGGCAACCGCCCGGCACCATCCACGAGCTGCTCGCCAAGCTCGGCCCCGAGCCACTCACCGACACCTTCGACGGCGACCTGCTGTGGCAGCGCTCGCGCGGCCGCACGGCGGCAGTGAAGCTGTTCCTGATGGACAACGCGATCGTCGTCGGCGTGGGCAACATCTACGCCAGCGAGGCGCTGTTTCGCGCCGGCATCGACCCACGCAAGCCAGCCGGCAGCATCTCGCGGGCGCGCTACGCACGGCTCGCCGCCGAGGTGAAACGCCTGCTGGCCTGGGCCATCGAACGCGGCGGCACCACCCTGCGCGACTTCCTCAACCCCGACGGTGCACCCGGCTACTTCTTCCGCGAGCTGATGGTCTACGGCCGCGCCGGCGAACCGTGCCACGCCTGCGGCACACCGATCCGGCAGGTCGTGCTGGGGCAACGCTCGACGTTCTGGTGTCCGCACTGCCAGCACTGAGGTGAGGGACGCGCGTCACTCCGCCCAGCGGAACTCGATGTGAGTGTTGTTGAACTCGGGGTCGTCGAGGCTGCCGCCCGGCTGCGCCACCAGGCCACCGGGGATGCCCTCGACGTCGAGTTGCTGGCCGGCGCTGAAGTGTGCGCCCAGCGAGAGCAGTTCCACCAGCTTCTCGCACAGCACGCCGGCGCGGTCGAGATCGCGCTCGGGTACCTGGCGCAGGCTGAGGTCGGGGCGGCCGAACTTGCGCATGCCGCGGGTGTGCACCCAGGAGCGGTCGCCGCCCTCGTCGCTGCGCAGGATCAGCACGTGGTTGCGCGGCGGCGCGCCGTCCTTGACCAGATAGTGGTGACGCCAGTGCTCGGCGTCGAACAGGGTGAGGATCTGCGGGTCGAGGATCGCCGTGCCGCCCACGTCGAGCATGCCGGCCAGCACGCCCAGCGTATCGCGCAGATAGTCGAGGCTGGCGGCGTCCTTGAGCACGCCGCGCACCACCAGCACCTCGGGCGCGATGCGCGCGGCCTCGTACGCTTCGGGTGTATCTTCCCTGATCAACTGGCCCAGTGCGCCGTTCAGCGGATAGCCCTCCCACTGGCGCAACACGGCGTTCTGGAAGCGCTGGATCTCCACGCCCGCGGGCAGGCCGGGGCTGCCGTAGCGCGGCGACGGAATCAGCAGCTCCGGCTCGAACTTGCCGAACACGTAGAACTGCAGCACCACCTCGTCTTCGCCGGGTTGCCAGTACGGCCGTGGCCAGCTGGCGGGGGGAGTGACTTCGCTCATGCAGATTCCTTGGTGGCTCGGTTCATTCGCGCTCGCCCAGCGGCAGCACGGTCTGCTGCAGCTCGATGCGGCCCTGGCCCGCGCTGATCTTCTTGAACTCGGCGCGGCTCACCGAGACATAGCGTTCGTTGCCACCGATCTCAACCTGCGGGCCGTCGGTGACGGCGCGGCCGTGCTCGTCCACGCGCACCACCATGGTCGCCTTGCGCCCGGTGTGGCAGATCGTCTTGATCTCCTGCAACTCATCGGCCCAGGCCAGCAGGTAGCGGCTGCCCTCGAACAACTCGCCGCGGAAATCGGTGCGCAGGCCGTAGGCCAGCACCGGGATGCCCAGCCGATCGACCACGTCACTGGCCTGCCACACCTGCGCCTTGGTCAGGAACTGCGCTTCGTCGACGAACACGCAATGCAGCGGCCCGTGTGCGGCGATATCGGCCTCCACCAGCGCCAGCAGGTCCTCGTCACCGGCGAAGCGCCGTGCGATCGCCTTGAGGCCGATGCGCGAGGCCACCACGCCGTCGCCGAAACGGTCGTCCAGCGCCGGCGTGAGGATCAGCGTGCGCATGCCGCGCTCGTGGTAGTTGTACGCGCTCTGCAGCAGCGTGGTGGTCTTGCCGGCGTTCATCGCCGAGTAATAGAAATAGAGCTTGGCCATGGTGCGCGTTCGGTTGAAGACCATGCATGGTAGCGCGACAGCCGGGTGTCGATGGCTTGCCTGAAGGCACAAGAGCACCCCACCCCAACCCTCCCCTGCAGGCAGGGGAGGGAGCACACGTCAGGCCTTGTCCGGCGGCGCGTTGCCGCCGGTGAACGACGCGCGCGCCTGGGCCAGGCGGTCGCGGCGTTCGGCGCGGCTGCGGCGCCAGTCGCGCAGGACGCCCATCGCGTAGACCAGCTTGAACAGCTGCAGCCGCCACAGCACCTTCGGCGTGTCGAACAGGTCGCCGGCGAGCATCGAGATCACGGCCTGCTCCAGCTGCCAGGTGTTGCGCGGCGAACGGAGCATCTGCCGCATCACCGGCCCGTTGAAGCGGTGGATGAAGAACGCGAAGCGGGCCATGCCCTTGCGCTGGCGCTGCTCCAGCCGGCGCAGCAGGGTCCGCTCGCGCCGCGGTTCGCGCAACGCCGCATCGACCACCTCGACTGCCCGCTCCGCACCGTCCATCGCCAGGTACACGCCTGAGGAAAAAACCGGGTCGAGGAAGGCGAACGCATCGCCCACCAGCACCCAGCCCGGACCGCCCATGCGGGTCGAGTCGTAAGAATAGTTGCCGGTGACATGCACCTCGTTGCCGATCAGCCCGGCCTGCTCGACGCGCCGCCACAGCGCCGGATTGAGTTTCAGCGTGTCGATCAGGAATTCCACCGTGCGTCCCCTGCGCTGCTTCAGGTACTCCGGCTGGCACACCGCGCCCACGCTCATCACGCCGTCGGGCAGCGGGATCATCCACATCCAGCCGTGTTCGAACCGGTAGATGCTGACGTTGCCGGCATCTTCGCCGTTGCGGCGGTCGGCGCCGCGGAAATGGCCGAAGATCGCCGCGCTCTGGTGCTGCGCGTTCCTGCGCCGCAGTTTCCTCTTCGTCGCCAGCAGCGCGTCGCGGCCGCTGGCGTCCACCACGTAGCGCGCCCGGATCGCGTAGTCGCGGCCGTCGTCGGTGCGCACGTCCAGCCAGCTCTCGCGCGGGCCGCGCTGCTCCACGCGCAGCACTTCGTGCCCTTCACGCGCGTCGGCGCCGGATTCGCACGCGTGCTGGTACAGCATCTCGTCGAAATCCTGGCGCCACACCTGGTACGCGTGCGGCGGGCTCTGCCCGATCGCGCGGGCGAACGCGTAGACGTTGTAGCCGCGCGCGTTGTCGGCCTCGAAATCCGCGCCGGACTTGAACACGCCCAGCTCGCGCACCTTGTCCAGCACGCCGAGGCGCTCGAACACCGGCAGGTTCATCGGCAGCAGCGACTCGCCGATATGGAAGCGCGGGTGATGCGCCTTCTCCAGCGCGATCACCTTGTAGCCGCGGCGCGCCAGCAGCGCCGCCGCGGTGCTGCCGCCGGGGCCGCCGCCGATCACCGCCACGTCGCACTGTTCGAGTTCCGGTTCCGTCATGCCGTTCCCCACTGGCTGCCGTACGGCCGATTATGGCCGAAGCGGACCGGGGCGCCAGCGGTGCTCTGTTACCATCGGGCACCGCCTCATCCCGTCTTTCGATCCATGCTCAATCCGCAACAACTGGCCGCCGTCGAACACTGCGACAGCCCGCTGCTGGTGCTGGCCGGCGCCGGTTCCGGCAAGACCAGCGTGATCACTCAGAAGATCGCCTACCTGATCCAGCGCCGCAAGCTGGCACCGTCGAAAATCGCCGCGATCACCTTTACCAACAAGGCCGCGCGCGAGATGCGCGAGCGCGTGGCGAAGCTGGTCAGCAGCGAGGACGCCGCCGCGCTCACGGTCAGCACGTTCCACGCGCTGGGGCTGAAATTCCTGCAGATCGAGCACGCCCGCGCGGGCCTGCGCCGCGGCTTCTCGGTGCTGGACGCAGACGACAGCGGCGGCATCGTCAAGGAGCTGGCGCCGAAGGGCGCCAAGCCCGACGTGCTGTTCGGCATCCGCAACCTGCTCAGCCGCGCGAAGAACGGCGGGCTGTCGCCGGAAGAGGCGCTGGCCGCCGCGCGCAGCCCGCGCGAGCTGGAAGCGGCGACGATCTACGACTTGTACCAGCAGCGCCTGAGCGCCTTCAACGCTGTCGACTTCGACGACCTGATCCGGCTGCCGCTGCGCATCCTGGAATCGGATGCGGAGTGCCGCGATGCCTGGCGCGAGCGCCTGCGCTACCTGCTGGTGGACGAGTACCAGGACACCAACGACGCGCAGTACCGCCTGCTGAAGGCGCTGACCGGCGAGCGCGGCGGCATCACCTGCGTGGGCGACGACGACCAGTCGATCTACGCCTGGCGCGGCGCCAACCCGGAGAACATCGACCAGCTCGGCCGCGACTGGCCAAACCTGCGCGTGATCAAGCTGGAACAGAACTACCGCTGCGGCAAGCGCATCCTGCGCGCGGCGAATGCGCTGATCGCGAACAACCCGCACCTGCACGAAAAGAAGCTGTGGAGCGAGCACCCGGAAGGCGCGCCGATCCGCGTGCTGGAATGCAAGGAAGCCGAGCACGAGGCCGAGCGCGTCGCCGCGATCGCCACCACCCTGGCCGAGAAGCACAAGGCGCGCTGGGACGACATGGCGGTCCTGTACCGCGGCAACTTCCAGGCGCGGGTTCTTGAAAAAGCCTTGCGTCTGGCGCGCATTCCATACCACCTCACCGGCGCGCTGTCCTTCCTCGACCGCGCCGAGGTGAAGGACCTGCTGTGCTATCTGCGCCTGCTGACCAACCCCAGCGACGACGCCGCCTTTCTGCGCGTGGTGAACGTGCCGAAGCGCGAGATCGGCGCAACCACGCTGGAGAAGCTGGGCCAGCTCGCGCAGTCGCGCCACTCGTCGCTGCTCGACGCCACCCGCAGCGACGGCGTGCTGCGCCAGCTCACTCCGCGCCCGGCCGCCGCGCTGGCTTCATTCGCCAACCTGCTGGACGAACTGCGCAGCGCCTCGCTGCACGAGAGCGCCGCCGACCTGGTCGAGCTGATCCTGAAACGCACCGGCTACGCCGCGCAGATCGCCGCCGGCACCACCGATGCGACGGTGCGCGAACGCAAGCTGGGCAACCTGCAGGAACTGGCCGACTGGTTCCGCGCGATGCAGAAGGGGGGCAACACGGCCGGCGACCTCGCCTCGCAGCTGGCGCTGCTCAGCCACGCCGACCGCGACGAGCCCGGCAACGCGGTGCGCATGATGACGCTGCACGCGGCGAAGGGGCTGGAGTTCCGCTTCGTCTTCATCGTCGGCTGCGAGGACGGCACGCTGCCGCACGAGGGCGCGCTGGACGAAGGCCGCGTCGATGAGGAACGCCGACTGATGTACGTCGGCATCACCCGCGCCAAGGAACTGCTGACGCTGTCGTGGTCGGCGCAGACGAAACGCTACGGCGACATTCATCGCAACCAGCCCAGCCGCTTCCTGCACGAGCTGCCGCAGGCCGACCTGCACTGGCAGGGCAAGGATCCGGAAGCGGACAAGGAAGTGACCCGCGAGACCGCCGAGTCGCACATGGCGCGGATCAAGGCGATGCTGGCGGGCGGTTGAGTTGACGGCCCGGGACAAATGCATTCCAGTTCCCGCCACGACAGCCAGCCGCACGCGCCTGCCGGCGCCAGGGATTTCCATGACCGACCCGACCCGGGCCTATACCAGGCTCATCGAGGCATTCAACCAGAATGACTGGCCGCGGGTGCAGCAGCGTGCGGCGCAGCTTCTGCCGGTCCTGCCGCACGATCCGGTGGTGCATTTCATGGCCGGCGTGGCCTGCATGCAGACGCAGCAGATGCCGCAGGCGCTGGACTGCCTGCTCAGGGCCACCCAGCTGGAACCCGGCCGCGCCGACTTCCTCGCGCAGTACGCGAGGGCGCTGGTCCTTGTCCGGCGGATGCGGGAAGCCCGGCTGGTCGCCGACGAGGCCATGAACTCCTCGCCCGGCGACCCGATGACACTGGAGGTGCTGGGCCTGGTCTACGCCCAGGTCCAGGCGTTCGCGCAGGCGGCAGCGGTCTTCCGCCGCGCCGTGGCGCTCACGCCCACGCAGGCGTCTTCCCGTTTCCATCTCGCCCATGCGCTGACAGCCATCGGCGACAGCGAGGGCGCCGAGCGCGAACTGGAGGCCGGCATCCGGCTCGAACCGGACTACTGGAAGGCCCACCTCAACCTGGCCCAGCTGCGGCGGCAAACCCTGGCCGACAACCACCTCGAACGGATGCAGTCGCTGCTGGCGCAGCACGGCAACGACGTCGGCGCGCGGATCCACCTCAATCTGGCGCTGGCCAAGGAGTACGACGACACCGCCGATTACCCGAAAGCCTTCGGGCACCTGCTGCGCGGCAACGCGGCGGTACGCAGCCTGCGCCCCTATGCAGCCAGACGGGACGAGGCGATGTTCGATGCCCTGCTGCGCACCTTCCCCGCCGTGCACGACGCGCCGGCCGCGGGCGATCCCACCGCCGAGCCGATCTTCGTCATCGGCATGCCGCGCACCGGCACGACGCTGCTGGAACGCATCCTCTCCAGCCACCCGGACGTGTACGCCGCGGGCGAGCTGCAGAACTTCCCGACGGCGCTGCAGCAGGCGGCGGGTGGCCGGTTGCCGCTGCTGTTCGATCCAGACATCGCCGCCCGCACCGCCGCCATCGACTGGCGACGGCTCGGCGCCGCCTATCTCGCCAGCACCCGGCCCGCCACGGCAGAACGGCTGCGCTTCATCGACAAGCTACCGCACAATTTCCTGTATGCCGGCTTCATCGCCCGTGCCCTGCCGAACGCCAGGATCATCTGCCTGCGCCGTGACCCGCTGGACACCTGCCTCGGCAACTTCCGGCACTTCTTCGACCGGGAGTCGCCCTACTACGACTACTCCTTCGACCTGCTCGACACCGGCCGGTATTACATCCAGTTCGAGCGCCTGATGGCGCACTGGCGGAACGTGCTGCCCGGACGCATCCTGGAACTGCCCTACGAATCGCTGGTGCAAACGCCCGAGGCGGCGGCGCGCCGGCTGCTGGCGTTCTGCGACCTGTCCTGGAACGACGCCTGCCTGCGCCCCGAAAGCAACGCCGCGCCGGTCAACACGCCCCATGCCTGGCAGGTGCGCGCGCCGATCTACGGCACCGCGATCGGCCGCTGGAAACACTACGAACCGCAATTGCTCGAGCTGCGCCAGCTGCTCGGCGAGGCCGGCATCGGGTCGCAGGACTGAACCGTCGCCCGGTGGCTCAGATCAGCTGCTCCGCCTCCAGTTCGCTCTTCAGGTACGCATAGTAGATCGGCGCGGCGATCACGCCGGGCAGGCCGAACGCGGCTTCCATCAGCAGCATGGCGACCAGCAGCTCCCACGCGCGGGCACGGATCTGGGTGCCGACGATGCGCGCGTTGAGGAAGTACTCCAGCTTGTGGATCAGGATCAGGAACACCAGCGCAGCGATGCCCACGCCGAGCGACACCGACAAACCGGCCACGGCGATCGCGGTGTTGGAGATCAGGTTGCCGAGCACCGGCAGCAGGCCGACCACGAAGGTCACCACCACCAGGGTCTTGGCCAGCGGCACGTGGATACCCATCAGCGGCAGCACGCCGAGCAGGAAGATCGCGGTGAACAGGGTATTGATCAGCGAGATCTTGACCTGCGCGAACACGATGTTGTGGAACGCCTCGGCCAGGCGCTGGCAACGCAGGCTAAGTGCCCCCGCCAGCGGCCCCATCTGGTGCGCCGGGCGGGTCCGGCTGAGCGCCACGATCGCGCCCAGCACCAGGCCGATGATGATGTGCACGAACACCCGCACCGCGCCCTTGCCGGCCAGCTGCAACATGGCCGCATGCTTGCGCGCCAGCTCGATCGCGCCCACGCGCAGGTCGTCGACGCTGTCCGGCAGGTTGTTCACCAGGATCGGCGGCAGTTGCTGGCGCGCCTTCTCCACCAGCGGCATCAGCTGCTGCTGCCAGAGCAACTGGGGGTTGCCGATCTCGTTGTGGAACAGGCTGATCGCGCCCAGGATCAGCAGGATCAGCAGGCCCACCACCACCGCGCCCAGCACGGCCACCACCACCACCCGCGCGCGGTCGCCGGAAATGCGCCGGCCCAGCAGCGGGACCATCGCCTGCACCAGCTCGAACACCAGCAGGCCGGCCAGCAGCGCCGGCAGCAGGTGGATCTCGACGACCAGCAGCAGGGCCGCGGCCGTCAGCAGGTAACTCGCGTAACGAATGGCCGGCGAAGGCTCGCGCAGCGCGGGCAAGGGGGAATCCATGCGGGGACGAAGCCGTGGGTGCGGGCCGCCAGTCTGTCAGCAGCCCGCCCTTGCTGCCAGCCCTGCCACGGGGCTGTCGTAAACTCCGTTCACTGTTCGCCTCTTCATTGTCCAGGGATTTCCCGATGTCATTCCGCCTGCCCACGACCCTGCTCGCGCTCGCCCTGCTGGCCGGCTGCGCCACCACGCCGCGTCAACCGGTGGCCGTGGCGCCGGCCGCACCGACGGCGCCGGCCGCCGTCGCCGCGAACGACAACCTCAATGCCGTGGCGTGGAGCCAGACCGCGATCGAGCACGACCTGATCTACCTGCAGACCTACCGCGATGCCCAGGCACGCCTGCTGGTGGCGCTGCACGACCGCCACTGGGACGCGCTGGGCAAGGGCGACCGCACTACGCCACTCAAGGGCCTGAAGCCGGCGGTGATCCTGGACATCGACGAGACCGTGCTGGACAACTCGCCGTTCGCCGCGCGCATGGTGCAGGGTAACCACGAATACAACGAGGCCGACTGGGCGGCCTGGTGCCGGGAGGAAAGCGCCCGCGCGCTGCCCGGCGCGGTCGAGTTCACCCGCTTCGCCGAGAAGCACGGCATCGCGGTGATCTACATCTCCAACCGCGCCAAGGACCTGGACCAGGCCACCCTGGCCAACCTGCGCAAGGCCGGCTTGCCGGTCAGCGGCCCGCAATCGTTCATGGGCCTCGGCACCGTGGTGGACGGCTGCGAGCAGGCCGGCAGCGAGAAGGGCTGCCGCCGCCAGCTGGTCGCGCAGCACTACCGTGTACTGATGCAGTTCGGCGACCAGATCGGCGATTTCGTCGACGTCCTCGCCAATACCGCCGATGGCCGCCGCAAGGCCGTCGCCGACTACCTGCCGTGGATCGGCACACGCTGGTTCGTGTTGCCCAATCCCACCTACGGCTCCTGGGAACCGGCGCTGTTCAACAACGACTGGAGCGCCTCGCCCGAACAACGGCGCCGGCAGAAGGTCGAGGCACTGCGAATCCAATGATAAATATCCATTTAAAACAATAAATTACAATATAAAACAAAAGCATTGCCTTAGCTTTAACGAGCAAGTAATATTTCGCCTGCCAACACCTGCTGACCAAGAGCTTTGCAGGCAAGGCCATTTCCCTTCCGGCTCTGCCGGATTTCCCCGCGAGGCCCGGCGCCCGCGGGGTTTTCTTTTTGGCGACGCAAAAACTTGCGCCCAGCCCTTGTTTCGATGCCGCCGCGACCCTTACCCTGCGCGCTCACCCCGCCCCGCGGCGCCCTCCGCCCGCCACTTCACCGCGATAGCCCGCCGATGCGCCTTCCCTTCCTTCGCCACGCCATGCTGCCGCTGCTTGCCGCCCTGCTGCTGGGCGCCTGTCACGGAAAGGACGAGGCGGCGCAACCGGGCGGCAGCACGCCGGAGGCCGCGCTGCAGGCCTCGATCGAGCTGCTCAAGGCCGGCGATTTCGACGCCCTGTGGAAGCACGCGCTGCCGCCGGCCGACTACGCGAACATGCGTGCCGACTGGAGCCTGCAGCAGCGCGACCTGCGGCCGCTCACTGCCGAGGACCGCACCCGCTTCAACGAGACGATGCAGAAGCTCACCGGCCCGGACGCGGAGAACCGGTTGTACGCCGAGTTGCAGCCGCAGCTGGCCGCGATGGAACGGCAATACAAGGACCAGTTGCCGGTGCTGATCAGCGTCGGCGACGCCATGTTGAAGAGCGCCGTCGCCCAGAGCCATACCCTCAGCGAGACGCAGAAGACCCAGGCCGGCAGCGTGATCGATGTACTCCTGCCGTGGGCGCAGCAGACGCCGTGGTTCGACCCGGCCAGGGCGAAGCAGGCGGTCGGCGTGGCCGTGGCGACGGCGCGCAAGCTGGACCTGAAGAGCCCCGAGCAGCTGCGCGCGCTGGATTTCGACGCCACCATGGGCAAGTACGCCGTCGGCTGGGGCGGCCTCAAGCAGCTGCTGGCGATCTACGGCCTGTCGGTGGACGACACACTGAATTCCGTCAAGCTCACTCCGCTCTCCAACAGCAACGGCCATGCCGTGGTGAAGGTCGACTACACCCTGCTCGGCAAGCCGCTATCGGCCGAAACGGCGCTGCTGCAGGAGAACGGCCGCTGGTACAGCGAGGACCTGCTGCGGAACGCGCGCCAGTCGCACCGCCAGCTGCAGCAGCAGGCGGCACCGGCCAGCGCCGCCAGCGCCGTAACGAAAGACTGAACGACGCAACCGTTAGAATGGACGGATGCACATGACGACCGCCGCGGACTCCCCCGCCCGCCCCCGCGCCCCCTGGTGGTTCAACCTGGCCGGCCAGTTGCTGCAGCCGTGGGTGCGCATCCGCCGCGATCCGGCGGAGCCCACCTCGCTGCTGCAGGCCGGCGTGCCCGTCTGCTACGTGATCGAGCGCGACGGCTTCTCCGATGCGCTGATCCTGCAGCGCGCCTGTCGCGAAGCCGGCCTGCCCAACCCGATGCGGCCGCTGGCCGGCACCCGCCGGCGCCGCTCGGTATTCGCGCTGGCCCGGCGCGACGGCAGCCTGCTCGGCCGCAACCGCAAGCGCAACCCGAACGAACCGCTGCGGCAACTGGTGCACTCGCTGGAAGGCATGCCCGAGCGCGACATCCAGATCGTGCCGGTGTCGATCTACGTCGGCCGGGCGCCCAGCCGCGACAGCGGCTGGTTCCGCGTGCTGTTCGCGGAAAACTGGGTGATGGTCGGCCGCTTCCGCCGCATGCTCGCCTTGCTGCTGAACGGGCGCGACACGGTGGTGCATTTCTCCGCACCGGTGTCGCTGCGGCAGATGCTGGACGAATCCGGCGGAATCACCCCGGAGCGCTTCGCGCGCAAGGTGGCGCGGGTGCTGCGCACCCACTTCCACCGCATTCGCGCCGCAGTGATCGGGCCGGACCTGTCGCACAAGCGCACCGTGGTCGATGCGGTGCTGAACGCCGAACCGGTGCGCGCGGCGATCGCCGCCAGCGCCGCCAAGGAAAAGATCAGCCACGCCAAGGCCTGGCGCAAGGCGCACCAGCTGGCGCTGGAGATCGCCGCCGACTACTCGCACCCGGTGGTGCGCTCGGCCTCGTTCCTGCTGGGCAACTTCTGGAACAAGCTGTACGACGGCATCTCGATGCACCACTTCGACAAGGCCCGCGCCGCCGCGCCCGGCCACGAGGTGATCTACGTGCCGTGCCATCGCAGCCACGCCGACTACCTGCTGATGAGCTACCAGCTGCACGTGTCGGGCGTGGTGGTGCCGCACATCGCCGCCGGGGTGAACCTCAACCTGCCGGTGATCGGGCCGATCCTGCGCCGCGGCGGCGCGTTCTTCCTGCGCCGCAGTTTTCGCGGCAATGCGTTGTACTCGGTGGTGTTCAACGAATACGTGGCGCAGCTGATCGACCGCGGCGTGCCGATGGAATACTTCATTGAAGGCGGCCGCTCGCGCACCGGCCGGCTGCTGGCGCCGCGCGCCGGCATGCTGGCGATGACCATCCGCGCGTTCCTGCGCGCGCCGCGCCGGCCGGTGCTGTTCCAGCCGGTGTACATCGGTTACGAGAAGCTGATGGAAGGCAAGTCGTACGCCGGCGAACTGAGCGGCCAGCCGAAGGAAAAGGAGTCGCTGCTCGGCCTGCTCCGCGGCCTGAAAGTGCTGCGCCAGCGCTACGGCCACGTGGCGCTGAATTTCGGCGAACCGATCGCGCTGACGCCGCTGCTGGACGCGGCCAGCGACGACTGGCGCGCCGCCGGCGCCGACCCCGAGGCGAAGCCGGAATGGCTGGGCGCGGTGACCAACCGCCTCGCCGCACAGATCCAGGTCAACATCAACCGCGCCGCCGACGTCAACCCGATCAACCTGCTGGCGCTGGCCCTGCTGGCCACGCCGAAGCACGCGATGGCCGAGAGCGACCTGCTGACCCAGCTCGAACTGAGCAAGACGATGCTGGAGGAGCTGCCGTACTCGGACCGCATCACGCTGACCCCGATGAACCCGGCCGCGATCATCGCCTACGGCGAGCAGATGGGCTGGATCCAGCGCGTGCAGCATCCACTCGGCGACGTGCTCACCGCCACCGGCGAGCGCGCGGTGCTGCTCAGCTACTTCCGCAACAACGTGCTGCACCTCAACGCCACCGCCGCGTGGGTGGCCTGCTGCTTCCTCAACAACCGCCGCATGTCGCGTGCCTCGGTGCTGCGGCTGGGCCGGATCATCTACCCGTTCATCCAGGGCGAGCTGTTCCTGCCGTGGGACGAAGATGGCTTCGGCGCACAGTTGCAGGCGACCATCGACTTCTTCGTGCGTCGCGGCCTGCTCGAATCCACCGGCGACGGCCGCGTACTGGAACGAGCGCCCGGCCAGGACGACAGCGCGTTCCAGCTCAAGGTGATCGCGCGCAGCCTGATCCAGGCCTTCGAGCGCTACTACATCACCATCGCCGCGCTGGCCAAGAACGGCCCGCACACGATGACCGGCGCCGAGCTGGAAAACGCCTGTTCGCTCACCGCGCAGCGACTGTCCCTGCTCAACGAGCTGACCGCGCCGGAGTTTTTCGACAAGGCGCTGTTCCGCGGCTTCATCCAGAAGCTGCGCGAGCGCCGCGTGGTGTGGACCGACGAGGCCGGCAAGCTCGACTACGACGCCGCGCTGGAAGGCATGGTGCGCGACGCGCGGGTGATCCTGTCGCGCGAGGTGCGCCACTCGATCCTGAAGATCACTCCCGGCGGCGACAAGGAAGCCCCCATGGTCGAGCCCCGCGAGGATGCCACCGCGCCCGCCCACGTGCCCGCCGACAGCGACGACGACGCGCTGCACGAACGCCATGTCGACGCCGAGCATCACGAACACGAGCGGCGCAGCGGCGGCGACCGTCGCGGCACGCCGCCCGACGCCTGACAACGGCGTTCCTGTAGCATTGCCGGCCATGAACGAACAGCCCAAGACCACGCCCGAATCGACCACCCACTTCGGCTTCCGCGACGTGCCGGTGGGCGACAAGCAAAAACTGGTCGGCCAGGTATTCACCTCGGTCGCGCGCAGCTACGACCTGATGAACGACCTGATGTCGTTCGGCGTGCACCGGCTGTGGAAGCGCCATTTCGTGGCGATCAGCGGCGTGCGCCGCGGCGACCGCGTGCTGGACCTGGCCGGCGGCACCGGCGACATCGCCGCACTGATGAAACCGGTGGTCGGTGATGAAGGCGAGGTGGTGGTGGGCGACATCAACGCGGCGATGCTCGGCGTGGGCCGCGACCGCCTCACCGACCGCGGCCTGGTCGCCGGGCTGCGCTGGGCCCAGCTCAACGCCGAGGCGCTGCCGTTCCCCGACAACAGCTTCGACGCGGTGACCATGGCCTTCGGCCTGCGCAACGTCACCGACAAGGACAAGGCACTGGCCGACATCTGCCGCGTGCTGAAGCCCGGCGGCCGCGCGCTGGTGCTGGAGTTCTCGAAGGTGCAGAGCGAGCTGTTCGGCAGGCTCTACGACTTCCACTCGTTCAAGGTGCTGCCGAAGCTGGGCCAGCTGTTCGCCGGCGACGCCGACAGCTACCAGTACCTGGCCGAGTCGATCCGCAAGCATCCCGATCAGCAAACCCTGAAAGGCATGATGGAGCGCGCCGGCTTCGGTCGCGTCGAGGTGCGCAACCTCACCAACGGCATCGTGGCGATCCATCGCGCGTACAAGTTCTGAGGCCGCCCTGACCCAGATCAGTGGCCGGCCGCACGTCGCGGCGTATGTTGGGGCTCCCTTTCTTGCGAGCCCGCACCATGTCCATCGATATCGTTTCCGAACAGAACGTGCACCTCTTCGACGCGCGCGGCGTGGCCCGCCGCTTCCGTCACTCGGCCATCTTCGGGGCGATCAACGTGCTGCGTTCGGGCGAGACGATGCGCTTCGTCAACGACCACGACCCGATCCCGCTGATCGCCCAGCTGCGCGAGCGCCTGGGTGACAACCTCACGGTGACCTATCGCCAGCGTGACGCCGATGCGGTGGTGATCGACTTCGGCATCACCGGCATGCCGGTCGAATGAGCGGCCGCGGCGCATGAATTATCCCGCCTTCTACGAGCAGGCCCCGCGCATCCGCATGCGTGACCCGCTGGCGGCCTTCCTCGGCGCCGCCGACGACGGCCTGCTGGAATATGCCTATGTCGACGCCGTGCGGCTGGCCGGCCATTCCTGCCCCACCGTGGCCGGTGCCTGGCTGATGGCGCGCACGGCATTGCGTGCGCTGTATCCGGGCGAACCGGCCGAGCGCGGCGGCGTCACGGTACGCATGCCGGCCGCCGAGGACGAAGGCGTCACCGGCGTCATCGCGCAGGTGCTGACCCTGGTCACCGGCGCTGCCGCGGGCAACGGCTTCCATGGCATCGGCGGCCGTTTCGTGCGGCAGGCGCTGCTGGGCTACGCGGCCTCGACGGGCGCCGGCGCGGTGCAGTTCCGCCGTCGCGACAACGGCACCGCCGTGGCAGTGGAACTGGACCTGGCCACGGTGCCGGCGGCACCGAACCTGCGCGAACTGATGGTCGCCGCACTCCAGCCCGCCGCCACGGCGGAGCAGCGCGCGGCGTTCGCGCAAGCCTGGCAGGGCCGCGTACAGCGCCTGCTGCTGGATCACGCGGACGACCCGCAGGTGCTGCAGCTGACCCGACTGAACTGAGCGCCGTTCAGGCGTCGATGATCAACAGGGTTCCGTTGCTGCCCGGCAGCACCGCATGCGGCACGCCGGCCGGCACCATGTAGAGCCGGCCCGCAGCCACCGTGACTGCCTCGCCCGCCACGTCCAGGTGCAGTTCGCCATCGAGCACCAGCAAGCCCTCGGCGTACGCATGCGTCTCGTTCGGATAAGTTTGCGCATCCATGCGCAACAGCTTGAGGTTGGCATCACCCACGCGCGCCAACCGCTTCGACCGCCAGGCCTGTTCCAACTGCGCGGCCTGCTGCGCCAGGTCGAAAAGATGATCCATCACGCGCTCCTCAGCATTGCTCGCACGCCTTTACCGGCGCGACCGACACCGGCGCAGCACGCCGCCGCGCATTCGCCAGCACCACGCCGCCGATGGTGACCGCGCCGCCGATCAGGATCAGCGCGTTCGGCACCTCGTGCAGCCACAGCCAGCCGATCAGCAGCGCGATCGGCGGCGACAGGTAGATGAAGCTGCTGACCCGCGAGGCCGAGGCACGGTTCACCGCCATGTTCCAGGCCAGGTAGCCGATGAAGGTGGGCGCGATGCCCAGCCACAGCAGCGCGCCGATACGCGGCCACGACGCCGCCGCCAGCGCTTGCGGCAAATGCCAGCCGAACGGCAGCGCGCCGAGCGTGCCGGCGAAGAACGCGAACGCGGTGACGCCGAGCATGCTGCTGCGCGCGAACAACGCCTTTTGACCCACGAAGAAGATCGCCGAGACGGCCACGCAGACCAGCACCAGCAAGGCATGCGGATCCACCTCCACCCGCTGTCCGCTGGCCAGCACCACCAGCACGGTGCCGATCAGCGCCACCGCCAGACCGATCCAGGTGCGCAGCGTCAATCGCTCGCCGATCCAGAACGCCGACACCGCCGCGGTGGCGGCCGGCACCAGCGAGATCAGGATCGAGGCGGTGCCGCTGGCGATCCGCGTCTCGGCGTAGTTCAGGCACAGGTGGTAGACGGTGAGGCCGAGCACGCCGAGCAGGGCCAGCTGCGGCCAGTCACGCCGTGCCGGCAACGGCACGCGCCTCACCAGCAGCAATGCGGCAAAGCACAGCGAGCCGATCAGCAGCCGCGCAAACGCCACCTCACCGGGCGTGAATGACGGCAACGCATAGGCGATCGCGGCATACGCCGACGACCAGGTGAGCAGGGCAATCGCGATGGCCAGCAGCGCACGGCCATCGAGACGATCAACGGTATCCATGGGGACGGATTCCTGTAACGGGGAAGTGCGCATCCTAGTCTTGCCGGTCGCACCGAGGAATAATGCACAAAACCGTTTTCACTGCGTTTAGCCAGCGATCGAATCAATCAGTGGGTGATCCTGCCTTGGAATCGAAAGTCATGGAGTCAAAGCCTGAACTGGACGGCAAGGACTGGCAGCTGCTGGAGGCGCTGCAGCAGGATGCACGCTTGGGCTACGCCGAGCTGGGCCGCAAGGTGCGCCTGTCCGCACCGGCGGTGGCCGAGCGGGTGAAGCGGCTGGAGGAAGCCGGGGTGATCAGCGGCTACCGCGCCACGGTCGACCCGAAGCGCCTCGGCTACGGCATCAGCGCGATGATCCGCCTGCGCTGCGACGGCATCACCTGCGCGCGCATCGGTACGCTGGTGGAAGACATTCCCGAGGTGCTGGAATGCCGCCGCCTGGCTGGCGAGGATTCGGCCCTGCTGCACGTGGTGGCGATGTCGATCGGCCATCTCGAATCCGTGCTCGACCGCCTGCTGAAGACCGGCGCCAGCACCAGCACCACCACCTTGATCGTGCTGCAGACGCCGCACGAGAACCGCCCGCTGACCCGCGTGATGTGGAATGCGGCACGCGCGATGTCCGACGATTGAAGCCCTCCCGCTACCGAGCGATCCGATGACCGACCCGACCGACGACCAGCATCCGGCCACGCCCGGCGAAGCACCCTCCAACCCCGAACGCCGCCGCCTGCTCGGCGGCATCGCGCTGGCTGGTGCCGCACTCACCCTCGGCAGCTGCAAACCGTTCGGCGAACGCCCGCCGGCGGCGCCCGCGACCACCGACACGGCTCTGGACGCGCTGCTGCGCCAGCACATCCGCCATGTGGTGGTGCTGTACGCCGAGAACCGCAGCTTCAACAACCTGTTCGCGGGTTTTCCCGGCCTGGCCCAGCCGCTGCAGGCGTTCGACACGCCCGCCTACCGCCAGCGCGACCGCGACGGCCGCCTGCTGGAGTCGCTGCCGCCGATCTGGGGTGGGCTGGCGCCGCACTCGCAACTGGTCGACGGCCGCCATTACCAGATCGACGAGTCGGCGATCAGTGGCCTGCCGAACCGCCCGTTCGTGCTTGCCACGCCCGACGGCGCGCCGCTGCCGCACGGCGTGATCACCCGCGACCTGGTGCACCGCTTCTACGAGAACCAGCTGCAGATCAACGGCGGCCGCAACGACGGCTTCGTCGCCTGGGGCAATACCGGCGCGATGACCATGGGCCACTACGCCGACGGCGCGGCGAACCTGCGGCTGTGGCAGCTGGCCCGCCAATACACCCTGTGCGACAACTTCTTCATGGGCGCGTTCGGCGGCTCGTTCCTCAACCACCAGTACCTGGCCGCGGCGCAGCCGCCTTACTACCCGCACGCGGATCGCGGCCCGGCGAAATTCCAGATCGCCACGCTGGAAGGCGACGACCCCACCGGCATCCGTCCGAAACTGGCCGAGGACTCGCCGGCCAGCGCGATGCAGGGCCGCCCCACGTTCGTCACCCACGACGCGCTCACCCCCGACTTCTGGGCGGTCAACACGATCGGCCCGGCCTACGCGCCGGGATTCAGCCGCGACAAGCACGACCCGCGCCTGGCCGACGCGGCCAGCCCCAACACGCTGCCTGCGCAGAGCCACGCCACCATCGGCGACGCCCTGTCCGCCGCCGGCGTCGACTGGGCCTGGTACGCCGGCGCCTGGCAGCTGGCGCTGGACGGCCAGGGCGACGGCGATCACCGTACGTTCCCCGAGGTGCCGAACTTCCAGCCGCACCACCAGCCGTTCAACTACTTCCGCCAGTTCGCGCCCGGCACCGCGGCGCGCGCACAGCACCTGCGCGACGCCGGCACGGGCAGCGAGCCGGCCACCAACCACTTCCTCGCCGCGGCCGCCGCCGGCTCGCTGCCGCCGGTGACGTTCTACAAGCCGCAGGGCGACCTCAACATGCACGCCGGCTACGCCAGCGTGGACGCCGGCGACCGCCACCTGGCGCAGGTGGTCGAGGCGCTGCAGGCCAGCCCGCTGTGGCCGAACATGCTGGTGTTGATCACCGTCGACGAGAACGGCGGCTGGTGGGACCACGTGGCGCCACCCAAGGGCGACCGCTGGGGACCGGGCACGCGCATTCCCGCGCTGGTGGTGTCGCCGTTCGCGAAGAAGGGCTTCGTCGACCACACCGTCTACGACACCGGCTCGATCCTGCGCTTCATCACCCGCCGCTTCGGCCTGCAGAAACTGCCCGGCCTCACCCTGCGCGAGCAGGCGATGATCGCCGCCGGCGGCCCGCCGCCGGGCGACCTCACCGCCGCCCTGCACTTCGACTGACGCAACAAACTCCCTCCTCTGCAAGCAGGGGGAGGAGAAAATCCACAAGAGATCCCCGCCATGCGCGAGATGTACCCCGAGATCGAGCCGTACCGTACCCACCGCCTCGCCGTGGATGCGATCCACACCCTGTACGTGGAAGAGTGCGGCAACCCCGCCGGCCTGCCGGTGGTGTTCCTGCATGGCGGCCCGGGCGCGGGGTTGTCGGCCTACCACCGCCGCTTCTTCGACCCGGCGCGCTACCGCATCGTGCTGTTCGACCAGCGCGGCGCCGGCCAGTCCACCCCGTTCGCCGAACTCACCGACAACACCACCTGGCACCTGGTTGCCGACATCGAGGCGATCCGCGAGCAGCTGGAGATCGAGCGCTGGGTGGTGTTCGGTGGCTCCTGGGGCTCGACCCTGGCGTTGGCCTACGCGCAGACGCACGCCGAGCGCGTGCTCGGCCTGGTGCTGCGCGGCATCTTCCTCGGCCGGCCGCAGGAACTGCGCTGGTTCAACGAGGTGGACGGCGGTGCGTCGCAGATCTTCCCCGAGCGCTGGGCGCGCTTCCTTGCCTTCATCCCCGAGGCCGAACGCAGCTCGATGCTGGACGCCTACTGGCGCCGCCTGACCAGCGACGACGAGGCGACCCGGCTCGCCGCGGCCAGGGCGTGGAGCGCGTGGGAAGGCGGCAGCACCACTTTGCTGCACCACCCCGACGCTGGCGGCGAGTTCGAGGACCCGCACAAGGCGGTCAGCCTGGCCGTGATGGAGGCGCACTACTTCCGCCACGCCATCTTCCTCGAAGCCGACCAGCTGTTGCGCGACATCGGGCGCATCCGCCACATCCACGCCATCATCGTGCACGGCCGCTACGACATCATCTGCCCGATGGCCAGCGCGTACGACCTCAGCCAGGCCTGGCCGGAAGCGCACCTGCAGGTGGTGCTGGCCGGCCACAGCGCGGCCGACTCGGCGATCGTGGACAAGCTGGTGGCGGCAACCGACCTGATGGCCGACCGCTACTGCTGAGTTCCCCCACCTTCACCGGCGCCGAGGAAACTCCATGCGCGTACTGGTCACCGGCGCCTACGGCTTCATCGGCGCACACATCGTCGCGGCGCTGGTCGCAGCTGGCCACGACGTGGTCTGCGCGGTGCGCGGCGCGCGCGTCGACACGCGCTTTCCCGGCCTCGCGGCGATCGCCTGCGACATGGCCCGCGACCTGCGCAGCGATGACTGGCTGCCCCGCCTCGCCGGCATCGAGGCGGTGGTCAACTGCGCGGGCATCCTGCGTGAGCGCGGCGCCGACACTTTCGCCGCCGTGCACGAGCAGGCGCCGCTGGCGCTGTTCCACGCCTGCGTGCAGGCCGGCGTGCGGCGGGTGATCCAGATCTCCGCGCTGGGCCACGCCGACGACGGTGCCTTCATCGCCTCCAAGCATCGCGGCGATGCCGCGCTGGCGGCACTGCCACTGGACTGGCTGGTGCTGCGTCCGTCGCTGGTCTACAGCGCGCGCGGCTCCTACGGCGGCAGTTCGCTGCTGCGCGCGATGGCCGGGTTGCCCGGCCTGCTGCCGCTGCCTGGCCGCGGCGGGCAGCCGCTGCAGCCGATCGCCGCCGAAGACGTCGGCGCGGCCGTGGTCGCCGCGCTGGCCCGGCCGCAGGTTGCCGGCGACGTGCTCGAACTGGTCGGCCCCGACGTGCTGGGCTTGCGCGACTACCTGCGGGCCTGGCGCCGCTGGCTGGGCTTCGGGCGCGCATACGCGCTGGCGGTGCCTGCGCCGCTGGTGCGGCTGGCCTGCGCGCTGGGCGAACAGCTGGGTCGCGGCCCGCTCGGCAACACCATGGCGCGCATGCTCGAGCGCGGCAACGTCGGCGCCGCCGGCGCCATCGACCGCCTGCGCGAACGCCTCGGCCTGGCGCCGCGATCGCTGCAGTGCGCGCTCGCCGAGGCGCCCAGCCAGGTGCAGGATCGCTGGCACGCGCGGCTGTATTTCGGCCTGCCGCTGTTGCGCGTGTCGATCGCCGTGCTCTGGCTCGGTTCCGGTGTGGTCGGCTGGCTGACCCCGCCGGCCGAGGTGGCGGTCGCCGCGCCCGGCAGTTCGCTTTCAGCCGGCAGCCTGCTCGCCCTGGCGCGCGCCACCGCCAGCATCGACCTGCTGCTGGGCGCGCTGTGCCTGCTGCGCTGGCGGCCGCGGTGGGTGCTTGGCGCGATGCTGGCGATGCTGCTCGGCTACACGCTCGGCATCGGCATCGCGTGGCCGGCGCACTGGCTGGATCCGTTCGGCGGCCTGCTGAAGAACCTGCCGCTGATCGCAGCGCTGGCGTTGCTGCTGGCGACGGAAGAACGCCGATGAGCGACGTCTACGCGCTGCTGAAAACGCTGCACATTCTGTCGTCCACGCTGCTGTTCGGCACCGGCCTGGGCACCGCTTTCTTCTTCTGGTTCACCCACCGCAGCGGCCAGCTTGCGGCGATCGCGGTCGCCGCACGACTGACCGTGCGTGCGGACTTCCTGTTCACCACGCCGGCGGTGATCGTGCAGCCGCTGTCCGGCTACCTGCTGATGCGACTGCTGGGCTTCGACTGGCACACGCCATGGCTGCAGGCTGCCATCGCGCTGTACCTGCTGGCCGGCGCCTGCTGGCTGCCGGTGCTGTGGCTGCAGTGGCGCGCACACCGACTTGCCGACGCCGCGTTGCGCGATGGCACCGCGCTGCCGCCAGCCTACCATCGCTGCATGCGCGTCTGGTTCGCGCTGGGCTGGCCCGCCTTTCTTGCGCTGATCGCCACCTTCTGGCTGATGGTGGCCAAGCCGCCTCTGTGGGGTTGAACCCCGCCCGCGGCCAGCCTGGCAAACGGCACGGCGGGCCGCTTGCGCGTGCGCGCATCAGGCCACCGGGGCCTGCTGCCCGGCGGCCACCCAGCGGCGGAAACCGGCGTCGTCTACCGGGCGGCTGATCAGGTAGCCCTGCAGGCCGTCGCAGCCCATCCGTTCCAGTGCATCGCGCTGGAACGCGGTTTCCACGCCCTCGGCCACCGCCATGATGCCCAGTCGGTGCGCCACGTCGACGATGAAACCCGCCAGTGGATTGCCGGCGTCGGCCTGCAGCTGGCTGACGAAGGCGCGGTCGATCTTGATGACGTCCAGCGGCAGGTGCTGCAGGTAGCTCAACGAGGAGTAGCCGACGCCGAAGTCGTCGAGCGCCAGCCGGAAGCCCGCGTCCGCGAGCTGCTGCAGCGTCGCCTGGGCGCCGTCGAAATCCTGCAGCAAGGCGCTCTCGGTCAATTCCAGGGTAAGCCGCGCCGGCGCAACGCCGGCCGCATGCACCTGCGCGACGAGCCGGGCGGCGTAATGCGGGTGGGCGAGTTGCCAGGCACTCACGTTGACCGCCAGGGACTTGCCGAAGGCCACGCCGTCGCGATCCCAGGCACGCAGGTGCGCGCAGGCCTCATCGACGACCCAGGCGCCGAGTGCGTGGATCAGCCCGGTTTCCTCGGCCAGCGGGATGAATTTGTCCGGCGCCACCTCGCCCAGCTGCGGGTGGTGCCAGCGCAGCAGCGCCTCGGCGCCCAGCAGCTCGCCTTCGGCGGTGATCTGCGGCTGGAAGTGCAGGGCAAACTGCGTGCCCATGCAGTCCTGCTCCAGCGCCGCGCGCAGGCCGCGCTCCAGGCGCAGGCGCCGGTCGGCCTCCTGCTGCATCGGCGGCAGGAACACCCGCACCGTGTTGCGGCCGGCCGCCTTGGCCCGGTACAGCGCGATGTCGGCGCGGCGCAGCAGCTCGGCCACGTCCTCCTCGCCAACGGGGTATACCGCCACGCCCACGCTGGCGCCAACCCCGAGCACACGCCGGCCATCCATCACCGGCTCGGACACCAGCGCGATCATGTCCTGCGCGATCCGTTCCGCACGTGCCTGCACGTCCGGCGGCGTGCGCTCGCGCAAGCCCAGCATCAACACGAACTCGTCCCCGCCCAGGCGTGCCAGCAGCGTGTCGGGCGGCGCGGCGGCGAGCAGGCGTTCGGCCATGGCCTGCAGCAGGCGATCGCCGACGTGATGGCCCAGGCCGTCGTTGATGGTCTTGAAGTTGTCCAGGTCGATCAGCAGCAAGGCGCCGCAGCCGCCACGGGCCAGCGCGTCGGCACGCGATTCGGCCAGCCGCTTCAGTGCACTGGCGCGATTGGGCAGGCCGGTCAGGCTGTCGTGGTAGGCGAGGTGGCGCAGGCTGTGCTCGGCGGCGCGGCGCGTGCCTTCCTCGATCTCCAGCTGCCGCCGGGCGTGTTCCAGTTGCGCCGTGCGCTGGCGCATCTGCGCGGCCAGCGACAAGCTCATCAGCAGCACGAAGGGTAGGAAGGCGAAGGCGTCCAGGTACGGAACCCGATAGCGGAGCAGGTCGACCACGATGTCGCCCCACAACAGGGCGGCGAATTGCACGACCAGGCAACCGCCCAGCAACACGGCGCGCAACGTATCGCCGCCGCGGTACTGCGCCCATGCACGGCCGAGCGCCCACAGGAAAACCGCATAGCTGGCCACATGGAATGCCAGGCCCCAGATCGAACCGGTGCCGGTGACGCGATACAGCCGCTCGCCCCAAGGCAGCACGATGGGCTGGTCGATCTCCAGTCGCGAGAAGAACAAGGTGGTCGGCGCCACCGCGTTGACCCACAGGAAAACCGCCGTCAGCAGGCCCATCGCCAGCAGCATGCGCCAGTGGGTACCGGCGCCGACATAGGCGCGGATGAACACCACCATGGGAACGAAGCTCGCGATCGCCGCCGTGATCATCCAGCGCACCGCTTCGGTGGCCGCCGCCAGCGTGTCGGCGCGAAGCAGCAGTACGTTGCCCAGCGCCAGCGCGGCAATGCACACACACAGCAGCGCGTAGGAAAGGTAGATGCCCTCGCCGCGCCGCCACAGGCCGATGACCACGAACTGCACGCCGGAGGCGAACGCGATGCCGGTGGTGGCGATCAAGGCTTCGATGAAATAGTCGATCACCGGTGGATCCGCGCCAATCAGCATGCATCCCCTCCCCCTGCTTCGAGCTGCCGACGCGTCGCCATCGATCATGGCGACATCCGTACCGCAAGCTTGCACCTTTCGCCGCCAAGAAAAAAGTTTCGCCCGGAATCGCCGCCGGCGCGCACGGGCCTTCCGTCACGGGCCAGCCGCGCCGTGCGATGGCATACTCGTCGCCTCCCCGCACCCGGAGTCGCTGCATGCGCCTGCTTCCCGTCCTTGCCCTCGGCAGCCTCATGCTGCCGCTGGCCGCTTACGCCAACGATCCCAATTCCTACGCCCAGCCCGACCAGGTGCGCGTGACACATCTGGACCTCGACCTCACGATCGACTTCCCGCACCAGCAGCTCGACGGCCAGGCCACGCTGAAACTGGACTGGAAGAACGCCAAGGCGCAGTCGCTGGTGCTGGACACGCGCGACCTGAAGATCGCCCGCGTCGAGGCGCTGGCCGCCGACGGCAAGGCCACCCCGCTGACCTACGCGCTGGCCCCGCGCGACAAGGTGCTGGGCAGCAAGCTGACCATCGCCGCGCCGAAGCATCCGGCACAGGTGCGCATCGTCTACACCACCTCGCCCGCGGCGTCCGGCCTGCAGTGGCTGACGCCGGCGCAGACCGCCGACAAGGAACTGCCCTTCATGTTCTCGCAGTCCGAATCCATCCACGCCCGTTCGTGGGTGCCGCTGCAGGACTCGCCGGCGATCCGCTTCACCTACGACGCCAACGTCAAGGCGCCGAAAGACGTGCGCGTGGTGATGAGCGCAATCAACGACGCGAAGCATCCGCTGGACGGCAAGTTCGCGTTCGACCAGCCGCACCCGATCCCGTCCTACTTGCTGGCGATCGCCGCCGGCGACCTCGCGGTGAAGGAGACCGGCCCGCGTTCGGCCGTCTACGCGGAACCGTCGGTGGTCGACAAGGCCGCACACGAGTTCGAGGACACCGAGAAGCTGATCGCCGCCACCGAAAAACTGTACGGCCCGTATGCCTGGGGCCGCTACGACATCCTGGTGTTGCCGCCGTCATTCCCGTTCGGCGGCATGGAAAACCCGAACATGACGTTCGCCACGCCGACCGTGCTGGTCGGCGACAAGAGCCTGGTCTCGCTGGTCTCGCACGAGCTGGCGCATTCCTGGTCGGGCAACCTGGTGACCAGCGCCGCGTGGCGCGATATCTGGCTCAACGAGGGTTTCACCACCTACGTGCAGGGCCGCATCACCGAGGCGGTGTACGGCAAGGCGCTGGCCGACGAAGAGGCGCTGCTGTCCGCCCGCGCGCTGCAGAAGAGCATCGGTGCGATGGCCGCCAACGCGCAGAAGCTGGCGCCCGATCCGCGCGGCGTCGGCGCCGACGATGCGCTGTCCGACGTGGCCTACGACAAGGGCTCGTGGTTCCTGCGCACGCTGGAGCAGCGCTTCGGCCGCGAACACTTCGACGCGTACCTGAAGGGCTACTTCCACCACTTCGCGTTCCAGAGCATCACCACCGAGCAGATGCTCGACTACCTGAAGCCGAACCTGATCGAGAAGTATCCCGGCAAGATGGGCTGGGACGAGGTGAAGGCCTGGGTCTACGGCGAAGGCATTCCGAAGGACGCGCCGCTGCCGGACTCACCGCGCTTCAACGCGATCGACCGCGAGCGCAGCGACTTCCTCGCCGGCTCGCTGGCTGCCGACAAGCTTGACACCAAGGGCTGGAACACGCAGGAATGGATGTACTTCCTCGACCGCCTGCCCGACGCGCCGCCGCTGGCGAAGATGCAGCAACTGGACGCCGCCTGGCATCTCACCGGCACGCCGAACGCGGAGATCGGCATGCGCTGGTACAGCCACGCGATCGCCGCCGGCGACAAGGCGGTGTGGAACGCCGCCGCCGAGCACATGACCCGCATCGGCCGCATCTACCTGACCACGCCGTTGTACAAGGCGCTGGTGAAGACCCCCGAAGGCCTGGCGTTTGCCGAGCAGGTCTACGCCAAGGCCAGGGCCGGCTACCACCCGCTGACCCAGCAGGTGGTCGAAGGGATCCTCGCCAAGGCAAAGAAAGCGAAGTAACCAGGCTCCTCCCCCTGCGCAGCAGGGGGAGGTTGGGATGGGGGTAGCTTTTGATCTTCGATCAAGATCAAGAGCACCCCACCCCAGCCCTCCCCTGCAAAGCAGGGGGAGGGAGTGACATCCGCAGACCTCACCAAGAAAACCCTCATGCCACCATCGACGAACAGCACCACCCCGCTCTGGAAACGCATGCTGCTGCGCCGGTTGAAATTCCTGGCGTGGCTGGTGGCGCTGCTGGCGATCGTGCTGGGTGGCAGCTACCTGTTTGCGCCGCAGTGGCTGCTGCAGGCGAACGTCACGCGCGAGGCGATGGCGGCGCACCTGGAGAAACATTCGGTGCAGGCCGGCGACACACACTGGGTCTACTACGAAGGCGGCCAGGGACCGACCATCGTGCTGCTGCACGGTTTCGACGCCGACAAGAGCGTGTGGCTGGAGACGGCGAAGCTGCTGACGCCGCATTTCCACCTGATCATCCCCGACCTGCCCGGCTGGGGCGATTCCTCGCGGGTGCCCGGCGCCAGCTACAACATCGACGCCCAGGCCGGGCGCCTCGACGCGTTCGTGCAGACCCTGCGCCTGCAGCGCTTCCTGCTGGTCGGCCACTCGATGGGCGGTGCGATCGCCGGCGTGTACGCCAGCGAACACCCCGAGCACGTGGCTGCTCTGGCGCTGGTCGACGCATTCGGCCTGAAGGGCAAGGAGAACACGTTCGACCGCGAGGCGCTGGCCGGCAGGAACCCGTTCGTGTACGACGACCGTGCCGGCTTCGAGCGGGCCAGCTTGCTGGCGTTCGAGAAGCCGCTCGACCTGCCCGGCCGCTTCGTCGACGTGTTCATCCAGCGCAACCAGCGCGACCGCGCCTTCATCGAGCGCAGCTTCGACGAATTGCGCGAGCCCGGACAATACCTTTCGGTGCAGAACCGGCTCGGCCAGCTGACCATGCCGGTGCTCGGCCTGTGGTGCCACGATGACAAGATCGTGGACATCTCCGCACTGGACAGCCTGCGCAACGGCCTGACCGCTGCCAGCGCGATCAGCACCAGCACCATCAACGGCTGCAATCACATGCCGATGCTGGAAAAGCCCGAACAGACCGCGCAGATCCTCACCGGCTTCGCGCTGTCGCACTGAGCCACGGCGCAAGCATCGCCGGTTGCTGAACGGATCCGCTCCTCCCTGGCCCATTATTGTGAATTGCGTGTGACACCGTGGGAGAATGCCGTGATGACGCCGCAGTCTGGCGTACCCATGCGCAGGAAGGCAGGACGGTGCAGCAAGTGATGAAGCGAAGTCCCTGGCGCATCTTCGTCGATGCGGTGATGCGGATGTCCGCCACCCGCACCAATTACTGGGCCGAGCTCGGCGTGGACATCGTGCTGTGCCTGTTGTTGCTGGTACTCGGCTGGCGCCGGCATGCAGGCGGCCCGCTGACTGCCCTGCTGGCGCTCGGCCTGGGCTTGTTCGCCTTCAGTTTCATCGAGTACTTCTTCCACCGCTGGATGTTCCACACGCGCATCCCGCTGTTCGCGCAGGGCCACGACCTGCATCACGCGCGGCCGCTGGGCTACGACTCGCTGCCGTTCTTCCTGCCGCCGGCGGTGCTGCTGGCGCTGGCTGGCGTGTTCGTGCTGCTCATGCCGACCGGCTTCGCCATGCTGCTGGCCAGCGCGATCACCTTCGGCTACATCGTCTACGGCCTGAGCCACTTCATCATCCACCACGTGCGCTTCAAGCAGCCGCTGCTGCGCCGCTGGGCCGGCGCCCATCACGTGCACCACTATCACCCCGAGAGCAACTTCGGGGTCACCTCGCCGCTGTGGGATGTGCTGCTGGGCACGAAGTACGTGCGCCAGCCGCGGAACCGCTGAGCCGGCCGCACGCGGGCGTCAGTCGGCCACGTCGTCGACCAGACGGTCGAGTTCCGCCTTGAGGATCGCGCCGTGCTGGCGCAGCCAGTCGCGCTGTTCGCGCCAGTCCGGAAACAGGTTCTCGACCTGCGCCCAGAACCGCGGTGAATGGTTGCGCACCTTGAGATGGCACAGCTCGTGCGCCAGCACGTAGCGCAGCGCCGCCGGCGGCGCCAGCGCCAGGGCGAGGTCCAGGTTGATGCGGTCGCGGGTGTCCAGGCTGCCCCACAGGCTTTTCATCGGACGGATGCGCAGCGAGGTCGGCGCCAGCCCCAGCTGCGGCACGTAGCCGGCCAGCCAGCGCGAGACGTCGCGGCGGATCAGCGTTTCCAGGTGCGAGGCGAGCAGCCCGCGGGCGATCGGCAGCGCACGCGTGTGCGGACGCGGGATCACCAGGGTGAGGCCGGCCGCGTGCGGCTCGATCTTCGGGTAGGTGCCCTCGGCCCAGTCCAGCTCGGCCGTCTCGCCGCGCAGCGGGAAACTGCACGGATAGCCCACGCGCAGCGGCGGCAGCGGCTCCACGATCAGGTTCAGCTCGTCGAGCTTCTGCTCCAGCCACTCGGCATGAACGCGCAGGAACGCACTGACCTGGGCCGGGTGGGTACCGAGTGGGTAGGTCACTCGCGCGCCCTGCGGCGTCACCGTGAGGCGCAGCCGGCGCGCGCGCGGATGGGCGGCCTTCAGCACCCGGATGATGCTGCCGCTCACCGTGGCCAGTTCCAGCCAATCGCCTTCCAGATGCTGCGCCATGATCCTGCCTGCTACTCGCCTGGCCCGTTCTGATCAAAGATGGGGATCCGCCGCCCGCAAGCGGCCGGACACCCAGTATGGCGCGCCGGACGTCGCGGCGGTATGGATTTTTCGTTCAGCTATCGGCCGGGCGCGGCAGGCCGAACCACTCCTCCAGCTTGCCCAGCAACCGCTCCAGTTCCAGCGTCAGCAGGGCGAAACCGGCGTCCAGCTCGGCGTGGGCGTCCTGCTGGCTGTCGCCCAGCTCGTCCATCACCACGTCCAGGAATTTCAGCTTGCGCACGATCAGGTCCTCGCCCAGCACGAAACTGATCCGCTCATCGAAGGTGAGACCAAGCATGAACACCTGCTTGCCGTTGCGCAGGTGCTCCTTGACCTCCTCGGCGTCCAGGTCCTGCCGGCGACAGCGGGCGATCGCCCCGGTAGCGGTGGCCGAGTCGCGCAGCTCGCATTCGTCGCCCAGGGCCAGGCCGGCCGGCAGGTTGCCGCTGGACAGCCAGTCGGTCATCAGCACGCGCGGGCCTTCCTCCGGCGCCAGCGGCACCGCCGGGAAGCTGCCCAGTGCCTCGCGGACTTGGCTCAGCGCGTTCTCGGCCGACTTGCGGCTGGAGGTGTCCAGCACCAGCCAGCCGTTTTTCCTGTCGACGTAGGCCGACATGCGCGAATTGCGCACGAAGGCGCGCGGCAGCAGTTCGGTCAGCAAATCCTCCTTGATCCGCTTGCGCTCGCGGCCGCCGACCTTGCGGCCTTCTTCCTCGGCGATCTTCTGCACCTTGCGCTGCAGCTCGTCGTTGATCACCGCGGCCGGCAGCAGTTTGTCCTCACCGCCCACGGTCAGCAGGGTGCAGTGCTTCACCGTGTGCGTGAGTGGCTCGCCTTCGCCGCGCCCGACCGGCGGCACGAAGCCCTTGGTGAACATTTCCAGCGGCCCGCACGGGCGCAGCCGGTGCTCGGCCAGTGCCTCGTCGAGGCGGTCAAGATCGGTGGCGACGGCGGGAGAAAAACGGAACAGCGTGAGGTTGCGAAAGAACATTCAGGATCCGGATGATGGTTGCCCGCAGGCAGGCATTTGTCTGCCCGTTCCCGGTGCGGGCCGGGGACGGGATGTTCGGCAAGGGGACAGTTCAGCGGCTGACCGCTGCCACGGCGGCGGCGACGGTGTCCAGGTTGGCCCGGTTCAGTGCCGCCACGCAGATGCGCCCGCTGTCGAGTGCGTAGATCGCATGCTCGTCGCGCAGCCGGTGCACCTGCGCCTTGCTCAGGCCGGAGTAGGAGAACATGCCGGCCTGGCGGTTGATGAAGCCGAAATTCGCGGCACCCAGCGCGGCCAGCTTGTCGACGAAACCGGCGCGCATCGCATGGATGCGCTCGCGCATGCCGCCCAGTTCCTGCTCCCAGCGTGCATGCAACTCCGTGCTGCCGAGCACGCCGGCGACCAGCGCAGCGCCGTGCGTGGACGGGCTGGAGTAGTTCGCGCGGATGGTCTGCTTGATCTTCGACAGCAGCCGCGCCACCTCGTCGCGGTCGGCACCGACCATCGACAGCGCGCCGACCCGCTCGCCGTACAGCGAGAACGACTTCGAGTACGAGTTGGCCACCACGAACGCCTCGATCCCCGACGACGCCAGCAGGCGCACGCCGGCGGCATCGGCATCGGCGCCCTGGGCGAAGCCCTGGTAGGCCATGTCGATGAACGGCAGCAGCCGGCGCTCCTTCAGCAGGTCGACCAGCTGCTGCCACTGCGCCGCATCCAGGTCGACTCCGGTCGGGTTGTGGCAGCACGCATGCAGCAGCACCACGGTACCGGGCTCCAGCCGGCCCAGGTCTTCCAGCATGCCGGCGAAGTCCAGGCCATGGTTGGCCGGGTCGTAGTAGCGGTACTCCAGCAGGACGAAGCCGGCAGTGCGGAACACGGCGTGGTGGTTGCCCCAGCTGGGGTTGCTGATGGCGATCTTCGCACCCGCCCCGGCCACCTGTTTCAGCAGGTCCGCCGCCACCCGCAGCGCGCCGCTGCCGCCGACGGTCTGCACGGTGGCGACGCGGCCGGCCGCCAGCAGCGGCGCCCCGGTGCCGAACACCAGCTGCTGGGTGAGCCGGTTGTACGCGGGCAGGCCGTCGATCGGCAGGTAACCGCGCGGCTTTGCCGCCGCGACCAGCGCCTGCTCCACCTCGCGCACGCTCGGCAGCAGCGGGATGCGGCCCTGCTCGTCGATGTAGATGCCCACGCCCAGGTTGATCTTGCCGGGGCGCGGATCGGCCAGGTAGGTTTCGGTAAGGCCAAGGATCGGATCGCCCGGGGCCATTTCAACGGAAGCAAAGAAGGACACGGCGGTTACTCGGTTCGGGTAGTGGGAGGGTGGAAGGTTCAAGCCTGCGCGGGCGCGGTCTCATCCGCTGCGTCGCCGGGCCAGGCAGGCGCCGCGGCAGCTGGCGCGCCGAAGCTGAAATCGAACAGCTGGCGATCGGCCAGATGCGAGGGTGACACATGGCCCAGCGCGCGGAAAATGTTCTCGCTGCGCCCGGGCTGCTGCTGTTCCCAGGCGGCCAGCATGCGCTGCACCGCCTGGCGCTGCAGGTTGTCCTGCGAACCGCACAGGTTGCACGGGATGATCGGGAACTGCCGCTGCGCCGCGTATTCGGCGATGTCGCTTTCGCGGCAATACGCCAGCGGGCGGATCACCACGTGGCGGCCGTCGTCCGAGCGCAGCTTTGGCGGCATCGCCTTCAGCTGCGCCTGGTAGAACAGGTTGAGGAAGAAGGTGGCGAGGATGTCGTCACGGTGATGGCCCAGCGCGATCTTGGTGATGCCGTTCGCCGCCGCCCAGGTGTACAGCGCGCCGCGGCGCAGCCGCGAGCACAGGCTGCACAGGGTCTTGCCGGCGGGGATCACCCGCGTCACCGTGCTGTAGGTGTCCTGCTCGATGATGTGGAACGGCACGCCGCGCGCGCCGAGGTAATCCGGCAATACATGCTCGGGAAAATCCGGCTGCTTCTGGTCCAGATTCACCGCGATCAGCTCGAAGCGCACCGGCGCCTTCGCCTGCAGCTGCAGCAGGAGGTCCAGCAAGGTGTGGGAATCCTTGCCGCCGGACAGGCACACCATCACCTTGTCGCCGTCCTCGATCATGCCGAAATCGCCGATTGCCTGGCCCACCTGGCGACGCAGGCGTCGGGCCAGCTTGCCGGCCTCGGCGGCAACGGATGGACGGAGAATGTCGAGCTGGGCGGACATGACGGCAATCGGACGGCGAAGACTTCCCATTGTAACGCCCAGGCAACCGGCTACTGCAGCGGAAAACGGCGCTAAACTAGAAGAACCGCCCCCGGCCACCGTCACTGCCATGCAGGTTCAGGATCACGCAGAAATCGTCCACCTGCTCGCCGAGTTGCGGATGGAACACCGCGACCTCGACGCAGCGATCGACCAGTTGGCCTCGGCGATCGGCCGCGACGAGCTACAGCTGACCCGGCTGAAGAAGCGCAAGCTGCTGCTGAAGGACAACATTGCCCGGCTCGAGAGCAAGCTGATCCCCGACCTCGACGCCTGAACACCGCACCGGACCACCCATGATCCCGTTCACCCCGATCCGCCTGCAGGACGATTACGTCGTGCTGGAACCGTTGAGCCTGGACCACGTGCCGGCACTGGAAGCCGCCGCTGGTGACGGCGAGCTGTGGAACCTCGCCGTCACCAGCGTGCCACCGCCGGGACAGGCAGGCGGCTACGTCGAGAAAGCGCTGCAGGGCCAGGCCGAAGGACACATGCTGCCGTTCGCCGTGCGCGAGGCCGGCAGCGGCGAGATCGTCGGCAGCACCCGCTATTACGAGATCGACGCCGCGCTGCCGCGCCTGGCCATCGGCTACACCTGGTACGCGAAGCGCTGGCAGAAAAGCCACCTCAACACCGCCTGCAAGCGCCTGCTGCTGGAACACGCGTTCGAGACGCTGGGCTGCGTGGCGGTGGCCTTCCACACCGACGAACTGAACGAGGATTCGCAGCGCGCGATCGAGCGCCTCGGCGCGCAGCGCGAAGGCGTGTTGCGCGCCCACAAGCACCGCACCGACGGCAGCCTGCGCAACACGGTTTGCTTCAGCATCCTCGCCGACGAATGGCCGAATGTGGCGAACTGGCTGGGCATGCGGCTGGATCGCCTCGCCGTGCGGTAGGGCGGTACCGCCCGCCGCTGTCGCCACGGCCTCCCGAAAAACAGCGGGCCGTAACCGCCCTACAGCAGACGATTGACCAGCCGGTCCAGCCGAACGCGGTTCAAGCGGCGCAGCAGCTTGCGCACCTCGGCCGGGTAGCGCCGCGGGCTTTCCAGCGCACGGTAATCGGCCAGCCGCGTGGCATGCCGGCGCAAGGCCGCCCACTCCGCCTCGTGCTTCGCCCGCAGCAGGTGCGCGGGATCGCGCAGGACCAGGCCGTTCTCCAGATCCAGCGACCACGCACGCGGGTTGAGGTTGTTGCCAGTCAGCACGGCCACGTCGTCGTCGATGAACAGGCCTTTCAGGTGGTAGCTGTTGTCGCCGTCGCGCCACAGGTGCAGGTTGAGCTGGCCGCTGTCGACCTGCCGGCGATGCGCCCGCACGAAGCGGCGCAGGTTGTTCTCGTACAGGTAGGGCAGCAGGCCGATGGTCTTGAACGGCTGCCCCGGCGGTATGTAGAAATCGTTCGCGCTCTTGTCGCCGACCATGATGTCGATGCGGCAGCCGCGCCGCAGCAGCTGGCCCAGCAGCACCCGCACCTGCCGCGGCAAATTGAAGTACGGGGTCAACACGATCAGGCGCTCGCGCGTGCCACGCAGCAGGTCCAGCAGCACCTCGTTCAGCGTGTTGTCGCTGCGGCCAAAGCCCAGCAGCGGCGTCACCGCGACCTCGCCACTGGCCAGCGTCGTCTGCGGCACGTCGTAGTTCAAGCGCTGCAGCTCCTGGCGGAATTCGCGGATTGCCGGCTGCAGCGATTTCGTGGACGGCACCTCAGCCACGTTCAGCCGCTGCACCGCATCGCTGCCGATGAAGTGCTGCTTGACGAACCCGGCCATCGCATCGGCCAACCCGCCATGTTGCAGCAGGTGGTAGCGGTCGAGCCGGTAGCGCCCGTGGCGCACCAGGTAGACGTCGTTGAGGCTGGCGCCGCTGTACAGCACGGCGTCGTCGATCACGAAGCCCTTCAGGTGCAGCACGCCGAACAGCTCGCGGTTCTGCACCGGCACGCCGTAGATGTCGACGCCCGGGCCGAGCCGCGCGGTGTACTCGCGGTACATGCCCGCATTGCCTTCGCTCTTCTGCTTGCCGATCAGGCCGCGTTGCGCGCGATGCCAGTCGACGAACACCGACACCTGCAACGCCGGCTGCCGCGCCTTAGCCGCATACAGCGCGTCGAGCACCTCGCGGCCGCCGTCGTCGTCCTGCAGGTACAGCGTCACGATCACGATGCGCCGGCTGGCCTGTGCGATCAGGCGCAGCAACTCCTGCCGGAACGCGGCCGGATCGGGCAGCACGCTGATCGCGTCGGCCGGCACCGCGAAGAACGGCAGTTCGGCGCCTGCGCGCGGCCTGCGCCGGAACGGCAACATGCGGCGCGCGAGACGGCCGGGTGCGGTGATCAACTTGTTCATGGCGACATCGGCAGACAACAGCGCGCATCATCGCAAACCGTGCGCGGTACGCCTACCGCCGCTGCTTATCGGCGGCGCGCGGGTGCACCTCGATGGTGGCGGTCATGCCGGCGGCGATCAGGGTGTCGTCCGGCAGGTGGCGGGTGTCGATCGCGATACGTACCGGCACGCGCTGGGCCAGCCGCACCCAGTTGAAGGTGGGGTTGACGTCGGCCAGCAGGTCGTTGCCGGTGGGGTTGTCGCGGTCGGTGATGCCGCGTGCGATGCCGGTGATGGTGCCCTTCAGCTTCACGCCACCGGCCATCAGGCGGATGTCGACCGGGTCACCCACGTGCAGCTGCGGCAGCTTGGTTTCCTCGAAGTAGCCGTACAGGTAGTAGCTGTGGCTGTCGATCAGGGCGAGCCGCGGCGTGCCGGTAGCCGCGTAATCGCCGACACGGATGTCGAGGTTGGTGACGTAGCCATCCACCGGTGCGCGTACCGCGGTGCGCTGCAGATCGAGTTTCGCCTGATCCAGCGACACCTGCGCCTGCTCCACGGCAGCCTGCGCCTGTTCGCGCACTGCCGAGGCCTGCTCGCCGCCCGCCCGGGCCTGCGCCCAGGTGGCGCGGGCGGAATTCGCCGTGGCCGCCGCGTCACTGCGCACTTCCCTGGCGACGACGTCACCGAGTTGCTGGCGACGCGTGGCTTCCTCCTGGCGCATGTCGTACTCGGCCTTGCGTGCGGCGGCACTGGCCAGCGCCGCGCCGATGTTGGCGCCGGCGGCGCGCGCACTCGCCTCGGCGGCATCCAGGTTGGCCTGTGCCTGGTCGACCGCATAGCGGAAGCGCGCGGTATCAATGATGAACAGCAGGTCGCCCTTGTGCACCAGCTGGTTGTCGGCCACGGCCACGCTCGTGACCAGGCCGGAGACATCCGGCGCGACCCGCACCACGTCCGCACGCACGCGGCCGTCGCGGGTCCACGGCGAGTACAGGTAGTGCGTCCACAGGGCATGGCCGAGCAGCGCTGCGACGACGACGACAACGCTGGTGAGGGCAAGACGCAGCAGCAGGGGTTTGTTGTTCATAAGATGGACTCAGTGGATCAGCAGCAGCCCGGCGGCGCCGAACAGGCAGACAAACAGCGCCAGCCGCACCAGCGACGGATGCAGCACGTAGCGATACAGGCCGAGCCGGCCGATCGCCGTGTCGAGCAGCCACATCAGCGGCAGGCAGCCGAGGAAGATGACCACCAGGCCGGGGACCAGGGCTCCGCCGATCGAGATTTCATGAGGCATGGACAGGCTCCTCCGCCGCCGGCATGTACGGCGCCAGCGCCGACTCATCGTCGCGCAGCACGCTGCGCAGTCGATGCAGGTGCAGCAGCACGCGGCGGCTGCCGGCCTGCGCGGCGAACGGGCCGCCGGCGATCCCGGCGAGCGCCTCGGTGACCGCCAGCTCCGCGCGCTGCCAGTTCGCCGCGTCCGGCATGTCGAACAATTGCGCCACGGCCAGCACGGCCTGTTGCACGTGCTGTTCCACGGCACCTGGCAGCTGGCTGCCGGCCATGTCCTGGCGCAGCTCGATCAGGCCGCGGCCGCACTCGTGCACGGTCAGCGCCCACGCCAGCAGGTCGCGCGATTCGCGGCTGTCCGGCCGGGTATGCGTCACCACCTGCAGGAACAGGTCGCGATTGACGCTCTCGAACGCATGCAAAAGCCCCGTCAGCGGCGCACTGGCGGCCAGCACCACCTGCCGGCGCAGCTGGCGCATCTGGCGCTCGCGCTGCCAGCCGGTACCGGTGACCGCAGGGAGCACCATGAAAGCCACCGCACACAGCGCGAACCCGGCCAGTTGTGCCATCGCCTCGTTGATGAACGAGGCCGGGTCGTAATTCATCCGGTTGGTCAGCAACATGCTGGCGACGAAACCGATGCCATAGCCCACGCCCATGGTGGAGATGGCCGTTTGCGCCTGCACGTAGAAGCCAAGGATCAGGAACGGCAGCGTGGCCGCGACGAACATGACATAGCCATCGCTGCTCGGCAGCAGGCCGAAGGTGACGAGGAAAGCCATCGCCATGCCCGTGCCCTGGGCGAACAACGTACGGAAGGCCACCGTCACCGGGTTCGGCGCCATCGCCAGCAGGCCGGCAAAGATGGTGGCGATCAGCATCGCGCTGGCACCGTGCGGCCAGCCGCTGGCCAGCCAGAATGCGCTCAGCGTGATCATCGTCAGGAAGGTGCGCAGTACCGCCAGGCCGGCGCCGGCGTAATCGTTGCCGCGGCGGAACTGCACCCGTTCGACATTGCCGCGCAGGCGCTTCGCGCGCAGCGAGTTTTCCACCAGGGTGAAGTCGTGCAGCTCGTCGGCGAAACGCCGCAGCAGGATTGCGCCGGTGTCGAAATCGATCCGCGCCGGCTCCGGCAACGCGGCGCGCAACTGCTGCGCCAGCACCGGCAGGCTCTGCTCGCAGGCATGCAGTCGCGGCGCCAACACGGCCGGGTCGTGCTGCTGCGCCGGCGGCGGCGACAGTGCTGCGCCGATCGGCTGGTACAGCGAGATCAGCGCAGCGGCAGCATCGCCGCGGCCGCTGCGCTGCAGCCGGTTGATCAGGTGGTGCACCGACTGGAAGGTGGTGGTGGCCGACATGTAGAACTGGTTGATCAGGCGCATGCGACTGCTGCGTGCGCGCGCCTCGGGATCCTCGAAGATCACCGCGGCGCGCAGGTTTTCCAGCTGCACCGCGCCGCGCACGAAATGCAGGTAGGCCTGCTCCATCTCGGCACGGGCGATCGCGCCACCGGTGCTGTTGCGGGCAAAGTCGAGGAAGTGGCTGAACTGCTCGCGCGCACTGCGCCGCAGCACCTCGCGCAGGCGGCCCGGCAGGACCAGGTCGCTGACCGCGCCGGCGACGACCACGCCCAGCAGCACCTCGCTCACCCGCATCACCGCCGAATCGAACACGTCGAGCGGGTTGGCGACCGCCGGCATGGTCACGATCGCCGCGCTGTAGCCGGCCAGCACGAAACCGTAGGACATGAAGTTGCGGTACAGCGTGGCGCCGCCGGCGCACAACGCCACCCACAGCGACAGCGACAGCAGGAACAGCACGCGCTGCTGCGGGAACAGCGCCAGCAGCAGCACGCCGAACACGCTGCCGGCCAGCGTGCCGATCGCACGGTAGAAGCTCTTGGCCAGCACCATGCCGCTCTGCGGATGCATCAGCAGCACCACCGTGATCATCGTGGTCGAGGGCTTCTCCAGTTGCAGCCACATCGCCAGCCAGGTGGCCGCGTACAGTGCCAGCGCGGCCTTGAGCACGAAGATCCACGCATGGCCCTCGCCAGCGAGAACGTCGGCCAGCCACGGCCAGCGCGACAGCCGCGGCATGGATTCGATGGCGGAGGCGGACATGTTTCAGCCCTGTCCGAGATGGTCCAGGAATTTCTTCAGCAGCTTTTCCAGCTGAACCGACTCGCGCGGCGACAGGCCCGCGCCCTGCCGCTCCAGCAGGGCGCAGACCCCGGGCAGGAAACTCTCGACCAGCGCCACGCCTGCCCGGGTCAGGGTGAAGGTGACCTTGCGCCGGTCCTCGCTGCTGCCGTCGCGCGCGATCAGCCCCTTGTCGCACAGCTCATTGCCCAGCCGCGTGATGTTCGCGGATTTTTCGCCCGCCGCCTCGGCCAGCTGCGAGGGATGCAACGCGTACCCCTCGGTGCCGTACAGCATCATCAGCAGGTTGTATTCCGGGTGATTGATGCCCCACGGCTTGAGCAGGGCATTGGCGTCGTCGTGCAACTGCTTGTAGATGTGCTTGACCAGCCGCACCAGCACCGCCGGTTCGCGCGGAAACGCCGGATACCGCCGGCGGGTGACCGCCAGCCGCTGCTCGGTGGGAACGAAGCTGCTCACGGAGATACCCAATTACCTGTCATGTATTTTATACATATATGTAATATCAATATGTGCATATTATGCCGAGTCCCGCCGCCAGGCAAGCACCCGCCATGCAGGCATGAAAAAAGGCGCCCGCGGGCGCCTTTCGATGATCGGACGAGAACTGCTCAGCCGCCGTGAACGGGGAACGTCTGCGTTTGCCCCGGAGTCGAGCCGGATCGGGTCGGCGCACTGGTCGGCGTGGGCCGGCTGGCGCCGCACTGATAGGCGCCCCACGGCTGCGAGCCGTCGGTCGGCTCGGCCAGCGGCTTGATGGTGTCGGCGTGCATCTTGGCAGCCTCGTTGCGGGCCAGCACTTCCAGCTCGTCGCGCACCTTGATGTCGTTGCGGTCGACCGGGCCGACGCGGTCCATCACCGAGACGGTGACCTTGCCCAGCTCGTGGCAGGAGGAGACGTCGCCGCTCCAGGCCGTGCGCACGTTCTTGGCGGCATCGTCGAGCGTGATGCCCCAGCTGCAGGCGCCGAGCAGGAGGACGGGGACGAGCAACAGCAGGGTCTTGCGCATGGGTGGCTCCGCGACGGTGGCTTGGACATGAAAGAGGCCGGGCATGGCCGGCCCGGCCTCCATCCTAGCGCGGGGACGGCGGCGCGTCCCCCAACCGATCCACAACGCGTGGTGCCGGCGCATGCCGGCACCGCACCTGGGCTCACTTCACCGGCTTGCCGTCGGCGTCGAGCACCTGCACCTCGCCGAGCTTCAGCGCGCGGATCGGCGCCTCGATCTTCTTGAGGTCGCCGACGATCACCCAAGTGAGCTGGTCCGGGTGGATGATCTCCTTCGCCGCCGCTTCCACCGAGGCATCGGTCTGTGCCTCGATGCGCGACTTCAGGGTCTGCACGTAATCATCCGGCCGGTGGTATAACGCAATGCCCTGCAGCGCGCCCATCACCGCCGCGGTGGTCTGGTAGCTGCCCGGCATGCTGCGCACGTCGCCGACCTTGATCTTGCCGATCTCCTGCGCGGTCAGCGGCTGCCCGCCGATCACGCCCTTCGCCTCCTTCAGCATCTCGGCCACCGACGGTGCGGTCTTGTCGGTCTGCACCGGCGCGTACAGCATGAACGGGCGCTGGCCTACCGCGTTCTGCAGGAAGCTGAAGGCGCCGTAGGCCCAGTGCTTGTCCTCGCGCAGGTTCATGTTGAGGCGCGAGGTGAAGGTGCCGCCGAAGGCACCGTTCATGGTCTGGATCTCCAGGTTGTTCGGCGCCTCGGTCGACGGCGCCAGGCTGCCGGCGAGGATCAGGCTCTGCTGCGCGCCGGGGCGGTCGACCAGGTACACGCGCACCTGCGATGGTGGCGCGACCTTGCCGATGTTCTTCGCCGGCACCTTGCTGGCTGGCGCTTTCCAGTTGCCGAACGCGGCATTCAACTGCGGGATGATCTTGTCCAGCGTGGTGTCGCCGGCGACCAGGATCTGCATGTTGTCCGGGCGGATGAAATCGCCCACGAACGCGCGCATGTCGGCGGCGCTCAGCGACTTGATCGAGGCCTCGGTGCCGGTGCCGGTGAACGGGATCGCGTAGGCGTGGCCCTTGCCGTACAGCAGCGGCGGCAGGGTGCGCAGCGCGATGCCGATCGGCTGGCTCTTCTCCTGGGCGATGCCGGCCAGCCACTGGCCGCGCAGGCGGCTGATATCGGTCTCGCGGAACGCCGGGTTGCGCACGATGTCGGCGAACAGGTCGAGCGACGGCTTCAGCTGGTCGTCCAGCGCGTTCAGCGTGGCGTTGCAGTAATCCAGTCCGCAACCGCTGGCGATGATCGCACCGAGGCGTTGCTTGCGCTTGGCGATCTCGACCGAGTCGAGTTCCTTGCTGCCCTCGTCCAGCATCGCCATGGTGAAGCTGGAGGTGCCCAGCTTGCGGCCCTGGTCGGCGGCGTAGCCGGCGTCGAACAGCAGTTGCAGCTGCACCGCCGGCACCGTATGGCGCTCGGCCAGGATCACCTCGATGCCGTTGTCCAGTTTGCCGCGCTGCAGGGCGGGGAAGCTGAGGTCGGGGAACGTGCCGACCGCGGGCACGCCCTTGCTGCGGTCGACATCGCTCTTGACGGTACGGTAGTCGCCCTTCGCCGACAGCACCGGCGCCGGCGCGCCGCTGGCCGCGGCGCGGCCAGCCACGGTGGCCATGTCGGTGTCCTCGACCTTGCCCGGCAGCACGGTCAGCGTGTAGTCGCCCTTGGCGACCCACTGGTTCGCCACCGCGGCGACGTCGGTCGGCGTGGCCGCCATGAGTTCCTTGAAGTCCTTCAGGTAGGCGCCCGGATCGTTGCGGTACAGCTGGCCCTGGGCCAGGATCGAGGCCTGCGTGTTGACCTTCTCCAGTCCGCGCACGAACGACGCGCGGGTTTCCGTCTTGACCCGCGCCAGCTCGTCGGCGGTCGGGCCGTCCTTCAGGAATTTCCGCCACTCGTCGGCGATCGCCGCCTCGACCCTGGCCGGGTCGGCGCCCTTCTTCACGTCCACCTGCAGGTTGAACAGGCTGGCCAGCACGTGCTGCTCGACGTCGACCGAAACGCTGTCGGCCAGCTTGTCCTGGTAGACCAGCCGCTGATACAGCCGCGAGGTCTTGCTGCCGCCTAGCACCGCGGCAGCCAGCTCCAACAGGTTCTCGTCGCGGCTGCCGCGGCCGGGCACGTTCCACTCGCGGTAGATGCGCACCTGCGCCACGTTGTCGGTCATCGTGCCGCGGGTGGACTGCGTGCGCGGCGCCACCCACGGCTGCGGCCGCGGCACCTGCGGGCCGGCGGCGATGTCGCCGAAGTACTTCAGCATCTTCTCCTTCGCCAGCGCCGGCGTGATGTCGCCGGACAGCACCACCACCGTGTTGGCGGCGCCGTAGTAATCCTTGAACCACTGCTTCACGTCGCCCAGCGAGGCGGCGTTCAAGTCCGCCATCGAGCCGATGGTGTCGTGGTGATAGGGGTGGTTGGCCGGGAATGCCTCAGCCTGGATCAGCTCGCTGGCGCGGCCATACGGCTGGTTCTCGCCCTGGCGTTTCTCGTTCTGCACCACGCCGCGCTGCTCGTCCAGCTGCGGCTGGCCGATCGCGCCGAGCAGGTGGCCCATGCGGTCCGATTCCATCCACAGCGCCATGTCCAGCGCACTGGTGGGCACGGTTTCGAAATAGTTGGTGCGGTCGAGCCAGGTGGTGCCGTTCTGGTCGGTGGCGCCGGCCAGCTCGAACGGCTTGAAGAATTCGTCCTTGTGATTCTCCGAACCCTGGAACATCAGGTGCTCGAACAGGTGCGCGAAACCGGTCTTGCCCTTCGGCTCATAGGAGGAGCCGACGTGGTACCACACGCTCACCGCCACCACCGGCGCCTTGTGGTCCTCGTGCACCACCACGGTCAGCCCGTTCGGCAGGGTGAAGCGGGTCCAGGCGAGTTCGGGGATCTGCTGCGCCTGCGTCGTCGCGGCCGCGGTGGCGGCATCCGGGGCGGCCAGTGCCAGCGGCATCCCGCCGGTCAGGGTAAGCAGGCCGGCGATAAGCAGGGCGAGTGGTTTCTTTGTCACGGTGAACCTCCTGTTTCACGGATAAGTCCACGCAGGCTAGCGACGCCCTGCGGGCATCGCAAATGACTTGTGGCACGGTCGCGGCCGGCCTGTCCGGCTGTCCGGCGGCGGGCGGACAGCTGTCCGCGGACAATGCCGCAGCTGCCAAGCTCACTTGCTTATCATTTATAAATCAATGATTTGAATACATAGCAGCGCTTGGCACGGGGATTGCTGATACGGGAAGGCAGGAACTTCACTTCATTCATCGGAGACATGACCATGAAATTCGAGACCTTGATGCTGCGCGGCCTGTTCATCGCCTGCCTGGCGGTCTGCGGCCTGATCCTTGGCGCGATGGTGACGACCACGCCGGCCTCTGTGCAGCTCGCCGCCAACAGCACCATCGGCGCCATCCTGCTGGCCGCGCCAACCAGCTGCGCATTGCCACCGGACGGCGTGGTCTGCCCGCAGTTCGGCGGCTGAGCATTCGACGCAGATCGGCACTGACACGCGATAATGGCCGGATGCTGCATGTCATCCTGTTCCGTCCCGAGATCCCGCCGAATACCGGCAATGTGATTCGCCTGTGCGCGAACACCGGCGCTGCGCTGCACCTGATCCGGCCGCTCGGCTTCCAGCTCGACGATGCCCGGCTGCGGCGCGCCGGGCTGGACTACCACGAGTACGCCAGCGTCGCGGTGCATGACGACCTGGCCAGCTGCCTCGACGCGATCGGCACGCCGCGGGTGTACGCCTTCACCACCCGCGGCCGCGTCGCCCACGTCGACGCCCGCTTCGCCGATGGCGACGCGCTGCTGTTCGGCTGCGAGACCGCAGGGTTGCCGGGCGAGGTGCTGGAAACGATTCCCGCCGAGCAACGCCTGCGCCTGCCGATGTGCCCGGACAGCCGCAGCCTGAACCTGTCCAACAGTGTCGCCGTGGCCGTCTACGAAGCCTGGCGCCAGCTGGGTTTCCCCGGCGCCGCGGACGTCTGAGCCCGGCCGGCGGGCTACAATCGCCGGATGAACGCCGCCACTCCCAACTCCTGGTTGCCGCAACCGCTGCGCAAGCTCGCCGGCCGTGCGCTGGAAGCCGCGCTGAACCACACCTTGTCGCTGGACCCGGACACGCAGCAGAAGCTGGCCGCGTTGAACGGCCGCAGCGTGCAACTGCATCTGCGCGGACCGGAGCTGGCGCTGGCCGTCATCGTCGACGAGGCGCGCCTGAAAGTCGGCCCGCCGCAAGACGACAGCCAGCTGCGGGTCGCCGCCACCCCGGGCAGCCTGCTGGCCATGATGTTCCGCCGCGACGACGACGGCATCGCGCCGGGCAAGGTGGAGATCGCCGGCGACGCCGAACTGGCGCGCCGACTGGAAAAACTGGCCGGCAAGTTCGCCCCCGATTTCGAGGAAGCGTTCGCGCGCACGTTCGGTGACGTGCTCGGCGTGCCGCTGGCGAAAGCCGTGCGCAACGGCCTCGCCCACGCCCACGAAACCGCCAGCCATCTCACCGAGGACAGCGCCGACTGGCTGCGCGACGAGGCTCGCGTGGCGATGGCGCCAGGCGAGGTCGAAGGGTTCCTCGACGGCGTGGACGACGTGCGCGAGCGCAGCGAGCGGCTGGAATCACGCATCCAGCGGCTGATGCGACGCCTGCCGGGCAACGCCGCGTGACGCCGCTGAAGGTGGTACCGCGCCTGCTGCGGGTCGCCTCGGTGCTGCTGGCGTACCGGCTCGACGAACTGGTCGACGCCACCCACCTGTACCGTCCGCTGAAGCTGCTGCGCCCGCTGGTTTCGCGCCCGCGCATCGACATCCGCGGACTGTCGCGTGGCGCGCGCCTGCGTCATGCGCTGACCGAACTGGGCCCGATCTTCGTCAAGGCCGGCCAGGTGCTGTCGACCCGCCGCGACCTGGTGCCCACGGACATCGCCGACGAGCTGGCGCTGCTGCAGGACCAGGTCGCGCCGTTCTCCGGCAGCGAGGCACGGGCCATCGTCGAGGGCGAACTGAAATCATCGATCAGCCGTCTATACGCCCAATTCGACGAAACCCCGCTGGCCTCCGCCTCGATCGCCCAGGTACACGCCGCCACGCTGCACGACGGCCGCGAGGTGGTGGTGAAGGTGCTGCGCCCCGGCATCGACGCGCAGATCGCCCGCGACGTGAAACTGCTGCGCTCGCTGGGCGAGCTGGCCCAGCGCTGGCACCCGAACGCCGACAAGATCCGCCCGCTGGACGTGGTGGCCGAAGTCGAGAAGATGCTGGAAAACGAGCTGGACCTGCAGCGCGAAGGCGCCAGCGCCAGCCTGCTCAAGCGCAATTTCGCCAGCGGCGTGGACCTCTATGTTCCCGAGGTGCACTGGGAGCTGACCAGCGCGCGTGTGCTCACCCTGGAACGCGTGCACGGTATCAGCAGCGACGACATCGCCGCGATCGACGCCGCCGGGCTGGACCGCAAGGCACTCGCCGCCAAGGGCGTGCGGGTGTTCTACGAGCAGGTGTTCCGCGACAACTTCTTCCATGCCGACGCCCACCCCGGCAACATCTGGGTCGACCCGGCGCGCACCGGCGAACCGCGCTTCATCGCGCTGGACTTCGGCATCATGGGCTCGCTGCCCGAGGCCGACCAGTACTGGCTGGCGCAGAACTTCATCGCCCTGTTCGAGCGCGACTATGCGCGCATCGCGCAATTGCACGTCGCCGCCGGCTGGATGCCCGCCAACGTGCGGCTGGACGAACTGGAAGCGGCCGTGCGCACGGTGTGCGAGCCGTACTTCACCCGCCCGCTGGCGCAGATCTCGCTGGCCGAGCTGGTGGTGAAGCTGTTCCAGACCGCGCGCCGCTTCCAGCTGACCCTGCAGCCGCAGCTGATCCTGCTGCAGAAGACCCTGCTCAACATCGAGGGCGTCGGCCGCATGCTCGACCCGCAGATCGACATCTGGGCGGTGGCGCATCCGGTGCTGAAACGCATCCTGCGCGAGCGCTACAGCCCGCTGCGCACCCTGCGCGACGTGCGCAAGCGGCTGCCCGAATGGCTGCACCACGCACCGGAATTTCCCGAGCTGGTGCGCGACGCGCTGCGCCAGATCGGCCGCGGCGAACGGCGCGAGCTGGCCGATCCGCTGGCGCTGGAACTGCAACGGGACAATGCCCGCCGCCAGCACAAGCTGCTCGCCTGCGGCCTGCTCGGCAGCACGCTGCTGATCGGCGCCACCTTGCTGTGGACACTCAATCCGCAACACGGCCCCTGGCCACCGCTCGGCGCCGGCATTGCAGGCCTGCTCGCGTTCGCCATCGGCTGGCCCCGCTCCCGCTGACCGACGCGAGAAACCCATCGGAACGCAGGGCGGGCACTGTCCGCCGCTTCACGCCAGGAGCTGGCGGGAGCAGTGCCCGCCCTTGCGTCGCCCCATAACCGCACCACACCTCGCTCGATGGGTCCGCATGCTCGACATCCTCTACCAGGACGACGCCCTGATCACGGTGAACAAGCCCGCGAACCTGGCCGTGCACCGCTCGAAGATGGTGGGCAACGCGGAAGAATTCCTGATCGACCTGCTGCGCGAGCAAGTCGGTGACAGCGTGTACCTGGCGCACCGGCTCGACCGCGCCACCAGCGGCGTGCTGCTGATCGCGCGCAGCAAGGAAGTCGCCGCCGCGCTGGGCGAGCAGTTCATGGGCCGCGCGGTGCACAAGCAGTACCTGGTGGTGGTGCGCGGCTGGCCGGAGCCGGCGGAAGGCGTGATCGATTATCCGCTGCCCGGTTCGCGCGAAACCGGCCCGCGCCGCGAGGCGCGTACACGCTACCGCCAGCTGGCCACGATCGAAGTGCCGATCGAACTGGGTCGCTACCCGCAGCAGCGTTATGCCCTGCTGCTGGCGGAACCCGAAAGCGGCCGCTTCCGCCAGATCCGCAAGCACCTGGCGCATATCCACCACCCGGTGATCGGCGACTGCCAGCACGGCCGCGGCGACCACAACCGGCTGTACAAGCAGCACTTCGGCTGCCATCGCATGCTGCTGCACGCCTGGCGGATTCGCTTCGCGCATCCGCTGACCGGCGCTGCCCTGGAGATCGAGGCCCCGCTGGACGCCGCGTACGCCGGGCTGCTCGATCGTTTCGGCTGGACGCTCGAAGAGGAGTGAGCTGGCCGGCGTGAGAAAGGCCGCTCCAGGCTTTCTTCGGCTTCTCGCTGCCCTCCACTCACTACCCGCTTCTCCCCTACACTTCCCGCATGCTGACCATCAGCCGCACCCTCTCCCTGCCCGAATCCGAACTGGTCGAGCGCTTCCTGCGCGCCGACGGCCCGGGCGGGCAGCATGTGAACCGCACCGAGAGCGCGGTGGAGTTGCGCTTCGACGTGGTCGGCTCGCCGTCGCTGCCGGAGGAGGTCCGCGCGCGCTTGCTGGCCCGGCGCGACCGCCGGCTCACCGCCGATGGCGTGCTGGTGATCCAGGGTCGCCGCTTTCGCGACCAGGCGCGCAATCGCGACGACGTGCGCGAGCGGCTGGCCGAGCTGATCCATGGCGTGCTGCTGCCGCCGAAGAAGCGCCTCGCCACCAAACCGACCCGTGCCTCCAAGGAGCGCCGTCTGGTCGGCAAGCAGCAGCGCGGCAAGATCAAGCAGACGCGCTCGCGCAAACCGGACTTCGAATGAACGGACGCCTGTTTACTCCCGCCCAGCTGCCGGCACAGATGCCCCGCCTGCGTGACGGCTGGCAACGCCGGACCTGCCGCGCCGCGCTGCGCATGGCCGGCTGGAGCCTGGTCGGCGAGTTCCCCGACGTGCCCAAACTGGTGCTGATCGCCGCGCCGCATTCGTCCTGGTGGGATGGGGTGTGGGGGCTGCTGGTCAAGGTGGCGGTCGGCGCCGACGTGCACTTCATGGGCAAGCAGGAGCTGTTCTTCTGGCCACTCGGCGGCCTGCTGCGCCGGCTTGGCGGCATGCCGATCGACCGCACCGCCGCCAGGGGCGTGGTCGAGCAGATGATCGATCAGTTCCGCCAGCGCGACCGACTGTGGCTGGGCATTGCGCCGGAAGGCACGCGCAAGCCGGTGAAGCGCTGGAAGAGCGGCTTCTGGCGCATCGCCCGCGAGGCCGGCGTGCCGATCTTCCCGGTGGCGTTCCACTACCCCGACAAGACCATCCGGTTCGGCCCGCTGTTCGACACCAGCGCCGACATGGAGGCGGACCTCGCCCGCCTGCGCGCGTTCTACGCACCGTTCCGAGGCAAGCACCGCAACGTGTGACCATCGGCAGTGCAACGACGCCCACACGGCGGGCGCCGGATGGACTGCCTGCGCGGCATCGTATGGCTGGGTCTCGGGCTGAACTGGCGCTGCAACCGCGCGGCTGAGCCGGCTATCCGCGGGCGCCCCGCCTTGTCCGTTCCTGACCCGGTGGGGCCATCCCGTCCCCTTCCTGCGACGCGGAAGGGCACACGCGGGATGCAGACCAAGCTAATAGCATGAATCAATACGTCATGGCACGGCACGTGCTTACCAATAATCACAGAAAATGTGATACTCATCACATTAGTTGAAATGTCCTGCGACTCCGTTACCAGGCGCAGGACACACAAGGGGGAATCCGAACATGCACGTGTTGATCACGGGCGGGGCCGGTTTTATCGGCTCCCATCTGGTAGCGCTGCACCTTGCGCGCGGGGACAAGGTCCACGTGGTGGACGACCTGTCGACCGGGCTGCGCGCCAACCTGGCGTCCTTCGAGGCGTCGCCGAACTTCCGCTTCGACGAGGCGGACATGCTGACCTGGCCGCTGCTGCAGCAGGCTGCCGCCTGGGCGGACCGGGTCTATCACCTTGCCGCCGTGGTCGGCGTGTACCGCGTGATCGCCGAGCCGACGCGCGTGCTGGCCACCAACATCGCCGCCTGCGAACGGTTGTTCCGCACCATCGCCGCCAGCGGCTGGCAACCGCAGGTGGTAGTCGCCTCCAGCTCCGAGGTCTACGGCCACCGCCATGCCGAATTGCTGACCGAGGACATGGACCTCAGCGTATCCACCCGCGCCGGCACCCGCTGGAACTATTCGGTCAGCAAGATCGCCGACGAGGCGCTGGCCCTGTCCTATGCACAGAAATTCGGCATCCCGGTTCTGGTGGCGCGCTTCTTCAACACCATCGGCCCGCGCCAGACCGGCCGCTACGGCATGGTCGTGCCGCGTTTCGTGGAGCAGGCGGTACGCGGCGAGCCGATCACGGTGTACGGCGACGGCGAGCAGACCCGTTCGTTCTGCGACGCGCGCGACAACGTGCGTGCGCTCGACCTGCTCGCCTCGCGCGAGAGCGGCGACGCGCTGGTGGCGAACGTGGGCAACGACCGCGAGATCAGCATGAACGCACTGGCCGAGCTGATCCGCCAGCGCGCCGACAGCGACTCGCCGATCACCCACGTGCCGTACCTGAAAGCCTACGGCGAAGATTTCGAGGACATCCAGCGGCGCCGGCCGGACCTGACCCGGCTGCGCACGCTGACCGGGTTCCAGCACCGCTACACGCTCGAAGACACGCTCGACGAGCTCATCCGCGAACGACGCATCTCCCTGACAGGCAGCGAACATGGCCACCGCACCCTGGTTTGTCATCAGTCCTAACGCGCTGCTCAGCGTGATCGGGTTACTGCGCGGTCCGGACCGGACCGTGCCGACGCCTGCGCAGGACTGGCGCACCGCCACGGTGGACGTGGTCATCCCCGCCTACCGCGAGGCGGAGAACATCGCCCATTGCCTGGTCTCGGTGGCGCGGCAGACGCACAAGCCGCGCAACATCATCGTCGTCGACGACGGCAGCAACGACGGCACCGCCAGCCGCGCCGAGCTGACCGCGCAACGGCTGGGCATGAAGATCACGGTGATCCGGCGGCAGGCGTCGATCGGCAAGACGCCCACGCTCAAGCGCCAGGCGCGCGAGTTCGACGCCGACGTGGAGTTCATCCTCGACGGCGACACCTTCCTGGAATCGCCGGACTACATCGCCCGCTGCGTCGAGGAGCTGTACAAGGGCGTCGGCATCGCCTCGGTCTGCGGCCGCGTGCTGCCGATGCGCCTGTCCGACCGCCGCCATCTCGCGGAAACCCCGGAATACACCGTGGTGCTCGGCGGCAGGCCGTATGTCGACCCCAAGTCCAGCCGTTCGCGCCTGCAGCTGATGTGGTGGGGCCTGACCAACATCTACCGCGACTGCCTGTACCGCTTCCTGCAGGGCTTCGTGTTCCATGGCCAGGTGGTCTTCTTCGGCGGCATCACCAACCCGGTCGGTTGCGCCGTGGCTTACCGCCGTGAATACGTCAAGGACCTGTTCGACCGCTACGAGCCGCAGTTCGGTGACAACCTCACCAACTCCGAGGACATCTTCATCGGCTTCGCGCTGATCAACCAAGGCTATCGCAACGCCCAGCTGCTGGACGTGACGGCGCGCTCGGAGGAGCCGCTGGCCACGCGGCTGCCGCGGCAAATCTCGCTGTGGTCGTCGTCTTTCCTGCAGAGCTGCTACTACTTCGACGCGCTGGTGCGCAGCCCGTTCAAGGTGTTCGCGCGCATGCGCCGGCGCTGGCACGAGAAGCAGGGCGAGCACGGCAAGCACATCCAGGAGCTGCGCAAGGTCCAGGAGCCGTACCGACAGGCGTTCGGCGAGGAAGTTACCAAACGCTACGGGCGCCCGCTGGGCTGGATCATCTTGATGTCCGCCTTCGAGAAGATCGGCTTCCCCACCGCGTTGATCGTGATGGCCCTGCTGCGCTGCTGGGAACCGCTGCTGATCACCCTGCTGGCGGAATCGGCGCTGTCGCTGATCGTGTTGACGGTGATCTCCCGCGGCGAGCGCTGGAAGATGCTGGGCAAGGGTCTGCTGGTGACACCGCTGCGCTACGTCCTGATCCTGGCCGAGATCCGCACGATCGGCCAGTTTGCCATCGACCTGTGGATTACGGGGAATCGCAAATGGCGCAAATGAAATCCCTCGCCTGGCTCGTCGGCGCGCTGCTGGCGGCGCCGGCCGGTGCATGGGCACAGAACCCTGCCGTCCAGCCGCTGGACACGCAGGCACGGGCGCTGATGTGGACCGGCCACGCCGATGCCGCCACGCGGACGATGCGCGAGTACGTCGCCGGGCACCCCGGCGACCAGGCCGCCGTGCTCGACCTGGCGCGCTACCTGACCTGGAGTGGCGACTATGCCGGCGCCCGCGACGTGCTGGACGCCCATCCGGAAGCGACCCGCAGCAGCGAAGGCCAGGTCGTGCTCGCGTCGGTGCTGGCCTGGGGCGGCTGGATCCGCACGGCGCAGCAAGCCAATGCGGCGCCGCTGGCCGCCGACCCGAACGGCCTGCTGCCCAACTACGCGCAGGCGATCGCCTTGCGCCAGTCGGCGCGACCACGCGAAGCGCTGCCCTACGTCGAGGCGGTCAAGCGCGCCAGGCCGGACGGCAAGGATGCGCGCGACCTGGAGCGTTCGGTGCGCATCCGCACCGATTCCCTCGTGGCGCTGGACTACCAGCACGGCTCCGATTCGGACGACCTCGAGCGCTCGCAACCGACCCTGCGCGCGGAACTGGCGCAAGGCGAGGCGCTGCGCTGGACGGCCGAGCTCGGCCGCTGGAACTACCGCGCGCCGCTGAGCAGCCCGTTCGCCAGCCTCACCGGCGCCCGCTCGCTCGATGAGAACCGCGGGCTGGTCGGGCTGCGCTACGCACCGTCGCTGTACACCACGCTCAGCGCGGCCATCGGCCGTTCCTCGATCGACGGCGGCGGAACCACGCTGTGGCGGCTCGGGGTGGACCAGCGTTTCAGCGACACCTTCCGCGCCGACCTGCTGGCCGACCATGATCGCGTCGCCGCCTCGCCACGCTCGCTCTCGCTGGGGCTGGACCGCACCAGCGTCACCGGTCACGCGCAGTGGACGCCAGACTTCCGCTGGACCGGCGACCTGTGGCTGCGTCGCGACCATTTCAGCGACAGCAACAACAGCACGGACTGGAATGCCGCCATGCGTCGCGCGGTTGTGCGCCAGCCCGGCATCATGCTGGACCTCGGCGCCAACGCGGAGCACTTGTCGTTCGACCACAACCCCGGCCACGGCTACTACGCACCGGACAACTACCGGCGCTACGCGCTGACCGCCAACCTCTACGTCGGGCTCGGCGAAGACGTCGGCCTGTCGGTGCAGGCGGGCCTGGGCCGGCAGCGCGACGAGACCTTCACCGCATGGCGTCGCGCCAACGACATCAGCGCATCGCTGGTGGTCGGCATTTTCTCGCCGTGGCAACTGAGCGTGAACGCCGGCTACAGCGAGCGGGTGCTCAACACCGGCGCATACGAGGGGCGCAGCTGGGGCCTCACGCTGACCCGCCGTTTCTGAGGGTCTGCGCGGGACGGGCATGGATGCAGGCAGGCCGCCGTTGCGCAGCGATATCCAGGCCCTGCGTGGCCTGGCCGTGCTGCTGGTGATCCTGCAGCACGCCCGCGCCGGCTTCATCGACGCGGGTTGGCTGGGCGTCGACATCTTCTTCGTCATTTCCGGTTTCCTGATCACCGGCCTGCTGGCCAGGGACATCGGTCAGGGCCGCTTCCGCTTCGCCACGTTCTACTTCCGCCGCGCCAAACGGCTGCTGCCGGCCGCGTACGTCACCTTTGCGGTGACCGCGGCAGCCGCGTTCTTCCTGCTCGATGCCAGCGAATGGCAGGATTTCACCCGGCAACTCGCCGGTGCGGTGAGCTTCACCGGCAACTTCGTGCTGCTGCAGCAGACCGGCTACTTCGCGGGCACTGCGGCGCTCAAGCCGCTGCTGCACGTGTGGTCGCTGGCGGTGGAGGAGCAGTACTACCTGCTGTTGCCGGCGGCGCTGCTGCTGGTACCGCAGCGCTGGTGGTTCGCCAGCAGCGTGCTGGTGCTGGCGGCCAGCTTCGCACTGTGCGTGGTGCTGAGCTACTCGCGGCCCGAGGTGGCGTTCTACCTGTTGCCCACGCGCGCCTGGGAGCTGGCGATCGGCTCGCTCGCGGCGCTGGCCGGCGCACCGGGCCCGCGCCGGCAGGCCTGGGTGGCGCGCCTGTTCCTGCCGGCGCTGGCCGCGCTGTTCGTGGTGCCGGTGTGGCCGCTGCCCGCACCTCATTTCGCCAACATCGCGATCGTCTGCGTGGCGACCCTGGTCGTGATCATGCGTCGGCACCCCGAGTTGCAGGACCGGCCGCTGCCGAACGTACTGGCCGCGGTCGGTGACGCCTCCTACTCGCTGTACCTGGTGCACTGGCCGGTCTTCGCCCTGCTCAACAATGTCTACGCCGGCGACCCGTCCTTCGGCACGCCTGCGCCGACGGTCCTGGCGGGCGCAGTCGCGCTGGCGCTGCTGCTGGGCTTCGCCCTGTACCGCGGCGTCGAGCGGCCGGTGCGCCGGCTTGAACTGCATTCACCGGGACGCTGGTCGCTGGCCGCACTGGCCGCTTCGCTGGGCCTGGCGCTGCTGCCGCTCACCCTCGCCGCGCACAGCGGCACCCATGCGCTGCGCGGGCCAGCGATCGACTACGCCTGGCTACGCCGCGACAACGTCGGCTTCGACGCGGTGTGTGACGGCTACCAGCGCCTGGAATACACCATGCGCTGCAGCAACGCGGCGCACCCGGCCACGATGATCTGGGGCGACTCGTTCGCCATGCATCTGGTGCCGGGGCTGGCCGCCACCATGCCCGGCGGGGTGCTGCAGGCCACCAAGAGCGCCTGCGGGCCGCTGCTGGGACTGGCGCAGATCTACCGCGTGTACACGCGCGAGTTCGCCGAGCGCTGCCTGAGTTTCAACGACTCGGTGATCGCCTACCTTGCCGCGCATCCGGAGATCCGCACGGTGGTGCTGTCCAGTCCGTTCTACGAGTACTTCGACCCGGCGCGGCGCATGCTGCACGTGGTCGACGGGCAGGCGCGAGTGGAACCGCCCGATGCAGACACCGCGCTGGCGGCACTGGCCGCCACCATCGGCCGGGTCCGTGCGCTGGGCCGCCGCGTGGTGATCGTGGCGCCGCCGCCGGGCGACGGCTTCGACTACAGCCACTGCCTCGAGCGCAAGGCGCGCAACCGCACGCTGTTCGGCCGCTTCATCGACTGCGACATCCCGCTGGCACAGTACCGTGCCAGCAAGCGCCGGGTGTTCGCCTTCCTGCAGCGGATCCACGCACAGGCCGATGTCGAGGTGGTGTCGTTCGATGCGTTCCTGTGCGGCACCAAGGCGTGCCGCACCGAACTGGACGGTACCTTCCTGTACCGCGACGACGGCCACCTGTCGTACGACGGCTCGCTCCTGCTCGCCCGGCGCATGCACCTGGACGCACTGATCGCGAAGGCGGCGCGCTGACCCGGCTGACGCGGGCGCGGATCAGCGCCCCGAATGCCCCGGCTCGTCGTAGTCGCGATGGGTCAGCAGGCCGGGGCGGATCAGGTCGATGAAGGCGCGCGCCTCGGCGCTGAGGAACTTGCCCTTGCGCATCACCACGCCGTAGCTGCGTTGCGGGAAAAACTGCTGCATGTTGCGCACGGCCAGGCGCGCGTGGTCGACCGCGGTGATGCAGATGCCGGTGACGATGGATATTCCCAGGCCCATCGCCACGTATTCCTTGATCACGTCCCAACCGCCCACCTCGATCGCCACGTGGTATGGCACCTGGCGCTGCTGGAACACCAGGTCGACCAGGCGGTAGGTGGACAACCGTTGCGGCGGCAGGATCAGGCCGTACGGCGAAATATCCTCCAGCGTGATCTTGTCCTTCGCCGCCAGTGGATGGTCCGGCGGCATGATCAGCATCGGGTCGTAGTGCTGTACCGGCGCCCAGGCGATGTCGTTGGGCACGTCCAGCATCGAGCCGACCGCGAAGTCGGCCTCGTCCGCGCGCAACAGCGCCAGGCCGTCCTTGCCGGTGACGTTGGCCAGTTGCAGCTGCACGGCCGGATGCTGCTCGCGGTAGCGGCGCACCAGCTCGGGCAGCAGGTACTGGATGGTCGAGGTACCGGCGGCGATGGTCAGCCGGCCGGCCTGCAGGCCCTTCACGCGGGCCTGGAAGTCGCGGTCCAGCGTGTCCCAGCCCTCCACCAGCGGCCGCGCCAGCTCGTACAGCGCCTCGCCCGCGTCGGTGAGGTTGATGCGCCGGCGGCGGCGCTCGAGCAGGCTCACGCCAAGTTCGCGCTCCAGCGCCTGCAACTGCAGGCTGATCGTGGGCTGCGACAGGAACAGCGCCTCGGCGGCACGGGTCAGCGTACCCAGCTTCACCACGCTGACGAAGGCGCGCAGCTGCTTGTGGCGGTTGCCCTTGTAATAGAAACGGCCGACATCGGCAGGCTCGCCGCCGGCGCGCTTTTTTGCTGCGCTGCGGTGTATTTTTTTTGACTTGTTCGGCGTGCCCGTGTGCTTTTTCATCGAGTGATTTCAGTCAATTGCATTACAGATTGATTTTATCAATATTAGTAATTGAAACATTCACTTTGTCAAACACACGATCACTGCCCTAGCTTCGAGTCACCCACGACCCGGAGCGAACCCATGGCAGTCCCGCAGGAACGACTCGAACTCGGCAGCGTCGAGATCCACGCCGACCCGGCCAGTTACGCAGGCATCCTCACCCCCGCGGCGCTGGATTTCCTGGCCCGGTTGCACCGCCGCTTCGAGTCCACCCGGCAGCAGTTGCTGCAGGCCCGGCGCGAGCGCCAGGCCGGCTACGACGCCGGCGGCCTGCCGGACTTCCGCGCCGATACGCTGGCGATCCGCGAGTCCGACTGGGCCGTGGCACCGATCCCGGCCGCGCTGCAGGACCGCCGCGTCGAGATCACCGGCCCGGTCGAGCGCAAGATGATCATCAACGCGCTGAACTCCGGCGCGAAGGTGTTCATGGCCGACTTCGAGGATTCCTCGGCGCCCACCTTCGCCAACCAGCTCGACGGCCAGCTCAACCTGCGCGACGCGGTGGACGGCACGATCGGGTTCACCTCGCCTGAAGGGAAGAGCTATCGCGTCAACGACAACCCGGCCGTGCTGGTGGTGCGCCCGCGCGGCTGGCACCTGCACGACAAGTTCTTCAGCGTGGACAGCGAGCCGATGGCCGGCGCGCTGGTCGACTTCGGCCTGTTCGTGTTCCACAACGCCCGCGCACTGCACCGCCGCGACCGTGGCCCGTACTTCTACCTGCCCAAGCTCGAGGCGATGGAGGAAGCCGCGCTGTGGGATGCGGTGATGGCCGCCGCCGAGGACGAGCTGCAGCTGCCGGTCGGCACGATGAAGGCCACCGTGCTGATCGAGACGCTGCCGGCGGCGTTCCAGATGCACGAGATCCTGCACGCGCTGCGCCGTCGCGCGGTCGGCCTCAACTGCGGCCGCTGGGACTACATCTTTTCCTACTTGAAAACACTGAGAGGTCACCGCGACCGGTTGCTGCCGGAGCGCGGCCAGGTGCAGATGACCGCGCCGTTCCTGAAGGCCTACTCCGAGCTGCTGATCCAGACCTGCCACCGCCGCGGCGCGTTCGCGATGGGCGGCATGGCCGCGCAGATCCCGATCAAGGGCGACGACGCGGCGAACGAGGCGGCGCTGGCCAAGGTGCGTGCCGACAAGCTGCGCGAAGTGCAGGCCGGCCACGACGGCACCTGGGTGGCGCACCCGGCGCTGGTGCCGGTGGCGCAGCAGATTTTCGATGAGTACATGCCGACGCCGAACCAGTTGGGCGTGCTGCGCACCGACGTGCAGGTGAGCCGCGAACAGCTGCTCGCCGCACCGAACGGCACGATCACCCGCGCCGGCTTCGACAACAACGTCGAGGTCTGCCTGCGCTACACCGCCGCCTGGCTGGACGGCCTGGGCTGCGTGCCGATCCACCACCTGATGGAGGATGCCGCCACAGCCGAAATTGCCCGCGCGCAGCTGTGGCAGTGGCTCCATCACGCCGACGATTCGAACACCGACGCACTCGAGTTCCCCGACCACGCACCGATCGACTTCGCCCTGTTCGATCACGCCGTGGCCGCCCACACCCATCGCCTGCAGGGCAGCCAGCACCCCGGCGCCGCCCGCGCCGACGCTGCTGCCGCCCTGCTCAGCGCGATGACCCATGCCGACCAGCTCGGCGACTTTCTCACCCTGCCCGCTTACGAACAACTCGCCTGATCGACCTCGTGGGAGCGCACAGCGTGCGCCCCTGCAACAACGCCATCACCGGAGCCACGCCATGAAGACCGCCCTGCCCACCGCCGAACAGATCTCGCTGGACTGGAACAACAACCCACGCTGGGCCGGCGTCCAGCGCAATTACTCCGCCGAGGACGTGGCGCGCCTGCGCGGCACCGTCGCGGTCGAACACTCGCTGGCCCGCCGCGGTGCCGAGCGACTGTGGAAATCCCTGCACAAGGAAGACTTCGTCAATGCGCTGGGTGCGCTTACCGGCAACCAGGCGATGCAGCAGGTCAAGGCCGGCCTGCAGGCGATCTACCTCTCCGGCTGGCAGGTCGCCGCCGACGCCAACGTGGCCGGCGAGATGTACCCCGACCAGTCGCTGTACCCGGCCAACTCGGTGCCATTGGTGGTCAAGCGGATCAACAACACGCTGCTGCGCGCCGACCAGTTGCACCATGCCGAAGGCAAGGACGAGATCGACTGGCTGGTGCCGATCGTGGCCGACGCCGAAGCCGGTTTCGGTGGCGTGCTCAACGCATTCGAGCTGATGAAGGCGATGATCGAGGCCGGTGCCGCCGGCGTGCATTTCGAAGACCAGCTGGCCTCGGTGAAGAAGTGCGGCCACATGGGCGGCAAGGTGCTGGTGCCGACCCGCGAGGCAGTCGACAAGTTGAACGCCGCGCGCCTGGCCGCCGACGTCGCCGGCGTGCCGACCCTGATCGTGGCGCGCACCGACGCCGACGCCGCCGACCTGCTGACCTCCGACATTGACGCCAACGACCGCCCGTTCATCACCGGCGAGCGCACCGTCGAGGGCTTCTTCCGCGTGCGTCCCGGCCTGGATCAGGCGATCAGCCGCGGCCTCGCCTACGCGCCGTACGCCGACCTGATCTGGTGCGAGACCAGCAAGCCGAACCTGGATGACGCGCGCCGCTTCGCCGAAGCGATCCACGCGAAATTCCCGTGCAAGATGCTGGCCTACAACTGCTCGCCCAGCTTCAACTGGAAGAAGAACCTGGACGACGCCACCATCGCGAACTTCCAGAAGGAACTGGGCGCGATGGGCTACAAGTTCCAGTTCATCACCCTGGCCGGCTTCCACAGCCTCAACTACGGCATGTTCGACCTGGCGCACAACTACGCCCGCCGCCAGATGAGCGCGTTCGTGGAACTGCAGGAAAAGGAATTCGCCGCCGCCGAGCGTGGCTTCACCGCGGTCAAGCACCAGCGCGAAGTCGGCACGGGTTATTTCGATGCCGTCACCCAGGCGATCCAGCAGGGCCAGTCCTCGACCACGGCGCTGAAAGGTTCGACCGAGGAAGCGCAGTTCAAGCAGGCATCGGCGGCCTGACGTCGGCCATGGTGTAGCAGCGCACGGGGTGCGCTGCTACACGCTGGACGGCGGCACCAGCGCGATGACCGTCCAGCCCGGCTTCGGCTCCAGCTCACGCCTGGTCGAAGCCACCCGCAACGCGCCTTTCTCCTCCACGCCGAACATCAGCACGCTGTTTGAGCCGTACTGCTCGATGAAGTGCGGCCAGTCAAAGGTGGCGGTCAGTTTCGTCGATTTGATCCGCCAGCCCTGCTCCATCATCTCGGCGAAGCGGCCGTGGGTCATTTCCTCGTCGAACAGTGGCGGCGCCAGCAGGCTGCCGGCCAGCGCCGCGCGATCGGTATTCTCCTGCGGCGTGAGGTTGCGCAGCCGGTACACCTTCGCGCGGCCGAATTCCTGCCGGTAGTGCACGCAGGCCAGCGAGTTGCGCTCGCGATGGGTAGACACCGCCAGCAACCGGCGGATGCCGGTGAGATCGAGGTGCCGTTCGGCATGCGGCGAGGCCGGGTTGCCGAAGAACGTGGCCAGACCTTCCATCCGCGCCAGTCGAATGCCGTCCCAGTCGTCGTCGGCCAGCACCATGCGGAAACCGGCCTCGTGCAGCGACTTGCCGATCGCACGGGCGACCGGATCCGAGCCGAAGACCAGCACGCCGCGCGGCTCCGGCTCCGCCACCTTCAGCCAGATCGCCAGCGGCCGCGCGGTGGCGCTCTGCAGGATCACCGTGCCGATGATCAGGGTGAACACCAGTGGCACCAGCGCTTCCGCGCCGGCCACGCCGAGCTGGTCCAGGCGCAATGCGAACAACGCGGAGACCGACGCCGCCACGATGCCGCGCGGCGCCACCCAGCCGATCAGCGCGCGCTCGCGCCAGTTCAATCCGCTGCCGAAACTCGAGAGCGCCACGGTCAGCGGGCGCACCAGGAATTGCGCGATCAGGAACAACACGATGCCCGCGCCCAGCATGCCGTCCGGCAGCGGCCAGTGCAGCCGCGCCGCCAGCAGGATGAACAGCAGCGACACCAGCACCGTGGTGAGGCTTTCCTTGAAATCGAGGATGTCGTCGATGTGCACGCCGCGCAGGTTGCCCAGCGCGATGCCCATGATCGTCACCGCCAGCAGCCCCGACTCATGGGTCAGCGTGTTGGAGATGCTGAAGGCCAGCAGCACCGCGGCCAGCACCGCGTAGTTCTGCAGGTACTCGGGGATCATCTGCCGGCGCAGGAAGAACGCCATCAGCCAGGCGGACAACGCGCCGATGCCCACGCCGCAGCCGATCGTGGCGATGAACACACCGATGGTGTGGCCCTCCTGGCGCGACACGATCGCCTCGTAGATCAGCACCGCGAACAGCGCACCCAGCGGGTCGATCACGATGCCTTCCCAGCGCAGCGTGTTGGCGATGCGCGCGTTCGGGCGCAGCGTGCGCAGCATCGGCGCGATCACCGTCGGCCCGGTCACGCAGGCCAGCGCGCCGAACAGCAACGCGATCGGCCAGGCCAGCCCGGCGACGAGATGGGCGGCCAGCGCCAGCATCAGCAGTGAAGCGATCGCGCCGTAGCTGACCAATCCACGCACCGCCTTGCCGATCCCCGGCAGTTCGTGGAAACGCAGGGTCAGGCTGCCCTCGAACAGGATCAGCGCCACCGCCAGCGAGACCATGGGGAACAGCAGCTCGCCCAGCAACTTGTCCGGATCGAGCACGCCACCGACCGGTCCCAGCACGATGCCGGCCAGCAGCAGGAACAGGATTGCCGGCAACTTCACCCGCCACGCCAGCCACTGCGCCAGGAAACCGATCATCAGCATGCCGGCGAGCATCAGGCCCAGCTCGATCGTCATCGCAATCCTTGGACACCTCGGGCCGCCATCGGAACACGCGGCGGTGCACACGTCCAGCGCCTGAAAAGCGGAGGAGTGCGGCGTGACGCGTGAGCAGGAGCGGATGCGTGTTTTCCCCGCTGCCCACTTCCCTGCACGCACTCCCGCCCTAAAACCGGCGGTACTGCAGTGCCTCGGCCAGGTGTTCGCGCTCCAGCAACGCGGCGCCGCCATCGAGGTCAGCGATCGTGCGGGCTACCCGCAGCACGCGATGATAGGCGCGGGCGGACAGGCCCAGCCGCTCCAGCGCCGATTCGAACCAGCGCCGCTCGGCCGGCCCCAGCGCGCAGTCGCGCTCCAGTTCGCGCGTACTGATCTCGGCGTTCGGCCGGCCCGCGCGCATCAGCGATTGCCGCCGTGCCTTGAGCACGCGCGCACGCACCGTGGCGGAATCCTCGTCGCGTTCATTGCGTGGCGTACCCAGCTCCGCCAGCGGCACCGGCGGCACTTCCACGCACAGGTCGATGCGGTCCAGCAGCGGTCCGGAGATGCGTGCGCGGTAGCGCTGGATCTGGTCCGGCGTGCACTGGCAGCGGGGATTGCCGGCGTAGCCGCAGGGGCAGGGATTCATCGCCGCGACCAGCTGGAACTGCGCCGGAAACATCGACTGCCGCGCCGCCCGCGAAATCATGATGTGGCCCGATTCCATCGGCTCGCGCAGCACTTCCAGCACATGCCGGCTGAACTCGGGCAACTCGTCCAGGAACAGCACCCCGTTGTGCGCCAGCGAGATCTCGCCCGGGCGCGGATACGAACCGCCGCCGACCAGCGCCACCGCCGACGCGGTGTGATGCGGCGCGCGAAAGGGCCGCCGCCGCCAGTGCTTCGGATCGGTGACCTGGCCGGCCACCGACAGCACGGCGCAGGTTTCCAGCGCCTCCGACTCCGACAGCGGCGGCAGGATGCCGGGCAGACGCTCGGCCAGCATGGTCTTGCCGGTGCCCGGCGGCCCCACCAGCAGCAGGTGATGGCCGCCGACGGCGGTGATCTCCAGCGCGCGCCGCGCCTGCAACTGGCCGCGCACGTCGGCCAGGTCCGGCCCGTCGTCGGCGCCACCGTTGCTGGGAATACCGACCGGCATCGACAGCTCGTGCGCGCCGCGCAACCAGCCGCACACTTCGGCCAGGGTGCTGGCCACGCGCACGTCCACGTCCGGCACCAGCGCCGCCTCGGCAGCGTTCTCGAGCGGCACCACCACGCGGCGCCCGCGCGCACGCGCACGCAGCAGCGCCGGCAGCACGCCGGAGACGCTGCGCAGCGAGCCGGTCAACGCCAGCTCGCCGAGGAACTCGCAGTCATCCAGTTTCTCGCGCGGCACCTGGCCGCTGGCGGCGAGGATGCCCAGCGCGATCGGCAGGTCGAAACGGCCACCGTCCTTGGGCAGCTCGGCCGGTGCCAGGTTCACGGTGACGCGACGGCCGGGGTATTCGAAGGCGGTGTTCTGGATTGCCACGCGCACGCGATCGCGCGCCTCGCGCACCGCAGCCTCGGGCAGGCCGACGATATTGGTACACGGCAAGCCGCCGGAAAGATGTACCTCGACCATCACCTGCGGTGCGGCGATCCCTTCCTGGGCACGACTGAGGGTAACGGCAAGGCTCATGCGGCCGCTGATCGCCGGTGCAGGGGGGATGGGTCGCTGACAGGTACAGACATCGAGCGACTCCATCCAGCAGCACTAATAAATAACCGCCTCCGATCGTTCTCGGGGTGAGGGTGACGGATCGGAGGCGGCTCCCGGGAGGTGGTTGTCACTGACCCGCGCGGGCAGCCACCGTGGCCTCCAGTTCGGCCACGCGTCGCTCCAATTCGTCGACCTTGGCGCGAGTGCGCGCCAGTACTTGGGACTGGACTTCGAATTCTTCGCGGGTGACCAGGTCGAGGCGGCGCAATCCTTGCGCCAGAACGTCCTGGAAGTTGGTTCGCAAATCCTGATGCGCCTGTGCCACCCCTGGCGGTACCAACGACACAAGTCGCAGGGCAATCTTGTCGATATCCTGCCTATCCATCATGGATAGCGCCTCGAGCTCGTCGAGGTAAATACTAGGTGAACGGAAATCGGGGGCGCCATCGGTATGCTCCGTCAAAGATTGTAAGGATTGTCCTACACGAGCCTCGCTCAGGCGACAACACCCGGCCGGACAGGCAAAATGCGACTTTGGCCCTGGCCGATGCCTTCCCAAGGAAAACCCATGAAGCTGGTCGTGGCGATCATCAAGCCGTTCAAGCTGGACGATGTGCGCGAGGCGCTGGCCGAAGTCGGCGTGCAGGGCATCACGGTCACCGAGGTGAAGGGGTTCGGCCGCCAGAAAGGCCACACCGAACTGTACCGGGGTGCCGAGTATGTGGTCGATTTCCTGCCCAAGATCAAGCTGGAAGTGGCGGTCGCCGACGACCAGCTCGACCGCGTGATCGAAGCGATCCAGGCCTCTGCCCGCACCGGCAAGATCGGCGACGGCAAGATCTTCGTGAGCACGCTGGAACAGGTGATCCGCATCCGCACCGGCGAACTCGATCACGACGCGCTGTAACGCCGCGGCCACCCGTGCCGGCGCCCGCCGCACCCGGCCTGCAATACGACTTATGCACAAGTTGTTGGGTTGACCCTGCCCAGACCACCCGATATGTTGCGTGCGTCGGTGCCCGACCAGATGCGACATCGGTCGGGCTTAAAAGGGAATCCGGTGTGACTCCGGAACTGCCCCGCAGCGGTAAAGCGGAAACGAACGCCCCCACATTGCACTGGCCCTCCGTGGCTGGGAAGCGGGAGCAAGTAGGCGGATCGCCCTGATCCTCGTCCGCAAGTCCGAAGACCTGCCGGCACAGCGGGACGAACGTGTCCCGCTGCGTAGTGACGGCTTCCGCGGGGAAGTGCGTCGTGGAGTCGGTCGCCGTCGGGTGGCCGGCTGGCGCGTCGCCTCCGGAATCGTCGCTATCAGGCCCTGCGCGCGGGAGCAGGTGTTTGATGTCCTTCGCCGGAGCCACCTGCCATGCAAGCCCTCGATACCGCCGAACGCGAGCGCGCCGTCGCGCGCGCCGAATCTCCCATCCCGTCCGCCGATGAAGCCGCCTTCGCGCTGACTCCGCCGCACAGCGCGGCATCCATGCACGTGACCAAGCGCAACGGCAGCCAGGAGGCCGTCGACGTCAACAAGATCGTGCGCGCGGTGACGCGCAGCGCCGAAGGCCTGCACGCGGTCGATCCGCTGCGGGTGGCGCTGAAGACCATCGGCGGCCTGTACGACGGCGCCACCACCGCCGAGCTGGACCAGCTGTCGATCCGTACCGCCGCCGCGCTCACTGCCGAGGAACCCGAGTACGGCCAGCTCGCCGCGCGGCTGCTCGGCGCGTACATCGACAAGGAAGTCAGCGGCCAGGAAATCCAGAGTTTCTCGCAGTCGATCGCGCGCGGTGCGGAACTGGGCATCCTCAACGAGCGCCTGCGCGACTTCGTGGCCGCCAACGCACGCAAATTGAATGACGCGATCGACGTATTGGCCACCCGCCGCTTCGAATACTTCGGCCTGCGCACGGTGTACGACCGCTACCTGCTGCGCCACCCGCAACAGCGGCGGGTGATCGAGACACCGCAGCATTTCTTCATGCGCATCGCCTGCGCGCTGGGCGGCAACGAGATCGGCGAGACGCTGGAACTCTATCGGCTACTGTCCTCGCTGGAATACCTCGCCAGCTCGCCCACCCTGTTCAACGCCGGCACCGCGCACGAGCAGCTCAGCTCGTGCTACCTGCTCGACTCGCCGGTCGATTCGCTGGAGTCGATCTACGACAAGTACGCCGACGTGGCGAAGCTTTCCAAGTTCGCCGGCGGCATCGGCCTGGCCTATTCGCGGGTGCGCTCGCGCGGCTCGCTGATCCGCGGCACCAATGGCCACTCCAACGGCCTGCTGCCGTGGCTGAAGACGCTGGATGCCTCGGTCGCCGCGGTGAACCAGGGCGGCAAGCGCAAGGGCGCCGCCTGCGTCTACCTGGAATCGTGGCACGCCGACATCGAGGATTTCCTGGAACTGCGCGACAACACCGGCGACGACGCGCGCCGCGCGCACAATCTCAACATCGCCAACTGGATCCCCGACGAGTTCATGCGCCGGGTCGAGAACGACGGCGACTGGTCGCTGTTCGATCCAAAGGTCGTGCCGCACCTGGTCGACAGCTGGGGCGAAACGTTCGATCGCGCCTATGCCCAGGCCGAAACCGACGGTCTCGCGGTGAAAACCGTCAAGGCGCGCGAGATCTACGCCCGCATGATGCGCACACTGGCGCAGACCGGCAACGGCTGGATGACCTTCAAGGATCGCTGCAACGCCACCAGCAATCAGACGGCCATGCCCGGGAACGTGATCCACCTGTCCAACCTGTGCACCGAGATCCTGGAAGTCAGTTCGGCGACCGAGACGGCGGTGTGCAACCTCGGCTCGGTGAACCTGGCGCGACATGTCGCCAATGGCGCGTTCGACTTCGACCAGCTCGCCGCGACCGTGCGCACCGCGGTACGCCAGTTAAACCGCGTGATCGACCTCAACTACTACCCGATCGACACTGCGCGCAACGCGAACATGAAGTGGCGTCCGGTCGGGCTCGGCATGATGGGTCTGCAAGACGTGTTCTTCAAACTGCGGTTGCCGTTCGACTCGGCCGGGGCGCTGGCGCTGTCCACTCGCATCGCCGAGGAAATTTACTTCCACGCCCTCTCGCAATCGTGCGAACTGGCCGAGGCCGACGGCGCGCACCCCGGCTTCGCCGAGAGTCGCGCCAGCAACGGCGAGCTGCAGTTCGACCATTGGCCGGATGCCGCCCCGCATGACCTCGCACGCTGGGATGCCCTGCGCGAGCGCATCAAGCAGCACGGCCTGCGCAACTCGCTGCTGATCGCGATCGCGCCCACCGCCACCATCGCCTCGATTGCCGGCTGCTACGAGTGCATCGAGCCGCAGGTCAGCAACCTGTTCAAGCGCGAAACCCTGTCCGGCGATTTCCTGCAGGTGAACCGCCATCTCGCCGACGAGCTGAAGACGCTGGGACTATGGACGTCCGAAATCCGCGACGCGATCAAGCTGGCGGAAGGCTCGATCCAGGGCATCGCCGCGATCCCCGAACGGCTGCGCCAGATCTACCGCACCGTGTGGGAATTGCCGCAGAAATCGCTGATCGACCTGGCCGCATCGCGCGGCGCCTGGATCGACCAGAGCCAGTCGCTGAACCTGTTCATGGAAAACCCGAACATCGGGCAGCTCTCGTCCATGTACATGTACGCATGGAAGGCCGGCATCAAGACCACGTATTACCTGCGCTCGCGACCGGCGACGAAGATTGCCAAGACCACGGTAAGCGACCAGGCACAGGCAACCGCGGCTGTCGTTTGCTCGCTGGAGAACCCGGAGTACTGCGAGGCCTGCCAATAACGCTCTTGCCCCTCCCCTGCGATGCAGGGAAGGGCGCCCCTTTCTCAGAAGGAACCGCCATGTCCGCCCAACCCATCCGCAACGCCCACATCCTCGATCCGGGTTTCGAACTCACCCTGCGCCCGATGCGCTACCCCGGCTTCTATGAAAGGTACCGCAACGCGATCAAGAACACCTGGACCGTCGAGGAAGTTGATTTCTCGATGGACACGCGTGACCTCGACACAAAAATGTCCGCCGCCGATCGCCACCTGATCCGGCGGCTGGTGGCGTTCTTCGCCACCGGCGACACCATCGTGTCGAACAACCTGGTGCTGAACCTGTACCAGCACATCAACGCGCCGGAGGCGCGCATGTTCCTCTCGCGCCAGTTGTACGAGGAAGCGCTGCACGTGCAGTTCTACCTCACCCTGCTGGACACTTATATTCCGGACCCGGTCGAACGCAACGCGGCGTTTGCGGCCATCGAGACGATCCCGTCGATCCAGCAGAAAGGCGCGTTCTGCTTCAAGTGGATCGACTCGATCCAGGACCTGCGCCGGCTGGAAACACGCGAGCACCGGCGCCAGTTCCTGCTCAACCTGATTTGCTTCGCCGCCTGCATCGAGGGGCTGTTCTTCTACGCCGCCTTCGCCTACGTCTACTACCTGCGCTCGCGCGGGCTGCTGCACGGGCTGGCCGCCGGCACCAACTGGGTGTTCCGCGACGAGAGCGGGCACATGGCGTTCGCATTCGAGGTGGTGCGCACGGTCCGCGCGCAGGAGCCGGAGCTGTTCGACGACGCCATGCGTGCCCAGGTCGAGGAAATGATCGAGGACGCGATCGCCTGCGAGACGCTCTTCGCCGAAGACGTGCTGTCCGGCGGCGTCGCCGGCATGTCGGTGAGGGACATGCGCCAGTACCTCGAGTACTGCGCCGACCAGCGCCTGGCCCAGCTCGACCTGCCGAAGAAATACGGCGCGAAGAACCCGTTCGACTTCATGGACCTGCAGGATGTGCAGGAACTGGCCAACTTCTTCGAACGCCGCGTCTCGGCCTACCAGGTTGGCGTGCAAGGCGAGGTGGCATTCGACATGGCGTTCTGAGCCATTTATCGCAAATTCTTGCGGGTGCGGATAAGGCACCTGGGACATGCAGGCTTGTCACGGAACGGCATTAGAATGACTCGCCGAGCCGCGGCAAGCAGGCAGCGAATCCTGCAACTGCACTCGTCCGAACCGGGGAAAGCCATCGACGATCCGACACCACCAGGCCCGTTGCCTGGCGGCACGGGCACGGCGGATCTCCCCCGCTGCTGCCCACACTCAAGGATCACCGATGACTACTCCCATCCGCATCAGAGTGCTGCCGTTCGCCATCGCCTCACTGCTGGCCATGGCGCCGGTCGCCGCGCAGAACATCACCACGTCCGGCGTCAGCGGCCGGGTGCTGGACGCCCATGGCCAGCCCGTGTCGGGTGCCACGGTGACGATCGTGCACCAGCCGACCGGCACCACCAAGGAAGTGACCACCGACGCCGATGGCCGCTACGCGGCGCAGGGGTTGCGCGTGGGCGGTCCGTTCGAGATCTCCGCGGCCAAGGCCGGCATGGCCGCCGTGGAGCAGGACAACGTGTTCCTGCAGCTGGGCCAGCCATCGTCGATCAACCTGAGCATGGGTGCCAGTGCGCAGCAGGCAAGCAATCTCGGCGCGGTCACCGTAAACGCCTCGACCCTGGCGCAGACTTTCTCCTCGGACAACAAGGGGCTGTCGACCAACATCTCGCAGCGCCAGCTGCAGGCAACCCCGCAGGGCAACCGCTCGATCGACGACGTGGTGCGCCTGGACCCGCGCGTCACGGTGACCGACCAGGGCACCGGCGCGATCTCCGCCTCCGGCATGAACAACCGCTACAACAATATCGCCGTCGACGGCGTGACCCAGGGCGACCCGTTCGGCCTGAACGCGAACGGCCTGCCCTACCAGAAGTCGCCGATCTCGCCCGAGACGATCGCCGAATACAACATCTCCACCGCCAACTACGACACGTCCTCCGACACAGTCGGCGCCGACGTCAACGCGGTGACCAAGTCCGGCACCAACCAGTTCCATGGCGCGCTGTACTACGCCTACCGCAATGCCAACCACCTGGTCGGCGACGCCGGCTGGCTGCCCAGCGACAACCCGGGCTACCACTACAAGGGCTACCAGAAGGACACCACCTACGGCTTCAACGTCGGCGGCCCGATCATCAAGGACAAGCTGTTCTTCTTCGTCTCGGCCGAGCACGAGAAGACCACCGGCATCGGCGCCGATTCGGCCAACGGCCTGGACGACTCGCTGGGCAACGGTCCGTCCACCAGCAACAAGGTCTCGCCGGGCGACCTGCAGAAGATCATCGACGCGGCCAAGCAGCTTGGCCTGACCCCGGGCACGTTCGGCGGCCCGACCGGGCTGACCTACGACGACAAGCGCTACCTCGGCAAGATCGACTGGAACATCACCAACAACCACCGCGCCAGCTTCACCTTCCAGCGCACCAAGGAGCTGCTGCCCGCGGTAGGCGGCAACAGCCCGAACAGTGTGGGCCTGACCAGCTACACCTATACCAAGACGATCACCACCAACAACTACGTCGCCCATGTGTTCGACGACTGGAGCGACAGCTTCTCCACCGAAACCAAGGTCGGCTTCCAGAAGTTCGTGCAGGACACCGCCGCGCCGTTCCAGCAGCCGGCGGTGAACGTGAACCTGTCGCCGACCGGCAAGGGTCCGTCGGTGAACCTGGGCGAGGAGCGCTTCCGCCACTACAACCACATCGATACCAAGAAGTTCAGCGTGTTCCTGGCCGGCACCTATTACGTCGGCGACCACGCGATCAAGGGCGGCATCGATTACCAGAGCAACAAGATCAACAACCTGTTCGGGCAGACCGAATTCGGCCAGTACAACTTCTGGGGCATCGACAACTTCGCCGCCGGCAACTACAACTCGTACATCCTGTTCCACCCGGCGCCCGGCTACACGCTCAATGACATTGCCGGCAAGTGGACCTACAGCCAGTACAGCCCGTTCCTGCAGGACACCTGGCAGGTCAACGAGCAGTTGTCGGTGCAATACGGCGTGCGCGTGGACATCCCGCATTCCAGCGCGCCGCCGGTCTACAACGCCGCGTTCGCGCGGGCCTTCGGCTACCCGAACAACTACACGGTGGGTCCGGGCAACCGCGTGGTCGAGCCGCGCCTGTCGTTCAACTACCTGTTCGACAGCAGCTACAAGACCCAGCTGCGCGGCGGCGTCGGCCTGTTCCAGACCTCGCCGCCCACGGTGTGGATGACCAACCCGTACCAGAACAACGGCATCACCCTGCTCTCCTACAACACGTTCGATCCCTCGCAGGCGGCGTTCAGTCCGGATCCGTTCAACCAGAACATCCCGGCCGGCGGCGGCGCAGGCTCGATCGATACCATCGCCAGGGACTTCCGCCTGCCGACCGTGTGGAAGGCCAGCCTGGCGCTGGACCGCGAGCTGCCGTGGTGGGGACTGACCGCGTCGGCCGAGTACCAGCACATCCAGGTACGCGACGGCATCCTGTACCAGGCGCTGAACTTCGGCGCGCCCACCGGCGTGCTGCCGGACGGCCGCGAGCAGTTCTGGAAGACGCCGGGCGAGGCGCCAGTCTCGAAGGACGCGCTGGCCAACCAGAACCGTGCCTTCAGCACGCAGTCGACCCTGCTCACCAATACCCACAAGGGCAAGTCGGACAGCCTCACCCTGGCGCTGAACAAGCCCTTCTCGGCAAACTGGTTCGGCAACCTCAGCCTGACCTTCAACCACGCCACCGACGTCGACCCGGGCACCGACACGATCGCCTACAACGGCTACCAGCGCGTTGCCCGGCTGAACCCCAACTCCAACGTCGAGGCCACCTCCAATTACAACGTGGCCAAGGCGCTGAAGGCCTCGCTGACCTGGCAGCACGCGTTCTTCGGCGACTACCAGACCCAGGTGTCGGCGTTCTATAGCGGCCACACCGGCATGCCGTACACCTGGGTGTTCAGCAACGACGCCAATGGCGACAGCATCTCCGGCTGGGACCCGGCCTACATCCCGTCCGCCAACGACCCGAAGGTGACGTACGCGCCCGGCACCAGCCAGCAGCTGATCGACCAGTTCCAGGCATTCCTGGCCAACGAGAAGTACCTCAAGGACCACCGCGGCCAGATCGCCGGTCGCAACGGCACGCGCACCGCTTGGGTGAACGAACTGGACATGAGCTTCTCGCAGGAAGTGCCGGGCATCTTCAAGGGCAACAAGGGCGAGCTGCGTCTGGACGTCTACAACATGCTCAACCTGCTCAACAAGGACTGGGGCCAGCAGCGCAATACCGGCATCTACCCGACCCGCACGCTCGCCAGCTACGCCGGCGTGAACGCGCAGGGCCAGTACGTGTATACGCTGCCGAAAGACAAGAACGGCAACTACCAGCCGCAGCTACTGCAGACCTACGACGGTGGCTTCTACGACCCCAGCCGCGTGGTCTCGCGCTGGTCGGCGATGCTGACACTGCGCTACACGTTCTGAGCGACCCGCCACACGCAGCACGAACCGCCGGCGCCTCGATGGCGCCGGCTTTTTTTCGGACCCCGGCAGGGTCGTGCCGCCGCCGGCGTGACCGACGGCCTATTGACTACAGATGTAGTCAAGGCATATGTTGACTACATCTGTAGTCACACGGGGCCCGGCCATGCGCAAACCCACCATCGGCGACCAGGAACTGGCGCTGCTGCAGCACATCGACGACTCCGGCGCCGCCTCGGTCGGCGAGGTGGCGGCAAGTTTCGGCGAGCCGCGCGGGCTGGCCCGCTCCACCGTGCTGACCATGATGGAGCGGCTGCGCGGCAAGGGTTATCTCAAGCGCAAGCAACTGAGCGGCATGTTCCGCTACAGCACCGCCACTGGCGCCGGCGAAGCGGTGCGCAGCGCGGTGGGCAGCTTCGTCGAGAAGACGCTGAGCGGTTCGGTCTCGCCGTTCGTGGCGTGGATGTCGGAACACGGCGAAGTCTCCGACAGCGAACTGGCCGAACTCGAGGCGCTGGTGGCGCAGCTGCAATCGCGACGCAAGGGAGCATGAGATGAACACTCTCGGCCACCTCGCGGATGTGTTGTTCACCCGGCTCGTCTGGACGTCCATCCAGGCCAGCGTACTGATCGCCGTGGTGCTGCTGATCGTGCGCCTGTTGCCACGACTGCCGGCCGCGCTGCGTTGCTCGCTGTGGTGGCTGGTCAGCCTGCAATTGCTGCTCGGGCTGTGCTGGCACGCGCCACTGGCGCTGCCGCTGCTGGCACCGGTCACCACCAGCGCGAACGAGCCATCCATCCCGGCCGCGCTGGCACGCGAACCGGCAGCGTCCATCGCCCTTCGCGCCACACCGACACCATCACACGAGCCAGCACCACACAGCGTCGCGACAGAGTCACCCCTTTCCTGGCGGGTGCTGCTGCCCCTGCTCTGGCTGACGGCCATGCTGGCGCAATTACCCTTGCTGGCGCGCCAGTGGCGTCGCTCGCGTCAGTTGCTGGAGCAGGCCGCACCATTGGCCGACGTGCCGATGCAGATCCTGTGCGCGCAACGTGCACGCGCGCTCGGCCTGCGGCGTTGCCCACCGCTGTACGTCTGCGCCGATATCGATTCACCCCAGGTGAACGGCCTGCGCCAGCCGGTGGTGCTGTTTCCCGCCGTGCATGCGATGACGCCCGCCGAATCGGCGATGGCCATTGCGCACGAACTGGCTCATCTGCGGCGCGGCGACCTGTGGCTGGGCTGGCTGCCGGCCATCGCCTCGCGACTGTTCTTCTTCCATCCCATGGTGCGGTGGGCGATGCGCGAGTACGCCTTCGAACGCGAGGCCGCCTGCGACGCCGACGTGCTGCGGCAGACCGACACGCCACCCCATGCATACGCCCAGCTGCTGCTGCGCCTGGGCGTATCCCGTCCGATCCACGCCGGTCTTGCCGGCGCGTCCCCCACGTTCCAGAACCTGAAGAGGCGACTGACCATGCTCCAGCATGTTGACCCCGTTTCCCACCGGCATTTGCGCGGATGGCTGCTGGTGGCGCTGGTCGCCATGGCCGGCGTGCTGCCTTACCGCGTCACCGCCGCGAACAGCAAACAGCACAATGCCGCGTCGCCGGTGGCCAGCACCACGGCCGTTGCGCCGGCGGCACCGGTGGCCGCCATGCGATCCGTCCCCCCGGCGCCTCCAGCGCCACCCATGAACACACTACCCGCGCCTCCGCCGCCCGTTGCAGCGCTCCCGCCCCCTCCGCCGCCAAGCGCGCCCTTGCCGCCTCCGCCTCCGCCGCCCCCACCGTCTCGCACGCACAGCTTTTCAGCACACCACGTCAGTATCGAAACCTCGTCCGATGCTGCCTACGGTTTCGCCTTGCTCGATGGCGATTCGGTCACGGTCAACGGCTCGGACGCCGACGTCGATGCGGTGAACCGGCTGCGCAAGGGAAACGAGCCCATCCTGTGGTTCCGTCGCGGCAACAAGTCCTACGTGGTTCGCGACAGCACCTACCTCCAGCGTGCCAAGGCCATCTATGCACCGGTAAGCGAGCTGGGAAGACAGCAGGGTGAGCTGGGTGGCGAGCAGGGACGCCTAGGCGGCGAGCAAGGCGGGCTTGGCGCACGACAGGGTTCGCTGGGCATGCGCCAGGGGCAACTGGCCGCCGAACAGGCCAAGCTGGCAGGCGCGCAGGCGGCGCTGGACATGGATCCACACAACGACAAGCGCCGGGCCGAAGTCGAGGCGGCGCAGACACATCTGCAGGCCGGTGAAAACGACCTCGCTCGGCAACAGGACGAGCTGGCGCGCCAGCAGGATGCGCTCGCCAAACAGCAGGATGCGCTCGGCGCAAAGCAGGATGCGCTGGGCAAACGGCAGGAGCAGGCCACCGCTGAAGCCAACCGGCAGATCAGTGCCTTGATCGACGAAGCACTGGCCAAGGGCGTCGCGAAGCCGACGGCCCTGCGCTGAGCGGAATCACGGCCGCCCCGCGACGCATCGTTTTGCCCTCCCCTGCTCGCAGGGGAGGGCTGGGGCGGGGTCGCTCTTCATCAAGTCAAGGTCAAGAGCGTTACCCCCTCCTGACCTCCCCCTGCTGCGTAAGGGGAGGAACCGGACGTAGCGCTCAGCGCCAGGGCCACGCCTTCAGCTGGTACTCGTGCGGCGGCGTGTTGCCGGCCAGGTACTGCACGAAGTAGTCCCAACGACGGCGGGTGGCGTACGGGGTGGCTGCGGCGTAGCCGTGGTGGACATTCGGGATCAGCAGCAGGTCGAAATCCTTGTTCGCCTTGATCAGCGCGTCGGCCACCAGCAGGGTCTGGTAGGGCGGCACGTTGTCGTCCATGGTGCCGTGCACCAGCATCAGGCGACCCTTGAGGTTCTTGGCGAAACTCTGGTTGGCCTGGGCGTCGTAGTTGGTCTTGCCGTCCTTGTCGGTCACCAGCAGGCCCTGCCACTTCTCGGCCCAGTCGTCCTCGTAGTTGCGGTTGTCGTGGTTGCCGCTCTCGGCCCAGCCGACCTTGAAGAAGTCGGGGTAGTGGAACATCGCCGCGGCGGTGGCGTTGCCGCCGCCGGAATGGCCCCAGATGCCGACGCGGTCCAGGTCGATCCACGGATACTTCTTGCCGAGTTCCTTGATGCCAAGCACCTGGTCAGGCAGCGTGTTGTCCTCGACGTGCTCGAAGTAGGCGTCGTGGAACGCCTTGGAGCGCCACGGCGTGCCCATGCCGTCGAGCGCGATCACGATGAAGCCGAGTTCCGCCATCGCCTGGTGGTCGGCGCGTGCGGAGGAGAAGCTGCGCCCCCGCACCGAACCGGTCTGCGGGCCCGGATAGATGTAGTCGATGATCGGGTACTTCTTCGACGCATCGAAGTTCGTCGGCTTGAACATCATGCCGTACAGGTCGGTCTTGCCGTCGCGGCCCTTCACGGTGAACGGGATTGGCGGTACCCAGCCGGCGGCCTTCAGGCGCGAGATGTCGGCGGTGGCCACGCTGGCCAGCTGACGGCCGTCGACCGCGCTGCGCAGCACGGTGACCGGCGGCGTGGTCGGGGTGGAATACGCATCGACGAAGGCCTTGCCGTCCGGCGACAGCGTCACCGTATGGTCGGCCGCTTCCGGCGTCAGCAGCACCGGCTTGCCGCCGTCCAGGCTGACCTTGAAGAACTGCTGGTAGTACGGGTTCACGCCCGCCGTGCGGCCGACGCCGCGGAACCACACGGTGCGCGTCTTCGGATCGACCTTCAGCACCTCGGTGACGTTGCCGTCGCCCCTGGTGATCGCATGCTTGAGCTTGCCGCTGGTGAGGTCGTACAGGTACAGGTTGCCCCAGTTGTTGCGCTCGCTGAACCAGATCGCCTCGTTCGTCTCGGGCAGGTAGCGCCAGTTCACCGCACCATTGCCGCTCTCGTAGTACGTCGGCACCACTTCCTCGAACACCGTGCGCACCTTGCCGGTGTTCGCGTCGGCGATGCGTAACCACTCGTGCTTGTGATCGCGCGAGGTGGAGACGAAGGCCAGCGTCTTGCCGTCCGCCGCCCACTTCACGTCGTCCCAGCCGCCATCGGGGCCGCAGCTGACGTCGTCGCACAGGCTGGAGCGGTGCTGGTCCGGCGGCATCTGCAGGCGCGTGACCTTCTTCGCGGCGACATCGATGATGACGCGCTCGATCATCGTCACGTCCTTGTCGCCGACCAGCGGGTACTTCCACTTCTCCAGCTTCGGATGGCCGACGTTGGTGCTGACCAGGTACATCTCGCCAGTCTTGCGCTGGTCCTGCTGGAAGGTGGCGATCCGCTTCGAATCCGGCGACCACTCCACGATCGCGTTGTCGGTGTGCTTCCAGCCGGCGTTGTCGGTGGCGTAGCCGAAGTTCTCGACGCCGTCGGTGGTGAGCTGGGTTTCCTTGCCGCTGGCGACGTCGCGCAGCCACAGGTTCCAGTCGCGGATGAACGCCTCGCTCTGCTTGTCCGGCGACAGCGCGCCCGGCTCCTTGCCGGTCTTCACCAGCGAGGCGCGGTCGACGCAGCTCGCCTCGGCGGCGGCGAGGTCGCATACGTAGTGCTTGCCGCGCACGGCGACGTCGATGCGGCCGTCCGGCTTCGCCTCGTAGCCGGTCACCGGCAACTTCTCCGCATCGACCGGCTTGCCGCTGGCCTTGCCCAGCGCCGCGGCCAGCTTCACCTGATCGAACAGCGGCGCGGCCTTGCCGCTGGCCGCATCCATCCGCACGAAGTGATCGCCGCCGGCATCGTGGTCGACATACCAGAAGTGGCCGTCATCCAGCCAGTCGACCTTCTGCACCGCGTGATCGACCAGCGGTGCGGTGTTGTAGCTCATGAAGCGTTCCGCCTGCGCGTAGTCGTTCGCGCTCAACGTCCGTCCCTGCGCGGCCACGCCGGCGGACAATGTTCCCATGACCAGCGCGCCAAGCACGCGTGAACTGCCGATCTTCAAACCCATGTTGCGTTCCCCTTGCGGAAGCGGATTCCTGCGGTTGCCGACCCTGGCCCAGATGCACCGAACACCCGATGCTAACGTGGCATGACCGATGGCACCCCTGCCATTGGTCCCGATTGCCCCGCTCATGCCGCAAGATGCGCCACCGCATGGACGCCACGCAACCCGCACCCGTCCTCCATGGAAGCCACCCCCGATGCCGCCTGCCCCGATCGAAGCCCGCCTGCTGGAAATGGTTTTCCCCGACCACACCAATCACCTCGGCACCCTGTTCGGCGGCCAGGCGCTGGCGTGGATGGACAAGGCCGCCTTCATCGTGGCCTCGCGCTACGCACGGCGCACCGTGGTCACCGCGCGCTCGGAGGAGGTGAACTTCCGCGTGCCGGTGCGTACCGGCCAGCTGGTCGAACTGGTCGCCAGCGTGGTCAGGGTCGGCCGCAGTTCGATGCACGTCGAGGTGGAAATGACCGCCGAGGATCCGCTCAGCGGCGACCGCCGGATCTGCACCACCGGCCGCTTCGTGATGATCGCGCTGGATTCCAACGGCTCGCCCACGGCGATCCCGGCGCTGCCGGACACCATCGACCCCGCTTGACGGGCCTGCACCGGCGGTTGCACGCTGCGCCATCCATGTTCCCGGAGCCGCGCCATGTCGCAGCGCCTCAGAGTCATCGGCAATTACCTCTCGCCCTACGTGCGCAAGGTGCTGGTGTGCCTGGAGCTGAAGGGGCTGGAATATGAAGTCGACCCGATCGCGCCGTTCGTGGGCGACGACGAGTTTTCCCGGCTGAGCCCGCTGCGCCGCATCCCGGTGCTGGTCGACGGCGCGCTGGTGCTCAACGACTCCTCGGTGATCTGCCAGTACCTGGAGGACCGGCAGCCCACGCCGGCGCTCTACCCGCGCGACATCGCCGATCGCGCCCGCGCGCGCTGGCTGGAGGAATACGCCGACACGCGGCTGGCCGACGGGTTGATCTGGCGGCTGTTCTATCAACTCGCGATCAAGCGCCACATCTTCGGCGAAGTGCCCAACGAGGCGGTGGTGCAGCACGCGCGCGACCAGGCGATCCCTGCCGCACTCGACTACCTGGAGCAGCAGCTGCCGGACGACGGCTTCGTGTTCGGTGCACTGTCGATCGCCGATATCAGCCTCGCCAGCTTCTTCCGCACCGCCTCGTTCGTGCGCTACGCGATCGACGCGGAACGCTGGCCGCTGATGGCCGCGCTGGTGGCGCAGGTGCAGGCGCTGCCGGTGTTCCGGAAACTGGCCGGCTTCGAGGACTGCATGCTGCGCCTGCCGCTGGCCGAGCAGCGCGGCGCCCTTATCACCGCTGGCGCCCCGCTGACCAGCGACACGCTCGGCACCAGCACGCCGCGCCCCGGCCCACCACGCGCGTCGTGATTGCACCCTCCCCTGCAACGCAGGGGGAGGAGCCATCACGACACACGCGGGCGTGGTCCACCGTGGCGGTGAGGCTGCCCAGCCCGACGATCCGCGTCTACAGCCGCATGGCTTCGAACCGATCCATCGCGATGGTTGTCTTGCATGGATTGGTGACAGCCATCATTGAGCATGTATCCGACGACCCTCACGGCGCACCATGCGCCAACCTTCACCCACCGGAGCCGCCTCATGCAGACCCGCACTCTTGGAAAGAATGGCCCCGAAGTCTCCGCCCTCGGCCTCGGCTGCATGGGCATGAGCGCGTTCTACGGCACCCACGACGACGCCGAGTCGATCGCCACCATCCACCGCGCGATGGATCGCGGCCTCAACCTGCTCGACACCGCCGACATGTACGGTCCGCACACCAACGAGGTACTGCTGGGCAAGGCGATCAAGGGTCGCCGCGAACAGGCCTTCATCGCCACCAAGTTCGGCATCGTGCGCGACCCGGACAACCCGGCCGCACGCGGCGTCAACGGCCGTCCGGACTACGTGCGCGCCGCCTGCGACGCCAGCCTCAAGCGGCTGGGCATCGACACCATCGACTTGTACTACCAGCATCGCGTCGACCCGACCGTGCCGATCGAAGAGACCGTCGGCGCGATGGCCGGGCTGGTTAGCGCGGGCAAGGTGCGCCATCTCGGCCTGAGCGAGGCCTCCGGCGCCACGCTGGAGCGCGCGTGCAAGGTGCATCCGATCGCGGCGCTGCAAAGCGAGTTCTCGCTGTGGACGCGCGACCCGCAAACCAACGGCATGCTCGATGCCTGCCGCAAACTCGGCGTCAGCCTGGTGGCCTATTCGCCGCTGGGTCGCGGCTTCCTCACCGGCGCGATC